>DDKT01000073.1 GCA_002339755.1 Patescibacteria group bacterium UBA2591
TATAGATATCTTACTTTAAAATTAACTTTTATCTTTATTTTAACGCAATTTTAAAGGTGCGCAACTCCTCATAATAATTTGACAAATCTAAGAAAGAGGGTTATTCTAAATTTAGAGTTAAAATTTAGAGTGAAAATCATTATTAAAGATAACTTTCCTTTTCTTAATTTAAAAATTTTCTTTTAAAATCTAATTAAATTAAGGGGGGTCTAAATATAACAAAGGTCGATATTTAGAAGAATTAAAATTTGAATTATAAAAATATGGGAACAGAAAGACCAGACTTATCAATTAGGGAATCATTCGAGAAAGAGAGAGAGAATGAAATAAGGAGTATTATAGATGAAATATTTAAGGCGAAAAAACCAATAGGAGAAGGGCTAAAAAAAGATGCCTTTACTCAAAATTTAGAATTGTTTGAAAAGCTCAAAAAAATGGGACCTCAAGCTGGAGAAATTGCTATAAAAGAGCTCTGTAAGCGAGTTGATGAGAATACTCTTCCTCCTCGAGAAGGAAGAGTTAATATTTATGGATCTCCTGTATTTCAGCTAGCAAAGTTAATATCTTATTATCCTGAAACTGCAGCTGGTCGAGCAAAGGAGCTGGTTAAAATTTTGTCGAGTAAAAGCGTTATCAATGAGTTTGATAGCGGTACTGAAGATATTATTCTGAGCCTCTTAAAGCAAAAAGAGGTAGGTGATTCTTCCATAGTTGAAGCTTTAAAAGAATGCAAGAAAAGAGTTGACGAATCCTATGTAAAAGAAGGCCACCGAGTAATAGATTCAGAAGATCCAATTGAGCTAGAACTGATTAGAAAAGTGCACAAAGAAAATTTTGACAAAGTAATTGAAATCTGCAAAGAAAGAAAAGTTTGAAATCTCTGATAATAGCCTTTTAAAGAATGAAGATAAATTTGCTTTAGAATCTTGAAGTTTTTTTCTTTCAATCATCATCTGAGTTTTAATGATGTATCTTTTCTTTTTACCAGAATAAAATTTTTTTCTTTTCTTTTATCTTTTGGCCTAGGAATTTCTTGTTGAGTGGCCTTACTAATAAATTCAACTATTTCTGGATAGAGAGTGAGGAGTTCATCTAAGGCGGGAATTAGCTTGACTCTTTCTCTTTTTACTCTCTTTTTACTCTCTTTAATCCCATTTTCCTTAAGAGAACCGGTTCAGGCTTGGTAATTAACCTCAAAACACAACTCTTATCCAAATCTTGAAAAAGAAACCTCAGAAGATCAAAAGTAAGGCAGAGTTGGCAGAAAACCAAAATTAAAAGAAGCTTATCTTGAAAGATCTCTAACTTGTACTTTTTACTTATACTTTCTGCTACCTATTTTCCTTATCTCACCACCCATCCCATTAAATAACATCTTTTATTGTATCGGAAACTGGAAGTTTCCGATACAAGCCCGCTCTAATTTTGTCATAATAAGGAAAAAAATACTTTCACTAAAGAACAGAAGAGGTTAACCCCTTGCGGCACAGAGGGTGAATAACCCCGAGCGAGCCCCGAAGGGAGAACGAGTGTGCCGCCTTCGTATTACCTCGCAAAATTAAGGCGGAATAGCGCGCGAGGGAGCGAAGCGACCGAGTGCCTATGTGCTATTTCTTTTTGACTTTATGTTATATAGTTATCACGCTAAAAACAAGGAAGGACAAACGATGGTCGGAACAATAGAAGCACCAACTACAGAAGCAGCAAGTAATATTTTGACTGAACGAAATTTAATTATTGTTTCCCTCGAACCAGCTAAGAAAATTTCTTTTTTTGGAGCTCCCTTAAAATTTTTAACTCGAATTAAAAGGAGAGAAATAGTTATTTTCTCCCGTCAATTATCTGTTTTAGTTTCAGCTACTTTACCCCTTGTTCAAGCCTTGAGGATTTTAATTAAAGAAACCTCGAATTTCAATTTAAGAATCATCATTTCAGAAATAGCTGATGAGGTTGATGGAGGCGCAAAACTTTCAGCCACTTTTTCTAAATATCCTCATGTTTTTAATGATTTTTATATTAATATGGTTAAGACCGGAGAAACCTCGGGAAAATTAGATGAAGTTTTGACTTATTTAGCTAATCAGCAGGAAAAAGATTACTATTTAATGAATAAAATTAAAGGGACAATGATCTATCCAGTTTTTATTATTAACAGTTTGGTTTTAGTTGGTGGAATAATGATGGTTTTTGTTGTTCCTCAATTAACTAAGATTTTAAAAGAGGCAGGGATAGAGCTCCCTTTTGCTACTCGCCTCCTCATTAATGTTAGTGATTTTTTGAGTCACTATTGGTGGCTTTTACTTATAAGCTTGGTTGTTATTTTTATCATTTTTAAAATTTATTCTAAAACTGAAATTGGTAGAAGGCAATTCGATTTCTTTAGAACTAAAATACCTATTTTTGGATCTCTTTTTCAAAAAATTTATCTTGTTCGTTTTTCCCAAAGTCTATCTACTTTGCTTACGAGTGGGGTTTCTTTAACTCTAGCTCTAAGAGTTGTAGCTGATGTGGTAGGAAATGCTGTTTACAAAGACTTAATTTTAAAAACAGTTAAAGAAGTGGAAGCTGGCAATCCTATTGATACAGTTTTTTCTAAGTCTGCTATTATTCCTTCCATGGTGACTCAGATGATGACTATAGGAGAACGGACTGGTTATTTAGATAGTATTTTAGAGAAGATAGCAAATTTTTTTAGTCAAGAAATAGATAATACAATGGTTGATTTAATTTCTATTATTGAGCCCCTATTTATAATTGGCATAGGAATAGGGGTGGGTCTTATGGTAGCAGCTATTATATTGCCATTATATAACTTGGCTGCAGTTTTTTAGAAAAATTACAAAGTTGAATTTGGAGGTTAATCTGATTTTTTAGGATTAACCATTTGTCTAGCTTGGTTATCAAATCTATTATGACGCTTCGAAAATGCTTCGTTCTAATATTATTAAGTACTTTTCTTTGTTGGTTAAGTTGGGGCGTAGTGGTTTTATACATTGACCCAGAAGAGACTGGCTCTTTAGGCTTTTTTTTATTTTATCTAGCGCTTTTGCTTTCTTTAATTGGTACCTTAACTCTTTTAGGTTTTTTGATTCGAGTTAAACTTTCTAAAGATCCAGTTTCTAAAAAGATGGTCACCTCTTTTCGTCAGGCCATTTGGTTTTCTTTTTTAATTATTGCCTTTATTTCTTTTAAGGGATTAGGGTTACTTAGGTGGTGGAATATATCATTGTTAATTTTAGCATTGATTTTTTTAGAAATGTTTTTTATTAGTTACAAAAAGAGAGGATAGAGGGGGACAAAGGTTTTAGGTTTTTATAATTTGAAGTGTCGAATAATCAGAAGATTTCAAAATCTAAAAAAAATTTTAAGATTAAACATTATACAGAACTTACGTACTTTGAATTTTTAGTTTAAATAAAAGTAATTCTACTTCTTCAGGATGAAAACTATAATTACGTTTCAGTTGATAAACTTTGAATTACGAAATGTAAATCTAATAAATAAATTTAGACAATACAAAAACACCTTTGGATTAACCAAGTTTATTTATTAGTTAAGCAAATTGTAAAATTTACAAACATTAAGACAAAAACGTATTTGATTTATTGATTTATTAATCTAAGAAATTTGATAAGTTAGTAAGCTGTAGATATAGTTAGCAAGATATCCGCTTACTGATCTTGGTAAACTGGTTACTAGACCATAAAACATTTTTAAACTTCTGAAACTTAATTCAATAAGTATTCTTGTGCCATAA
>DDKT01000070.1:0-3541 GCA_002339755.1 Patescibacteria group bacterium UBA2591
AATTCAGGGGCTCACTTCCAAATGTAAAGAAATCGTTGGCTATCTGTAGTATTCCCACCACATTCCACGAATAGACTTTATGATATAATCTTAGCTAATGAAGTATCCAAGATTAAATGAAAACAAATAAAGGAATCATTATTATTCAATTATTTAAAAAGATTTTTCAAAAATTTGTTAATTATTTAAACAACGCAAACTTTAATTATTCCTTATTAGGATTCAGATCAAAGCCTGATCTTAAAATGGGAGGAGTATAGATAAGTTACTTTTAAACATAAGGATCGTAAGAACAAAATCACTATCAAAATTTCAAAAATGGCTTGGTTGTTTATAGATCAATCTATATAGGTCAATCTATTTTGTTTAAATCTCTCAATCCTTATTACTTTTAATATAAAACAATAAAAACCCTTTATCAATACCCGGTCTTGGACTGCCAAGGTAATTTAAAAATTTCATACTTATAGAAATTTGACAAAATAAATTAAATAGAATATTAAATAGAATAGAGTAAAATTGATCTCTCTTGAGAAAATTAAAATGGAATTCTCTCAAAGAGCATAAAATTTCTAAGTTGTTTAAGAGTGAAATTATTCGTATTGCCGTAACGCTTATCCACAATCAAACATTTGACTTAAAAAGAAATTTTGTTATGATGATAAATATCAAAAAGAATTTATCGCTTAAAGTACTTTTACAAAATATTTTACTGTTTGCTAAAGTTGCCACAGCTTTCTGATTTTCAGTTGTTTAAGAGTTGAAAAACTAGTGACGACATAGAATCATCCAGCCAAATTAAAATGAAGGAGGTATAAAAGAATCATGGAAATAGCTATTGAGGGCAGTCAAGTCAAGGCGATTCTCGTAGAATTATGTACTATTTTACAAAAATCGCCAACGTTTCCACAGGAGTTAACTTTGGTAGGAGCTCAAGTCCTCTACCAGTCTTTTAGAAAAGAGATGGGATCTACAAAGATGGAATCTACAATGAGAAAATATACAGACGCAGCTTTCCAGGGTATGCTTATACGTTATGTGACATTAGATGATTCTCGAAATATTAAAGAGCTAATTAAGACAATCAGTAGCAATTGCCCTGAGCCCTTGATCGTTATAGACTTTGCGCAAGAGGCGCCAACAACGAGTAAAACTGAAGTAGATGTATATTTTTTCCATTGCCCCTACCCCTTTTTGCCCTCAAAGGAAAAATTGGAAGCAGATTACAAAGAACGACAGCTTAAACCAGTTGATCTTTATACGCTGATTACTCTTAATGTTCTTAGTCCTTGTCTTTTTTTGGAAAATTTCAACAATGCTACTTATTGGGCAAAGGACGAAGAATGGTATTTTGCTTTTTTTTCTAAAGAGTATATGTACGTAAATGAATATCCTGACTCTGATCCTTGGCCCACAGATCCACGGAAGATATGGTTTGCTGGCATTCGCTAGTTATTTCGCTAGTTATGAAGTAATCTCTCCGATTTTCAAGACGAAAGGAGAAAAAGAAGATGACCGTACTGAGTAAAATTAAGTGGAGTCTAATCTGTGTCTTTATAGGATTTTTCCCAACCTGGCTATACTTATTGGCAAAATTTGTTTTTCGACCATCAGGATTTTGGGAAAATTTTACTCTGGCTGGTGCTGTTCTTTGGTTTGGTGGAGGCCTTCAGCTCATTCTTTTTATGGTTTTAATAGTTGTTTTATTTATTATTTGGTCAGTACTTCCTACTTATAAAAAGTGAAGAAAAAATTTGACCTGAAAGGAGGTGAGGAAAGGTGAAGCTGAGAGGAAAAGGTTTAGTAGTAGGGCTCATTTTCTTCCTACTAAGCAATTCTTTAATGGGATGTTTAGCAACCACTGCCACGGGTCGAAAGTGGGAAATGATAGGTGCGGGAATAGGAAGCATGGGAGGGGCTATTTCTGATAAGGAAAATCCTTGGAGGGGGGGAGTAATAGGGGGAACTTTGCTCGGCACTCTTGGAGGCCTTATTGGAGATGAGATCGAGAAACAAGAAAGAGAGCGATCATCACGAAATTTACCTCCTCCTGCTGGATATCGAGTGTGGATACCTCGACATTTTGATGAACAACGAGGCATCTGGGTAGAGCCCCATTGGATCTGGGTCCCCAGGGAGGAATATGAAAGATGGCTAGCCTCCCAAAGATGATAATAAATCTCCTAAATCTAAATTAGGAGATCGAAACGGTGCAAGCTTTTAAATGTATATCCATCATGTTTAAGATTCAAAACAACAAAGCTTGCACCTCTTTTTATTTTCCAAATTACTCTTCTCGAATTTGAGCAGAAAATTTCTCTCTTAAATTTTCTAAAATCTTTTGAAAAATAGAATCTATTTCTTCTGCTTTTAAAGTTCTGTCAAAAGCCTGAAAAATTAAATGAAAAGCAAGACTTTTTTTATTTTTACCTAACTTCTTTTCATTTTCAAAAAAATCGAATAACTCTACTTCTCTAATTAGAGGATCGATTTCTTTGATTGTCTTTGTTAAATCAGCAGAAGGAATTTTCTTTTCTACTACTATAGCCAAATCACGAGCTAAAGAAGGATAATAAGATATAGGTCGATACTTCTTTTTCTTGAAATTCTTAATTAACTTTTGAAAATCTAACTCGAATACAGTTGCATTTAAAAGACTATGTTTTTCCTTAAGAAGAAAATTTATCTCACCTAACAAACCTATTATTTCTCCATCTATCACCACCAAGGCGCTTTTTTGCTTGTCCAAGAGGGAAGAAGAAAAATCTAAAGGATAGGTCAATTCAAAATCAGATAAAGATCTATAATTAACTTTATCTTTTTCAATATTTAATCTATCAAACAACAATTCTAAAATTCCCTTAACCTGATAAAAAACTTCTTCTAAATATATCTGGGGTTTAGAGATTGGTACTTGGGATAATACTAGTCCTGTTATCATCTTTTTTTCATCTATTTGATTCTCGTTCTTCAAGTAAATTTTTCCCAATTCAAAAATTTTTACTTCCTTAAAATTTCTTATATTTTTTCGAGCAACCTCTAAAAGCCCAGGCACTAAGCTTATTCTCAAAAACTCTTGAAAGGGATTAATAGGATTAGCTATCTGAAAATGTTTTCTGATCAATTCTTTACCGCCAGTTAATTCTATTTGTTTTTTGCCATAAAAAGAATAGTTATAAACCTCAGCCATACCTATGCCTACTAAAACATCCTTAATAAAATTCTCTAAAATTATCTCTTTATTTAAATCAGAAAAAGGAATTTCTCCTTTTAAAAGAGTAGGTTTTAATTTATTATAATCATAAATTCTTCCTATCTCTTCGATTAAATCTTCAGATAAAGAGACGTCTTCTCGCCAGGAAGGAACAGTAATTATAAAATGCGGATCTTCTCTGAAAATTTTAGAATCTAAAATCCGTCGGATCGCTTGACATTTTCCTTCTTTAAAAAAATTTTCTAAATTATCCTTTATAATCTCCTTTTTCTTAAGGGTTAGATGGATCAACTTGCCATTTCCCACATAAATTCCCACATGTCCAAT
>DDKT01000070.1:3740-6779 GCA_002339755.1 Patescibacteria group bacterium UBA2591
GTCTTTTTTAATTTTTCATAATCTTTTGTTTCTATAATAAAGCCGCAGAGAGCTTGATCAATCGAACATCTAGGAATAATAATACCAATTTTTTTATAAAGATATTGAATTAAACTCGAACAATCAAATTTCTTTGGTGCTTCTGATTCTAGGGCTCCGTATTTATAAGGTCGGCCAAGTAATTTTTCTGCTTCTTTAACTATTATCTCTTTTGATTTCTCTAGATCAAGAAGATCTGGTTTTAGAATTTCGAATTCTGCTATTTTAAAGCCCAAGCTTTTCAAAATGTTTCTGAGGTGATTTTTGGTTAATTTAATCCCCAGAAATCTTTCAATCTTTCTCATTGGTAACTTTATTGTTCTACGCAAATATTGTACTTGTTGTTGAAGTATTATTTTTTCTCCTATTTTTACTTTCTGGTTCTTAGGCTGAAGTTTGACAATTAATTCTGTTGCTCGATCTAAAGCAATTTCAACCATATTCCAATCTATTCCTCTTTCAAAACGATAAGAACTTTCAGTTTGCAAACCTAATTTAAAGACTGTCTTTCGAATAGGGGCAGAACCAAATTGAGCTGATTCTAAAACAATATCTCTTGTCTTTTCTGAAATCTCAGATTCCTTTCCTCCCATCACTCCAGCTAGGGCAATCGGTTTTTTTGCCTTAGCTATAACCAACATACTCTCATCCAATTCCCTACTTTTGCCATCTATAGTAACAATTCTTTCTCCTTTTTTGGCTTTTCTAACAATGATCGAGGGAATTGCTTTTTCACTCTTTTTTATTTTCTCAAAATCAAAAGCATGCAAAGGTTGTCCAAGTTCTATCATCACATAATTAGTCACATCAACTATATTATTAATCGATTTTATTCCATGCTTTCTTAATCTATTTTTCAACCATTGAGGTGATTCACTCACTTTTATATTTTTAATGACCCGAACTGTATATTTTGGGCATAATTTCGGATCTTTTATTTCAACTAACAAGTCTCTGCCAGAAAAAGACTCTTGAATTTTGATCTCTTTAAAATTTTTGTATTGATTATAATATTTGGAAAAATCAAAAGTTTGAAAAGAATCTTTTGGAGCTTTAAATTTCAAATCAGTGATAGCTACTATCTCTCTAACTAGCCCAAAAACAGATAAACAATCCTTTCTATTTGGTGTGATTTCAAATTCTAAAATCGCATCTTTTAAATCTAATACTTTATTTATATCTTCACCTATCTTTGCTTCTGAAGAAAGGATATAAACCCCTGAATGATCATTACTTAAGCCAAGTTCATCTTCAGCGCAAAGTATGCCTTCTGATTTAATTCCTTTAATTTCTCTTTCAAAAATCATCAAAGGTTCTTTTCCTGGCCTTCCGTCTATGTCTAAGCCAACTAACTGAGCTCCTACTAAAGCTACAGCTACTTTTTGACCTGTTTTTATATTAGGAGCTCCACAAATAATTTGTTTTTTGATTACTTTATTTCCTTGTTTTTTTATTATTACCCCTACTATTTTTAATTTCTTTACTTTCGGATGTTTCCTAATGCTTTTGATTTCTCCCACTACTACTCCTTTTATTTCTGGATCATAGACAATTTTTTCCAATTCGAAACCAGCCAGAGTTAATTTTTCGCCTAATTTTTCTGGCCTAGGCAATTTTTTTTCAAAAAATTGTTGAAGCCAATTGAATGATAGTTTCATTAATAATTAAAAAATCAAAATTGATTCAAGAATCTTAAATCTCCTCCATAACTTAGTCTAATATCGTCAACTTCATAATAAAGCATCATCAGACGATCTATGCCCATACCAAAGGCAAAACCGGTATACTCTTCAGGATCTACTTTCATATTTTTTAGAACTTGAGGATGAACCATGCCACAAGGCATTACCTCTAGCCAACCTGTTAATTTACAAACTGAACATCCCCTACCCTTACACAAAAGACAGGTTAAATCTATATCAAAGCCTGGTTCTACAAAAGGATAAAAACTTGCTCGAATTCGCATTTTTGTTTCTTTGCCAAATATCATCTGGGCAAAAGTAAGAAGAGTGCCAAAAAGATCTGTTATTTTTATTTCTTTATCTATAGCTAAGCCCTCACATTGATAAAAAGTAGTTTCATGTCCCGGGTCTGTAGCCTCATGGCGAAAGCATCTTCCCGGAGCAATTAGTCGAACTGGTGGCTTTCTTTTCTCCATAACTCTAATCTGCACAGGAGAAGTATGGGTTCTTAATAAAAGACTATTCTCATCATTAACATCTATATTTTTGTCCTGAAAAATCCAGAAAGTATTCCAAGCATCACGAGCTGGATGATCCTTGGGAACGTTTAACAAATCAAAGTTGTATCTAGCTAATTCTAGCTCAGGTCCTTCTACTATTTCAAATCCCATACTTTGAAAAATATTTATAACTTTTCTTATAAATTGAGTAATGGGATGCAAGTGACCAAGTTCTAATTTCTGGCCTGGTAAAGTAATATCAAAAACTTCCTTTTTCTGTGATTCTTGGTTTTTGATTTTTGATTCTTGTTCTTTAATTTTTAATTCTACTTCTCTTTTTATTTCGTTAATTACTTTTCCTGTTTGTTTTCTTTTTTCAATCGGTAAATCTTTCAAGCCTTGCAAAATCAAAGCTATCTTGCCATTTCTGCCAAGATATTCTTTTTCTATTTTTTTGAGTTCTTCTAGGTTTTTAGCAGAATCAATCTCTTTAAAAGCTTTGGTTTTAAGTTGAGAAAAATTCATAATAGAACCTTGAATTACGAAATGTAAATCTAATAAATAAATTTAGACAATACAAAAACACCTTTGGATTAACCAAGTTTATTTATTAGTTAAGCAAATTGTAAAATTTACAAACATTAAGACAAAAACGTATTTGATTTATTGATTTATTAATCTAAGAAATTTGATAAGTTAGTAAGCTGTAGATATAGTTAGCAAGATATCCGCTTACTGATCTTGGTAAACTGGTTACTAGACCATAAAACATTTTTAAACTTCTGAAACTTAATTCAATAAGTATTCTTGTGCCATAA
>DDKT01000099.1 GCA_002339755.1 Patescibacteria group bacterium UBA2591
TTTTAGATGATTTAATACGTTTCCTTGACAAAACCTTGGTTTTCTCCTAAAATAATAAAAGATGAAGATTCTTTGGAGTAAAAATATAAATCGTTTAAAATATAATTAACATTGGAAAAAACTAAACACTCCTTCCCCAAAGAAGAGGAAGATTTTTTTGATTCTCTTTAAAAAGTAGGTGATAGAGTTAATTAGCTTAAGAAGGCTCGAGGAACTATTTCCCTTTCTGAGTCATCAGTTTTGAAAAAGTCAATCTGTTCTTTTGTCTAGTACTCCGCCTTTATAGAGAGAAAAGTCAAAATTAAAACGATTTACTTAGAGAATTTTGCAAAATAACCCTAAAGAAAACATTAAAAGACTTAGTATAAGAAGTGGTCTTATTAAAGAAACGCTGGATGGAAGAACAAAGAAATTGGCAATTTAGATCAAAGTAGGTGAATTTTTCCTACACACTTAAATTATATATGCTTGATTTTATCCTTCTTGCAATTATTTTTTTAAGTTTAATAATAATCATCGTTATTTTATTTCGCAAATTCCCTGATATAGTTACCATTGATATCCATCAGATTCCAAAAGAAAAGCAGATTCAAGTTAAGCATCGTTTGATAGAAGATAGAATAGAACGCAAAATGATTCTCCTTAGAGATAAGATCAGAAAGTTTTTCAGTCCTTTAGAGAAATTTTTAAGAGATTTTTTTATCAAATTAAAAGACAAAATTTTAATTTTAGAAGAAAAGTATCGTCAAAAAAGCAATCTTTTGATTCAGAAAGAGCCAGAAAAGCTACAACAAAGAATCCGTACTTTAATGGCTGAGGGACAAGAGCTAGAACAGAGCGATAATTTGATAGAAGCAGAACGCAGATACATTGAAATCATTAACTTAGACAAAAAGAATCTTTCTGCCTATAGAGCCCTAGGGAAAATTTATTTAGAGAAAAAAGACTATGAACATGCAAAAGAAACTTTTAAACATATTTTAAAGATAATTTCCCGCAAGAGACCTTTGCTTCCCGAGGAAATGGATCGGGCTGCTGAGACTCATTTAGAACTAGGTTCTATTTATAAAATTTTAGGTAAAAACAAAAAAGCTCTATTGAATTTTAAAAAAGCTGTTGATTTAAAGCCTAATGATCCAAAAGCTCTTGATGCTTTGATAGAAATGAGTATAATTATAAAAGATAGGCAGTTGGCTACACAGGTTTTAAAAGAATTAAAAGAAGTTAATCCAGAAAATGAAAAAATTGAAGAATTTGAAAAAAGAATAGCAGATTTTAAAGATAAAGAATTAAAAATGAGCTGAAGTAGCTCAGCTGGTTAGAGCATTTGCATGGTAAGCAAAAGGTCGTGGGTTCAAATCCCACCTTCAGCTCCACTAATTATTGTTAATTTGTGAGGGGCGGTTGGCAGAGCGGTCAAATGCATGTGGCTGTAAACCACACGTCTTCGGACTGCGGAGGTTCGAATCCTTCACCGCCCACTTTCCTTCCGATTTTGTTGTTGTGTAGAGAAATTTTTTATGGCAAATCTTTAAGCGCATAATGCTCTTTTTAAATTATCACTACCGTAAATCTCTTTAATTTCAGAATAAATGGATTTTTATTCTCATAAGTATAGTTTCCAGCGTAAATGCCCTAACATTTTACTTTAATTAATCAAAATTAATCAAAATCAAAACTTCGTCTAAAAACAAAAGTTGTATTTATTTAAATCTAAATTCATTACTATAGAATAAAAGAATCTTTTATTAATAAATTTTTTCCCTTTACAGAAGAGGATTAAGGAGAGAGGGCAGAGAACGGAGAAAGATTTTTTTATCCTCCCTTATCCTTCCCATCAAGAAAGGGGAATAGATGAAGTTACATTATTTAAATCTATTACTATAGATACAAAATTTTTTAAAAGAAAAACTTATTTGATTCAGTATGAATACACTTAGCCAAGAACAAAATTTAGAAAAAGAAAAAAAGCATTCTTTTTTTCTTTCTTTGATAAACTTCATCTTAGAGATTGTGAAAATAGTTGTTATTTCCTTAATTATTGTTATTCCTGTAAGATATTTTTTGATTCAGCCTTTTTATGTTAAAGGCGCTTCTATGGAACCGAATTTTTATGATTATGAATATTTAATTATCGATGAGATAAGTTATCGTTTTAATGAACCAAGAAGGGGAGAAGTAATTGTGTTTAGAAATCCTTTAAATTCAAGGCAATATTTTATTAAAAGAACTATCGCTCTGCCCGGAGAAAGAATAAAAATTGCTGAAGGAGAGATAATCATTTTTAATCAAGAATATCCTGAAGGCAAAAAATTAGACGAAAATAGTTATTTGCCTTTTATAGATGTTCAAGGAACCCTGGGCCAGATTGATATGACTTTAAAAGATGAGGAGTATTTTGTTTTAGGTGATAATCGTAATTCAAGTTTGGATTCCCGAAGTTTTGGTCCAGTGAATCGAAGAGATGTTATTGGAAAGGTTTGGATTCGCGGCTGGCCTTTTGATAGATTTAAGTTTTTTTACGCTCCAATTTACGACTTTTAAAAAGAACGAAACCTTTAAATGCTTGGCAATTTCAGATCCTAAGCCCAGATTTCGAAACAAAGGTTTTAGAGATTTTGTTTTGAATTTTGATTTTGACTTGATTTGAATTTTGAATTTTGGGATTTAAACCTTTTATAAATAGAATTTATGCTGGACATTACGTTTTAAATTTCAAATTTAAATGCAGGCGGGCGTCGTATAGTGGTTATTATACTGCCTTGCCAAGGCAGAGACGGCAGTTCGATTCTGCTCGCCCGCTCCAGTAATAATAATTGATAATCATTGATAATTAACCTTGCAAAAGCGAGATGTGGTGTCGGCTTGGATGAGAATAAAAGACGCTTTTTATACTTTAAACTTCTTGCCGTGGTGGCGGAACAGGAATACGCGCTTGACTTAAAATCAAGTGGGAATAAAATCCCGTGTGGGTTCGAGTCCCACCCACGGCACCAGCGAGGAATTGTCAAATTCGCCTCGCTCGCTTCGACGGACTTGGTGACCAAATTATAAGGAATTTTGGGCGAAAAAATCAGTTGGCGGTTTTGTTTTGAATTTAATTTAGAGTAAAAGAAAATTTTTTCATATAATATATTTGCGAAAAGTTTGGTCGGCTTTTTGCAGGAATAGTTTATTTAATTTTATTTAATTTTAAAGGAGAAAAATATGTCA
>DDKT01000021.1 GCA_002339755.1 Patescibacteria group bacterium UBA2591
GGGTTTATTCAACCACGGCCTCACAAAAGTTTAACCAGGTTTATTCCTAAAATAATGCCTAATTTAGAAAAAAATGGCAAAATCGAAGCGGGCTTGTATCGGAATTATTAAAATTCCGATACAACAAAATAGCAATGTAAATTCCTTTCAAATCAATTATATTTTCTTTGTATCGAGTCGACGCAAAACAGATGCCGAGACGAGACTAAGCATCTATTTTAAATCTCAAATCTCAATTTCTGTAACTTTAAACCATTAACCAAGTAATCCATCAATAAATAACTTACTAATTAAACTGTTAAGACAAAATGCAAATTTTAATAGATAAACTACTAATAAATTTTGAAACCCGAGGTGAAAATAAGAATATAATCTTGCTCCACGGTTGGGGGGATAATTTAAAAGTTTTTCAAAACATAATCCCTGAACTCGCAAAAAAGTTTAAAGTCTTTGCTTTAGATTTGCCAGGTTTTGGTCTTTCGAGTTTGCCTCCAAGGCCTTTTTCTGTCTTTGATTATGCTGAAATTTTAAAAAAATTTTTAGACAAACTCGAATTAAATAGAGCAATCTTGGTGGGTCACTCTTTTGGAGGCAGAATTGCTATTAAATTTGCTGCCCAATTTCCTAATCTGATTGAAAAATTAATTTTAGTAGATAGCGCAGGAATAAAGCCTCCCAAAACTCCTAAAAAAAGATTCTATCTGTTTTTAGCTAAATTAGGGAAAATATTCTTTTCATTTCCTTTTCTAAAACGATTTAAGGAGAAGGCTCGCAAAAAACTTTATGAAAGAATAGGAGAACATGATTATGAAAAAGCTGGAAAACTAAAAGAAACCTTTTTAAAAATAATCAATGAAGATCTGCAAAAATTCGCTCAACAAATTAAAGCTCCAACTTTGATTATTTGGGGAGAAAATGATAAAGAAACTCCTTTATCTGATGGACGATTATTGAATAAGCTTATTAGTAATTCTAAATTCATTATTTTAGAAAACACAGGACATTATAGTTTCATTGATCAAAAAGAAAAATTTTTAGAAGAAGTAGAAAGATTCTTAGAATATAAATGACTACTTAATTCTGGTTCTTTGTAGCTATAATAATGAACTTTAATAACATAACTCCTATCTTTCTTTTTAGTTTGACGGAAGAGAAAAAAAGGATGAAAAATTTTTCATTTCTTAATTCTTTCTTATGAGAAGAAAAGATTTAAAAAATAAATTATTTATTCTCAGATCTAAAAGAAATTTTATCTAATTTATGAAATCTTTAAATCTAATTGAAAAACTCAAAAATCTTTTATACATCTTTCAACTGGAAGAATATAATATCAGACGATTTTTGAATTGGATAAAGCATCATAAAGTTTGGCTAGGACTCGAAAAGAAAAAGAAACTTATTTGGACTACAAAAGCAAAATTGATCTTTTCGCTTGCTCTCAGTTTTTGGATAATTTCTCTTTTGCTTTTGGCTTTTTTATTCTTCTCTAAATTTAATCTGATCTTTGCCATTCCCTTAACTCTGATACTACTCTTTATTTATTTCAGATTTATTTATATTTTTTTAGTTATTGCTGCTTTAGTTATAAAGCCCTTAGAACAATTAATTAGGAAAAAAATAGTTTGGCAAGCTAAACAAAAGTTAAAAAAATTTCCGAATTTAAAAATAATTGGCATTAGCGGAAGTTTTGGCAAAACAAGCACTAAAGAATTTCTTTACCAAATGCTTTCTTCAAAATTTAAGGTTCTAAAAACGCCAGGAAATATCAACACCATTCTTGGTATTGCTTACCTAATTCTAACTGATCTATCTCCAGAAATAGAAATTTTTATTGTAGAAATGGGGGCTTACAAAAGAGGAGATATAAAAGAAATTTGTCAACTTGTCAAACCCCAAATCGGGATCTTAACTGCTCTTAACGAAACGCATTTAGAAAGATTTAAATCAATGGAAAATATTATTAAAACAGAATTTGAGCTTATCGAATCTTTGCCTCAAGATGGATTAGCTATTATTAATAATGATAATAAATACTGCCAAAGGAATTATAAAAGATTTCTAAAATCAAGAGTCTGTTTTTATTCTGTCGAAGGAGAAGTCGCTTCTGGTCTTAGGGCTCGCGACATACAAGCCTCAAAAGACGGAATCTCTTTTGAAATTATCTTTAAAGAAGGTGGATCCCTAAAAGTCTCCTCTACTCTCCTGGGAAGACATAACGCGGAAAATCTTTTAAGAGCTGTAGCTGCTGCCAAAGAATGTAAAATGTCACTGGAAGAAATTAAAAAAAGCTTAGAAAATATAAAGGCAGCTCCTCATCGACTTTTCATGACAAAAAAAGCAAATGGAATAACAATCATTGATGATACTTACAATGGAAATCCTGATGGTGTTAAGGCAGCTATAGAAGTTTTAAGCGAGTTTAAAGATCAAAGAAAAATATATGTCACTCCTGGCTTAGTAGAATTGGGAGAACGCGTAAAAGAAATACATATAGAAATTGGACGAAATCTAGCTCAAGTGGTTGACCTAGTTATTCTCATTAAGAATAGCACTACTCCCTTTTTGTTAGAAGGATTAAGGCAATTAAATTTTCTAGAAGAAAAAATTTTGATTTTTCCAGATACCTTTGAAATGCAAAAAAACTTACCTTCCATTTTAAGACCAGGAGACGTAATTCTCTTTCAAAACGATTGGCCGGATAATTATTTCTAGTTAAAATGATAGTTAACGAGTTTAAAACAATAATGTAATCTCTGTTTTTGGATAAAGCTTTGGTTCTAGTCGATTTTAGTTAAAATATCTAAAAACAATATTTACACTAAGAACTGAGGAGTCGGTATAGCTATTACGGATAAAGATCTGAGGGACTTCCTTTATATGTGTAGAAAAGAGAAAAGGAGGATCAGAAAAAAAATGATTTTTTCTCAAAAATTTGCTAAAATTAATATCATGCAAAAAGAAACAAAAGAAATAGAAAAAAAGAGGATAACTTTTCTTTTTTTATCCACTTTACTTATTCTTTTTTTAATCTCTCTTACCATAGGAGGTTTTTTCTTTTTTAGAAGCCCTTCTAAACAAAACCAAAAAGAAAAAATAACAAAAGAAGAAGCAGAGGAAACCATCAAGTCTCTCTCTCCTTATCTTCTTCTCCGAGAAACTCCCCAAGGAAAAATCATCGAAAACACCAAAGAGGGCATCTCCCTGAAAGTCCCAGAGGGATGGGAAGTAAACGAGGCTATCTCAGAACAAATCTTAGAAATCAGAAAATTTGGTCCAGAACAAACCATAGAAACAGAATTAGTAGACGGAACAGTGCTGAAGTTGTATGCAAAAGAGAACCCTGAAGGTTTAAGTATAAAAGAAATAATAATGAAAAATTGGGGGTATATCCCTAAAGAAACTCTAATAGAAGAATTTAATGGTATTGAAATTGCAAAAACCGAAGATAAAATTGTTATCGGATTAAACAACCAAAAAGAAGAGGATGTAATATATAAAGAAGATAGCAAAGTTCTTGAAATTACATTTGTTAAAGACAAAAAGATTTATCAATTTTCTTGTCATGCTGCTGGTCAACAATATAACCAGTATATCCAAGAATGTGAAAATCTTGTAAAAGACAAAATAAAATATGAATTTTGACTTTTTAAAATTTAAAAAATTTGTTATTTTAATAATTTTTGTCGCTATTTCTTTATTTCTCAAAAGTCTAACACTCTTATTCGGAAGTAATAATGTTTTTCTAGACTTAAAACTTCCTTTTGAAGAAGGAGAAAAATGGATAGTCACTCAAGGTTACCATGGTTCTTATAGTCATAATAAAGGGGGGAATATTTATGCTTTGGATTTCAGTTTGCCTGGAGAACAAGACTATGGCAAGCCTATTTTAGCTGCAGCGGATGGAGTGGCGTATACAAAAGAACAAATAAAATAGATTTTGTCACTAAAAAAAGAAAGTATATTGGCTACG
>DDKT01000022.1 GCA_002339755.1 Patescibacteria group bacterium UBA2591
CATCTGCTGCAGCTAAAATAGGTTTGCCATAGTCCTGTTCTCCGGTTAAGTTAAAATCTAAAGCATATTTATCCTTTCCTTTATGAGTAAAAGAAGTATTGTAACCCTGGGAGACTTTCCATTTTTCTCCCTCAGAAAAGGGAAGTCTTAAATCAAAAGGAAAATTTTGAGCAAAAAGAATAAAATTTCTTCCAGAAAAAATAAAAAATAATACTAGAATAATAATTTGCCTTTTCATAAATTCTTTAAGTTAAAGCTCTTTTTGGATTTCTTCTTTTATCAATTTTTCACATTCTTTACTATATAATTGGTAATTTTTACCAACAGAATCACAGGAGAAAATATAAACTTTTTTATCTTTAGTAAATGCTATACCAATCACCTCACTATTTTCTAAGTAGACAGGATTATCAAATTCATCTGTTCCATATTCAAGCTTTTCGATTGTTTTAATAACCTCGGTATTGTTAATTTTAAGTGTAATTAATTCTTCTGGAGAATATTTCCAGTTCTTTAAAGCGAAATCTTTAATATTCAATTCTTCCGGATTGTTTTGAGTATACAACTTCAGTATTGTTCCGTCTACTAATTCTGTTTCTATGGTTTGATCCGGGCCAAATTTTCTGATTTCTAAGATTTGTTCTGAGATAGCTTCGTTTACTTCCCAGCCTTCTGGGACCTTCAGGGAGATGCCCTCTTTGGTGTTTTCGATGATTTTTCCTTGGGGAGTTTCTCGGAGAAGGAGATGAGAAGAAAGAGGCTTGACAATTTCTTTTGTTTCTTCTTCTTTTGTTATCTTTTCTTTTTGGTTTTGCTTAGAAGGGCTTCTAAAAAAGAAAAAACCTCCTATAGTTAGAAAAATTAAAAAAAGAGTAAACAAAAAGGATAAAAAAAGAAAAGCTACTCTTTTTTTCTCTATTTTTTTTGTTTCCTTTTGCATTATTAAATATTTACACTCGCTTAACAATCGTTGTTAATCTTCCTCCTTGGATTGTAAGGGGTTGCTCAACTTCAAGATTAATTTCTTCTTTTAGAGATTGGGTGAAATTATTGAAAATCTCCTTAGCTAAATTCAAATGAAGCCTTTCTCTGCCTTTAAGAATTAGTTCAATTTTTACTTTATTGCCTGATTTTAGAAATTCTAAAGCTTGATTTTTTCTGAGGACTAGATCACCTTTTGCAATTCTTAAAGATAGACGGATTCCCTTGATTTTTATTTTTGGAGCTTTAGCCTTTCGTAACCTCTCTTTTTTCTCTAACTCATACTTGAATTGACCAAAATCTAAAAATTTAGCTACCGGAGGGTTTTCCAAAGGAGAGACTTCTACCAAATCATAACCGCGCTCTTGGGCTAAGTTCAAAGCCTGAGAAGTAGGCATTACTCCTAGATGTTCTCCCTCTTCGTCAATTATTCGAAGCAGCGGAGCAGTTATTCGATTATTGAGGCGATAAATTTTTTGCAATTTTCTTATTTTAATTTAATTTCAATTTAATTAATAAAGATACAAAAAGTTAATGGTGGAGATGGCGGGAGTTGAACCCGCGTCTAAAATTAGTATTATAAAGGATCTACAAGTTTAGTTTATTCTTTTATTTCGGAACTAAAATTGGAGAATAAACAAAAATTTTTAGCTCCTGAGTCACTTTAAAATTCAATTTCTTTTCGTGAACAAAAAGAAATCCAGTCCGAAAAATATGACGCCTGGTTCTTTCCTTTCAGACAAGAAAAGTCAGACGGCTTAAGCCTTTTAGGCATAAGCGTAAGCAAATTCGTTTTTTGCACTTAATTTTTTATTCTGATTTTAACGAAGTCCAGAATAACCTTCGACTTGCACTTTACAATACTTAATTCTATCGAAACCTAACATCCCCTTTTCAAAAATTTAAAATTTAAAGATCACTTATTTTCTTGTTTTGTAAAACAAAGCAACTTAAGAAAGGGAATGATGATAAAAATGTCACTCCGAATCTCTCAGAAGAAGACGAAAAATCTCAGTTAAAATAATTCTTGTTATTTTGGAAACTAAAAGCTTTTAGGATAAAGAAAGGAAGCTGGGAAATATCTGCTATTTCGGTTCTTTTTTTAAAGACTTGATGATTTTCTATTCGCTTTAGTTGGCTCCAGGGAGCCAGGACTTTATCTTATCATTCTGCTTTTTAAAGCCATAGCTATCTTTCTTTTTATCTCTCTTTCTTTAATTTCTGCCCTTTTGTCGTATTTTTTCTTTCCCTTGCCCAATCCAATTAATACTTTTATTTTGCTTCTCTTAGTATATACCTTTAAAGGCAAGAGTGTCAAGCCCTTGGTTTTTGATTTGCCAATTAAAGAAATAATTTCTTTTCGACGCAAAAGAAGTTTTCGAGTCTGAGTTGGATTATATTCTGGTAAAAGCCCAGCCATTTTGTAGGGAGAAATAGAGGCATTAATCAACCAAGTTTCTCCGTTTTTTATAACCACATAACTACCCTTCAAAGACATTTGACCAAGTTTAACAGATTTTACCTCTTGTCCAGCTAAAACTATCCCTGCTTCAAGGGTTTCCAAGATTTGATAGTCATGATAAGCCCGGCGGTTGATAATCAACATACTAACATTATACTCCTTGCTTTAATTTCAGAAAAGATGTATACTATAGATAGAGGTGATAAAAAAACTTTGAAAATATAGACTTTATTGTTTTTAAAACCCCGCTCCTTGGGGCGGTTGGGTAAACCGCTTAAGGGGGATTGCTAAGGGGGATATCCTCCTTAGCATAAGCAGCGAAGCTGCTTTGTGATATATTGGTAATGGCTAAAACCCTGAAATCCT
>DDKT01000078.1 GCA_002339755.1 Patescibacteria group bacterium UBA2591
TCCTCCTCCAAATTCTTTTCTTAGATTTATGTCTGGAATCCATGAGAAATTTCAAACATAAGTTTGGGAAACCAAAATGAAAGGATCGGGGAATGATCCTTAAAAATAATGATCCTTAAAAATAAGGAGGCAGGGATGAATCTAAAAGATCAAATTACTGGAATGTTTTTAGGCGTTGGTATCGGCGATGCTTTAGGTATGCCGGTAGAAACTTTGAGCAAAGAGGAGATTGCTAGCCGTTTTGGACGTATTACCACCTATTTATCTCCTAATGGTCATAAGTGGTTTAAGGGACTAAAAGCCGGGAAATGGACTGACGATACGCAACTCACCTTAGCTATCGCTGAATCTCTTATAAAAAAGGGTGGAATTGATCTTGATGATATAGCAGCTCGGCACATTAGCGCAATGGGTGAATGTGATATTGGTTGGGGAAGGAGCACAAAAGAATCAATTCAGAGAATTAAAAACGGCGTTCATTGGTCTAAGTCAGGAAATCCTCAAGGGGCAGGAAATGGTGTAGCTATGAAGGTCTCTCCGATTGGAGCATATTTGACAGCTAAATTTTTTTCACGGGGTCTCAAGTCATGGAGCTTGGATGAAGATAAAAAACGCATCATTTCTGACTTGATTTTAATGACCCATAAAACAAATTTAGCAATAACCTCAGCCTTTGCTCAAATTTTTGCTATAACGAGTTGCTTAGAGAATGACCCTTTTTCCATTGAGGATTTCTTCCATAGAGTTTTTGCTGGCGTAATAATAGGAGAAAGGGAGGATGATCCTGATAAGCTATCAGAGAGAATAAGGATGCTTCAAAAAAAGATGCGCAAGGGAGTATTAACTGACAAGCAGATAGTTAATACCTTCGATCGAGGAACATGCTATGTCTATAACTCCTTACCTTTCAGTTATGCGTTTTTTCTACGTAAACCGCACAGTATTGAGGTATTATATGATGTAGTAAGTTCCGGAGGGGACACCGATACCAATGGATCAATAGTTGGTTCTCTGCTTGGAGCGTTAAACGGGACTTCAATTTTTCCCCAACACCTTATTGATGGCTTGTGGAGAAAAGATAAAATTTTCGAAATAGCAGATCAATTTTGTAATCGATTCAAAATTTTGAAATAAAAAAGAATTATACAGTTAATTAGCGGAGGGGGAGGCTTTTATAAATATTCATAGATCCCTCCTCCTCTCCAAATTCTTTTCTTAGGTTTATGTCTGGAATCCATGAGAAATTTCAGACATAAGTCTGAGAAATCAGACTAGTTCTTTTAAATATCATCAATGAGAGGAGTTGATAATTTTAATAGTAGAAAAGATAAGGAGGGTGACAAAAAATGGCTATTCTAGATATGGAATGGTGTCCTTGGTGTCAAAAAAATGCGGGAATATACGAAGAAAAGAGAAAGGTAACAACAGGTGGAATAAAAGAAAAAATTATTATAAGACGTTGTTCTATATGCCATCAAGAAATAGAACAAAAATGTGGTACTCAGGAAATTGAAGAAAATGAGGAGGAGAAAGATGAAGAAGGTATATTTAGTAGCAAAAGAGGAGAAGTTTTCTAGACAACTGCCTTTAGATGAATTTCAGTTAGTTTTATTGGATAGCCCTGGGCAAGCTGAAAGCATCTTTGTCTTAGGAGGCGACGGGACAATGCTTTCAGCTATTCGAAACTACTTCCATTTTAAAATACCATTTTTTGGATTCAACTTTGGCCATCTTGGATTTTTGATGAACAAGCCCACTCAAGAGGTTTTGGCTGAGATCATTAATGGAAATTTTCAGCTCATTACCCAAAGATTACTTATAGGAGAAATGTTTGATCGAAGATTTGATCAAAAAGAGGAAAAATCCAATTTCTTTCTTCTAGCATTTAATGATTTTTATTTTGAACGCGCCAACTCTAAAACAATTCGAATACGGGTAAGTATTGATGACAAAATCCAATTTGACCCACTTATTGGAGATGGGATAATAGTTTGTACGCCAGCTGGTTCTACTGCTTATAATGCTTCAGCAGGTGGAAAAATTTTGCCACTAGAAACTTCAGCTTTGGTACTTACTGGAATTTGTCCAGCTGTCCATCATCACTGGCGAAGTAGTATTTTGCCTCCAGAGACAACAATATTACTAGAAGCAATTGATATCAAAGAAAGGCCAGTGAGATTAATAGCTGACGGGATACAAATTAAAGGAGGGTCTAAAATTCAAATTCGATATTCGGATGTGAAGGTTCAACTTGGATTTGCCCAAAGTCAAAACTTCCGCGAAAAAGTTCTTCGTTTGCAATTAGGGAAAATTCTTTAGAAAATGAGGAGGAAAAAATGGAAATAGGAATAGTTTGTGACGAAAGAAAAGAAGAGGCGCGTAATCATGCCCTTAGAGTCAGAAATAGCTTGTGGGAGAAAAGGGGGATAGACGGAGTGATGACATCAAATGAGTACCTGACTCTGCTGAAAAGCGAAAAAATTAAAGACATGGATCTTTTTTTAGTCTTTGGCGGAGATGGGCTTTTGCTTCACACAGCTGATTTAGTAGCCCCCTATAAGATTCCTCTTTTAGGGGTTAATTATGGTTCTTTGGGCTATCTCTGCAAAGCGAATCCCGCAGAGCTAGATATAGAAAAGATTCTAGCTAAAGATTACAGGATTGAAAAAAGAACTCGAATTTTAGCCAAGATTCTTTCAAAAGGACTCTCAATTAAAGAACTTGATGCTCTTAACGAGATTGTAGTGGGGGGTATTAGCAAAACAGTCTGGCTAGAGATAAACTCAAAGCCCTTTAAGGCTAAAACAAAGGGGGACGGAATCCTTGTGGCCACTAAAACAGGTTCTACCGCTTATAATCTCAGGGCCGGAGGACCAGTGCTTGTTGTTGAAGAAAATTTTAGCATAGTGGCTATTTGTGGCTCTTTTGACTCCCCTACTTTATTACCCGAGACCAAAGCTATAGTAGTGCCGTCAGGCACGGCCCTCAGAATTAAGAGTCTTTATGAAACTAAAGCTAACTTGCCTTGGGTAATAGCTGATGGCCAAAGGCAATATCAATTGGAAGCAGGACAGATTGTCCTCATCGGAAAATCTAAATATAAGACTTTGCTGGTTGTTGATGTTTAACTTAAAAAAGAAAATAATTCTTAGTAAAAGAAGGTGATTTAAATGGAAAAAAGCACAGCTCTTAATACAGATCGTTATCACGATGTGATGGCAAATTTTTTACTCAAAACATCCCTCCCGAGCTATGACGAAGCTTTAAATAATTTACCAGCAACTTTTTACGTCACCCAAAGAAAACTTCCTTACACCTTGGCCTTAGGACATCCGCGCATGATTGATTTATTAAACAGGTCGCGGGCAGATAAGCCAAGAGCTAGATTTCTTAAGGAGGATAGAGCAAATATAGGACTTATTGCTGGAAAATTAGAGCATTCACGGTTTCCTGGTCAGGTTAGTGCTGTTCCAGAAGGAACAGTTATCTTTGCTGGGCAACCTATTGCTTTGGTTTCTGGACCAATTGCCATGACACAATTATTTGAAGTAGTTTTTGAACATGCTTTTGATGAACCAATGACATGGGTATATCTTGCTATGAAAATGAGAGAAGAAGTCGGTCCAGATATTTTTCTGTCAGATTTCTCTTTAAGAAGAGCTGGTAGCCAAGAAAGAGCAGTAGAGGCTTCGAAGTATCTTTATATTGGTGGGTGTGACGATACCAGTAATATGGAAGCAGCTTTTTTATACGAGATCCCGTCAGTAGGCACTATGGCTCACTATTTGGTTAAAATATTTATGGCCATAGTGACGGCGGTGTTAGAAAAAAAGCTTGAAATTCCTGATTCTTGGTATGATAAAGAAGGTAATCTAAAACATGGCCAAAGATTATGTTTTGAATATTGGCTTGATGCTCATCCAAACGGCACCGTTTGCCTAGTTGATACCATAGATTTAAAATTGGGCATGATTCATGTAATAGAAGCAGCCCTTAGTTCCCCAAGCAGAAAAAAGGCATTAAAAGCAGTTAGGATTGATTCTGGAGATTTAGTGAAGGGGGTTATTTTTACCAGAAAAATATTAGATGCCAATGGCCTTAAGGAGGTAAAAATTATTTTGACTGGCGATCTTAATGCCGAGAAAATAAGAGAAATAAAAGAGGGGTTAAAACAATATATTGAATCTGATAAAAAAGTTGATGATATACTAAAGACCATGGGAATTATGGGAGTGGCTTTAGGAACAAAGGGGGTAGCTGAAATTGAACAGGTCGCTGGAGTAATTTTTAAACTGACAGAATTTTGGGGCGTACCTACTTTAAAACTTTCGGGCACTAAAGGGAAAGAAACATTGCCTGGCGTTCTCCAAATTTGGAGATGTGAGAATAAAGAAGGAAAATACATTTTAGATATAACAGGATTAGCAAATGAGCCATCTCCTAAGGGCGGAGAAATTGTTAAAGCAACCCCCCTTATTCAGCCTTTTTGGCATCAAGGAATGTTTCCGGAACTAAAAACACCTCAGGAGCTCAAAGAATTTTTTGAGGAACAAAAGAAGAGATTTATTGTTCCACTACCTGAATATGCCATAACAAGAATTAAACTAAGCGATGAGCTTATCTCCCTTAAGAAACGACTACAAAAGGAGTATTTGGAAACATCAGCCTCGTCAAAAATTCAGATGATTGATTGGCCTGAAGGATTGTAAGAGTAAAAGGGGCAGTGATTGGAGACTAATAACTGAAAGATTAGAAACTAGTTCTGCCCCTTCTCCTATCTTTTTTAAAACCTTGAAATAAGAATTTATTGAAGATGGAATAAGCTTAATATTTTCTTATTTTA
>DDKT01000044.1 GCA_002339755.1 Patescibacteria group bacterium UBA2591
AATCAATTTGAGAAGACTATGCTGATTAAATTTCTTTTAATTAGCAATGAAAACCTATGGTCAATAGTCAAAAAAGCCTTAAAATGAATGAAAATAACCAAAATGGTGATTTCCCATCCTTAAAAGAGATTGAATCTATTTTGAGCCATATCTTGCCAAGGAAAGCAGCCTCTGAAATAATAAAAGTGTTACCCATGTCCTCATCCAGTGCAAATCATTGACAAAATAAAATAATATGCTATTCTGTAAGTGAATCTACAGGGGTTTGTTTTTTCTTAGTTAATATTATTCGGAAGGAGGTATAACAATGATCAATATTGTTGTTAGTGGTGCAAGAGGAAAGATGGGATCAAGAATTGCCTCTCTTGTCCTTGCGGAGCCAGGGATGAAGCTTGTTGGTGCGATTGAGACCCTTGAACATCTCTCTAAGAGGAGTGTTTATCACTTAAAGGGACAGGACTTCTTGGGGATGCCGGTGAATGTTCCCCTGACAAGCGATGAACATCTCAGGGATGTCCTTGATAAGGCCGATGTCCTCATTGAGTTTACCAATCCAGAGGCAAGCCTGGCCCATCTTGAACTCTGTATAGATAAGGGCAAAGGGATGGTCATTGGAACCACAGGTTTTAAGGATGGGCATCTTTCGAAGATAAAAGAGATCTCGTCATCCATCCCTGTTTTTATCTCACCCAATATGAGCTTAGGGGTCAATCTCCTCTTCGATATAGTGGGAAGGGTTGCTAAGGTTCTCCAAGATGAGTATGACATCGAGATCATTGAGGTCCACCATCACCACAAGAAGGATGCCCTCTCCGGCACGGCCATAAAACTTGGAGAGATCATCGCCGCATCCTTAGGCCAGCAGTTGAAGGATATAGCCATCTATGGCTGCCGGGGCTTAGTTGGCGAGCGTAGTAAAGGAAAGATAGGGTTTTCGGTCGTCAGGGCAGGGGACATCATAGGCGAACACACCATTCTCTTTGCCGGTGAAGGTGAGCGTATAGAGATCACCCATCGAGTCCACTCCTGCGACACCTTTGCCCGGGGGGCAGTCGAGGCGGCTAAGTTTCTGGCCACTAAATCCTCAGGACTCTATGATATGAGAGATGTCTTGGGTATAAGATGATACCCAAAATCTCCAATAAAGAGGGGCCTCCAAAAGGTCCCTCTACTCTTTTTTGAAAAATAGTTGAAAGGTTTTGAGTAGATCATATCGAGAACTGTTCTCGATATGTCTTCTAAGGCTTCTTGTAAAATATAAAAAAGGCAACCTATATTCAACTCTCAAGCCAAACATTTGAGATTTTTTATTTTCATTATCAATGGATAATACAAATAGGTCTCTAAAAGAACTTTTCTCCCAAATTCAACTCCAGTTTCCTTTTTGATGGTAGCGTAAGATTGTGAAACGATCGTCATAGTAGGAAGACAGGGAATAAAGGATTTGAAATATTCAATCTTTATCATCATTATTATCCTTTATTCTTAAATATCTCCTACTTTTTGTCCACCCCTACCAGAGGTTCTTTACCCTTCTAAATGCTTCTGTTCTACTTATATAAAAGTGCGCACCATCATCATAGCCATATGAATAAAATATCTGTCTGACTAATAGTTTCTCCTTTAAAATTCGATAAGATAAACTAGGATTTGGTTAGAGATAGGGCTTGTTTGGTTTTTATAGATTTTTACTTTAAAATCAGCCTTTACCTTTATTTTAACACAATTTTAAAGACGCGTAACTCCTGTTATGCACTATCTTTATTGGGCCATTTATGCCATTTTTATGCTATTTCTAAATATGAGGTGAATAGATCCCTAAATAACCTTGACAGTTCGTTTTAGACATTGACAGAACTATCTCCTTTATGCTATACTATGTTTATAGAATGATTAAAAAAATGACTAAAGAAATAGACAAAAAAAATGAGAATAAATTGACTTTAAGTACTCCTTTTATTATCTTTTTCTCTCTTTTTTTATTTTTGCTAGGAGTATTTTTTATATTTAATATATTTAAATCTATCTCTAACTTACTTCGACCTCCGTTCTATCCTTTACCACCAGAAACAAAAGAAGTAGAAACTATTGCCAAATTCTCTTCTGAAGCTGAATTTAAAGCTTATCTGGGGAAAATAAGCCAACGAGAATATTTTGAGGATTTTAGAATTAGAAGAAGGGCTTTTGAAAGATTTGAAATGGAAAAAGTGGGAGAACTCCCTACTCCCCTTTCCCTAGAAAAAAAAGTTGGTATTCCAGAAAGAATTGCTGAAACAACTGTTCAAGTTATAGGGATTGATGAACCGGACATTGTCAAAACTGATGGCAAAAGAATCTATTTCTCTTCAGAGGAAAGGCGCTGGCATTGGTCTCCAGAACCAAGAGATTCTTCTCCAAAAACAAAAATAATAAAAGCCTTTCCCCCTCTTGATTTAGCAATAGAAGGCACTATTGATGAAATAGGTAATTTGCTTTTAGATAAAGATAAAAATATTTTAATAGTTTTCTCCTCTCAGGGCATTTTTGCTTATGATGTTTCCCTTCCTGAATCACCTGAGAAAAAATGGGAGATAAAATGGGAAAGAAATAGTTCTTTAGCTGAAGCTCGTTTTTATAAAAATAAAATATATTTGGTTACTAAATCTTTTATTAATCAAGCCCAACCTTGCCCCATTAAACCTTTAACTATAAAAGAAGATACTTTAATTATTGATTGTCAGGAGATTTATCACCCCGTTGCTCCGGTTCCGGTAGATACTACTTTCCTTGCCATGATCCTAGACCCAGATTCTGGAGAAATCGAAAAGAAAGTTTCTTTTATTGGTCTTTCGGATACCACGGTAGTCTATATGTCAGAAAAGGCTATTTATGTTACTTATTCTTATCAAAAAGATCCTCTTGAATTCCTTTTAACCTTTTTCAAAGAGAAAGGCCGAGACCTCTTGTCCCCTTCAATTTTTGAAAAAATAGAAAGATTAGAAAACTATACAATAAGTATAGCTGCCAAACACTTAGAACTTCAAATTATTCTTGAAGAATTCTTGGATTCTTTAAAAAGCGAAGAAAAATCAAGAATAGAAAATGAATTCTTTAACCGAATGACAGATTATTATAAAAAGCATAAAAGAGAATTAGAAAAGACTGGTATAGTAAAAATAGAATTAGATAAATTCGAAATAACAACAGTTGGCAATGTTCCTGGCTTTCCCTTAAATCAATTCGCCTTAGATGAATATCAGGATAATTTAAGAATTGCTACTACTGTAGGAGAAAGATGGTCTAACTTTCCGGGATTCGGAGGATTTTCCCAAGAAAGCGCTAATGATGTTTATGTTTTGGATAAAAATCTAAAAATTATAGGAGTAGTTGAAGACCTAGGAATAACTGAGAAAATTTATTCTGCTAGATTCATAAGAGATAAAGGCTATCTAGTCACTTTCAGGGAAATAGATCCTTTTTATGTTCTGGATTTGTCTGACCCTTCAAATCCCCAAGTAAAAGGTGAACTAAAAATCCCTGGTTATTCTTCTTATCTTCACCCTCTAACAGAAAAGAGGATTTTAGGTATTGGCAAGGAAGGTAGGGAAATAAAAATCTCCTTATTTGATGTTTCTCAGCCTGAAAATCCTCTTGAAATAGACAAATATATTTTAAAAGAATACTGGTCAGATATTTTAAAAACTCACCGTGCTTTTCTTTTGGATGCAAAATACGAAATTTTCTTCTTGCCCGGGACTGAAAAAGGGTATATCTTTTCTTATAAAAATGACCAGCTGGAATTGAAAAGAGTTATCGAAAAAATTAGAGCCAAAAGAGCTCTTTATCTTGATGATTATTTATACATAATAGGTGAAGATAAGATCACTGTTTTGGATGAAAAGAATTGGGAAAAGATAAATGAATTGGAGCTCTAAAAGACAAACCCACAGAAGAACTATTTCTGCCTAAATAAACCCTTGCACTCTGCTACTGTTTTTCTTTAATTTTAAAAAATTTATGCCAGAAATCTTACCTGTGTCATCAATAAATCCTATAGAAAGCCAATATGGGCGTCTTCCTAAAAAACTTACTGAACAAAGAAATAAAAGACAAAAAAGAAAAACCGAAGATGAAGATAAAGATAGCTTTAGACAAATTCTAAAAGATCAAAAAAAAAATTAAAAAACTTCTAGCTTCTCCAAGAGCCAGATTGAATATTCTGGAAGATAAAATACAGGAGTTGATAATAAAATCAGAATTATTAGAAAATTCTCAAAAACAAAATTTCTCCAAAAAAAATAAATTCTAAGTCTGAATAAATAGTCGTTTTTCTAATTGGATAAGCCTGCCATCTAAAGTATTATATGACTCAAAGTCAATTTTTAAAGTTTGTCTCCTATTTAACAAAATATTATCAAGTTTACGCGTCACAAAAAGTCGAAGAAAAAATTTTAATTAAAAAAGTAAATGATCCTAAAAAGGTAATATTAGACGAAAGATTACCTTTTTTTTCTTGGAAAAAATTTTTTATTCCAAAACACGAAAAACTCTTTGATTATCAAAAAACCAATCTTTTAATTCCCAAAACTAAATCCATTAAAAAACAAGCACTTCTAGGTATTAACTTTTTGGACTTAAAGGCAGTGCTTTTATACAACCATATCTTCGAAAAAGATCCTTATTATCAAAAATCTCGTCAAAATACTCTTATTATTGGACACAGTTTTGTTCCAAAAATTGAGGATAACATCTTTGAAGAAAAATATGAAGAACATATTTTAGAACATCTCCAATTCGATATTTTTTTAGCTAAAAGCAAAGAGATAGATTTTCAGGTTTTTACTGGCTCACGAGAAGGACAAAGGGTCCTAGAAAAGTTTAATTATAAAAATTATCGCCATATTCAATTTTCCGGACCGATCAAAGAAGAAGGGCCTGGTAAAGAAATGCTTGAACTCCGAAATAAATTAAAAAATCTCTATAACTCTAAAACTTGGAAAGAACTCGGTAAGACATGTCTAGAATGCGGAAAATGTAGCATTATTTGTCCAACTTGTTTTTGTTTTAGAATTGATGATCAATCTTTGGAAAAAAATAAAGGATTTAGACAACGTGCCTGGGATTCCTGTTATTTTCCGGAATTTTCAGAAATTAGTGGTGGACTTAAGTTTTTAGAAAACGCCAATCAAAGAATCTACTTTTGGTATTATCATAAATTTGTTCGTATTCCGGAAGAATATGGATTTGTAGGATGCATAGGTTGTCGAAGATGTAATAAAGTTTGCCCGGTAGAAATTGACATTGAAAAAACATTAAAACAAATAACTAAAGAGGAATGCAAATAGATGAAAAATCTAGCTTGACTTTTATTCTAACTCCTAAAGACTCAAAAGGGTCTTTTTTGGAATTCTTAATTCTTTTATTCATTATCAAAACTTGTCAAAAAATTTTGCCTAGGCTTTACTTTGTTTAAATCCATTTTTGTTTTTAAAATTCCTTTTATTTTATCGATTTCTAAAATTAATTTAGAAATTTAACAAAAAAAGACAGTAAGGTCATTTCTGTCTTAAAACAAAAATTGTTAAATTAATCAAAAAGTTCTATAGAAAGACAATTTATGGTGTTTTTTTAAAGATAATTTATTCTCATTTTGTATTTAAGGGATAATTTTTGAAATCTAAATCTTGTTCCTGATGATAAGAAATCAAAAAATCCGATTCTTCAATCATTTTTAACTCGATATTGCAAAGCTTCAGCTAGATGATTAGTTCGAATCTCGAGTGAGCCGGCTAAATCAGCAATGGTACGGCTAACTTTCAAAACTCGATAATAACTACGAGCAGAAAGCCGGAATTGATCAATAGCTTGACGAAGTAAAGTTAATCCAGCTTCATCAAGAGAAATGAATTTTTTTATCAAGCGAGGGGTTAACTCTGAATTATTAAAAATTTCCAATCCTTTATAACGTTTGGTTTGGACATCCCTTGCTCTCTGAACTCTTTCTCTTATTTTTACCGAGAATTCCGCTACTTGTTCTTCGGTTAATTTCTCTGTTTTCACTCGAGGCACTTCTATATAAAGATCAATCCGGTCTAAAAGAGGTCCGGAAATTTTTTTTCGATATTTATTAATTTGTCCAAGGCTACAAATACATTTCAGTTCAGAATCACCGTAAAATCCACAAGGACAAGGATTCTGAGCAGCGATTAAAGTAAAACGGGCCGGAAAAACAACGCTAGCCTGAGCTCGAGAAACAACAATTATTCCATCTTCAAGAGGTTGCCTTAAATTCTCTAAAGCAGATGAGGGGAATTCAGAAAATTCATCAAGAAATAAGATGCCCCGATGAGCAAGACTAATTTCACCTGGCTTAGGAAACTGCCCACCTCCAACTAAAGCTATACCTGAACTAGTATGATGAGGGGCCCGAAACGGTCTTTGAAAAACCAAGGGCTTGTCTTGAGACAAGCCGCCAGCAACGCTATAAATCTTTGTTACTTCCAAAATTTCCTCTTTGTTCATTTGGGGAAGAATAGAGGGCATTGCTCGAGCTAAAAGAGTTTTCCCAGTCCCAGGCGGTCCGATCATCAGTACATTGTGCCCTCCAGCAGCAGCAATCTCTAAAGTCCTCTTTGCTTGTTCCTGGCCTTTAATATAGCCCATGTCTATTTCAAAATCTATATTTTCCTCTAATTCAATTCCTTTGCTTTGATAAGGTTTAATAATTTCTCGGCCGCAAAAATGATTAACTAATTCTCTTAAATTATTCAAGGGATATAATTCCAGCCCTTCGATTAGTTCCGCTTCTTTAAGATTAACAGATGGTAAAAAAATTTTTGTTAATCCTCGCTCCTTAGCAAACATAGCAATAGGTAAAATACCCCTTGTATACCTTACATCCCCATTTAGAGAAAGTTCACCAACAAAAAGAGCTTCTTGGGGAAGTTTTGAGGGGATTTGTTCGGTTGCTGCCAAAATTCCTGCTGCCATAGGAAGATCATAACTAGGTCCAATTTTTTTTATATCCGCTGGAGCAAGATTGATAATTAAACGTTTTCGGTCAAGAAAACCTAAACCAGAATTTGCTAAAGCTGATTTAATTCTTTCCTTTGCTTCTTCTACTGCTTTATCTGGTAAACCAATAATATCAAAACCAGTCCATCCAAAACCAAGATCAACTTCTACTTCCACAAGTTGTGAAATAAGTCCGATAACAGCGCAAGACTTGGTTTTAACTAACATGATAAAATAATGGAATACAAAACCAAAAATTGAATCAATTACAAATTTTAAATCTCAAGTTCATCGCTTTTTAAAATCTTTTTTGTCAGCATCCCTATTCCTCCTACTATCATTAAATCTCCTAAATTAAAAATTGGTAGAAAGGGAAGAGCAACATAATCAATAATGTAACCATAAAAAATCCAATCGATTAAATTACTCAAAGCTCCTAAAATAATTAAAGAAAATGAGATAATAAAAAAAGAGGTCTTTTTCTGATAAGCTCTAAAAAGAAGTAAAAATAAAACAAATAGAATGATAATTATTAAAATGCTTACCAAGGATGGTGGCAAAGATAATCTAAAAATTAAAAAAAAATTTTTTTCAGGGATAAAAAATTTAGTAGAAAAATTTTTAAGAGCCAAATTTTTTAGAAATCGATCCAAAATAAAAAAAACAAAAATTACCAAATTTATCACCAAAATCTTAATTCTATATTCATTTATAAACTTATTTAGCCAAAAATTCATATCCTTTCCTTGAATTGGTTTTTACAATTAATACATAAGGTAGCAGCTGGAAAAACTTTTAAACGCCTTGGATCAATCGGAGTTTTACATTCTTCACAAAAACCATAAGTATTCTTTTGAATTTTAATTAAAGCTTCATTTACTGCCTTTAAAAGTGTCTCTAAAACTCCTTCCAGAGAGATCGTATCATTAAAAGTAACAACTTCTTGAACATTTTCGCCATCTCTAGTAGATACTTGCTCAGGATACCGAACCCGATAGCTATCTTTTTGGTGCTTATCTTTTTCTGCTATTCCCTCCAATTCCTTTTCCAATCTTTTTTTCTCTTGAAGCAACTTGGTTTTTATAGATTGAATAAATTGCTTGTCTATAGTGTTCTTGTCCATAATATTTCAGATTAAACTAAATAATTTAGTATATTTGAGAAAAATTAGAATTCTAAAAAAATCTCATTTAAGAAATGAGTGAAAATAAATAAATGAGGAAGAAAGTCAAAAATTAATATTTCATATAATCTTCAACTTTTTTCTTTATTTTAAAACATCTAACATGTCTATTAGCTCTTTTATTAGCTCTTGCTTGATTTCCTCTGGTGGTGTAGTACTTCTATCAGGATATTCTTGCTTTAAATCATGAACCTTCTTTTTTAGACTTTCTAGTTTTTCTTGAATAGCTTCATATCTTTCCAATCCAAGTTCAGTTTTAGCTTTTTCACCAGATAAATATGTATCAATTGCATCAAGAGGGCTAGTAAAACAGGCAAGCTAAGAATTGGCTGTCCTTTGAAATTCTCTTTCAATCGACTCTGAAGATTTTAAAATTATATCTTTAGCTTCTTCAATACGACTCTTAGGTTGTTCTTTAAAATTTTCCATAGAAATTTTTATTATCCGCTTTCCATTCTCAGTGTAAAAAATCTTTGTAAAACAAAAAATTTAAATGGAACAATGAAATTGTGAAATTTTTTAGCAGTTGCTCTATGAGATAGTGACTCTGAGTGAAAAGCGAAAAACTAGAAAACAATTTAAAAAGCTTTCAAAACTAAGAAAAAAGTCACCTCTCTAAAGCAAAATTAGTATAAAAGATCGAATCTTTAACTACCATCTTTAAAATTCAGATGATTAAAATTACTTTACCAGATAGCGATCATTTAGGCAAAAATTGAATTGAATTAATATAAAATGACTCTGGAAGGATATTGATTCTGCAATATAAAATAACGTCGAAATTAGAAGTAAGGATTTAATCTATCTGAAATAATGGACCTAGGCAGATTTGAACTGCCGACTTCCGCAATGCGAATGCGGCGTTCTGCCACTGAACTATAGGCCCGAAATTAAATTCAAAAATCAAAATGCAAAACAACGCAACTCAACCTTAGTATGAAGACCAAGCGGGGTCTCGTTTCAAAATCTTTAGTTTTGTCTCAGAGTAATTTAGCATTGCTTTATTTTTCCTACTCGACTTGTTTCTTCCGAAATAAAAAAGTGAACGAAATTTAAATTTTGAAAAATCTTAATTTAAAGTCTCTTTTTTAATGCTCCCTTTAATCTCTCATAAATCCAATAAGGAGCTTTAAAATTTCTTCCTTTGAAATCCTCAGGCCATACCCCTTCAATGATGCCTGTGCCATGGAAGTCGCTTCCGCCAGTAATAAAAACTTTTAATTTTTTAGCCAAAGCCTTATAGTGCTTTCTTTCGGGAGGGGTATTTTTGGGAGTATAAACCTCAAATCCTTGAATTCCCTTTTTAACTAAATCCATTAAAATTTTATCACTTTCAAAGGTAACCTTCCAATCTGGATGAATAAGTCCTGGATGGGCAAGAATAGGAATTCCTCCAGCATCTTTTATCAACTTGATAATCTCATCTACTTTAAGAATCTTTTTAGGAACATAAGCCGGCCTACCTCTTTTTAAGTAATAATTAATGATATCATGAATAGTAGGATAAGGACCGACTTCTTGATAAACTTTGATTCTGTTTTCTGGCCTTTTCATCAAAAGCCAAGCAATATGGTATTTAGCCAAAACAGCGATAAGGGCTTGATCTTTTAATTTCTTTAGGTCAATCTTAAAACCCAAGTTTCTCATCTTTTTAGCCATTTCTATTTCTCTTTCTTTTCTTTCTTCTCGGATTTTTTCCAAGGTTTCTATAAATTTCTTGTTAGAAAAATTCATGCTATATCCTAAAATATGAAAATCATAACCTTTATAGGTAGTATCTAGTTCAATGCCAGGTAAAACTTCTATACCAAATCTTTTTGCTTCCTTTTTAGCTATTTTTACCCCTTCTACTGTATTATGATCAGTAATAGAAATAGCTTGTAAGCCTATTTTTTGGGCTAAAGTCAAAATTTCAAGAGGCGTCAACCCGCCATCTGAGCAAGAGCTATGAATATGAAGATCGCAATATTTTTTAGTTTGTCTTTTCATAAAAAATAAACAAATTTTTTCGAAAATTTATTATTTTTCTTTTCCGTTTTGCTACTTGATCTTTAATTTCTATATTCATTCAATTAATTTTCCAACAATTCTCTCCTCAAAGCCTTCTTAACACTTTCTTCAAAAAATCCTATTATCTTATTTTTAGCTTTTATCTCGTCTTTGTCCCTAGTATGTCTAAAATATCCTAAATTAGAAATCCCCTGCAAAATCACTTCTATTTCAAAAAGGTCTTTAAAACGTTCCTTTTGGGAAGGTAAAGAGAAATCGAGAAATTTTTTTATTAAATCTTTTCGCCATTCGGGCTGTTCAAATGCTCTTATCCAAAGAGTAGCAATATCACGAGCTGGATTTCCCCAACTTAAATTTTCCCAATCAATAAGATAATATTGATCATTTTTGTCTCTAAGAATATGAGGAGCAAATGCTTCAAAATGGGTAATAACATTTTGGTTATTATCAAAAAGTTTTACTTTCGAATCTAGAAATTCTTTAATCTTGTTTCTTATACAACCTAGATCATAGCGATCTAAAATTATAAAATAATTAGCATACCTCTCATGACTCCGAAAAGGATATCTCCTAATCATTCTTTTAAAAGAGGGAGGAAAATCTTTGGAGGCTTTGTGAAGTTCGGAGAAAAATTTAGCTAAGAAAAAGCTGCTCTTTTCAGTAAAAAATCTTTTTTGAAAAAGAAAATTGCTGTTATTGATATTTTGAGGCTTGGCATCAATATATTCTTTCAAGTACCAAGCGTACCCTTTAGTTTCATAATCAACTAATCTCGGAACTGCTTTTTTTAAAAAGGAATTTCGATAAGTAGAAAAAAATTCAAGAAATTTCGATTCACGGCTTAGTCTTTTGCAAATCCTTCTTATATCACTACAATCTCTCCTTTGGCCTAAAGAAATTTTAAGAAGAACTCGTTTGCTATTCTTCCTGTATAATCCTAAAAAAAACCGTGGCCCTATTCTGATATTTTTTTCAAGAACAAGCTTATGTTTTTGAACTATTTGATTAATTTTTTCAGCAACGCCAAATCCTGTGGGCATGATTAAAAAATCGAAATTTATTCACTTATTAGGACTTCGTTTAAAGAAAGTTAAGTGGAAGAAAAGTCAAAATGATATTAAAGCATCATTAGGTCTTCGAAAACGAAGGATTTCAAATTTAAGCCTTCAAATTTTGAATATTAAAACCCCCAAGGTTCTTCTTCTACTTGTTTTGAAATAAATTTCTCTTTAGTTATCTGGTCTCTTTGTTCCTTTAATTCCCTAATTCGTTCCCGGAATTGAGCTGCTCTCTCGTACTCGAGATCCTTCGCTGCTTCAAGCATTTGAATCTTAAGATTTTTAATCATTTTATCAAATTCTTTTTTAGGAATATGTGGCACTCCTTTATCCACTCTCTGTTTTATTTCCTCATCTTCCTGTCGAGCTAATTCTTCAACTATTCCTTTCCTCTGCCACTCAAAACCTGTATAGATAATATTTTTATACAATTCCTCTGCTTCTGCTTTCATTTGAATTGAAGCGTCAGGAACAGTCAAAACAACATCCTTAAGTTCTTTAGTCCCTGCTTCGATATTTTCTAAACTCCACCAAGGCCGGGCAGAAGCCCACCAATATTGATCAGAGTGTAAAGATTTGTCTAGTAAAGATCGAGCTTTGCGATATCCTTTTAATTTTTTATTAGAATTTTCTACTGCTTGAATAGCTAAATTCGTTAATCTCCATTGCATTTGGTGAATTTCATTTGTAGGATCGAACCAACGGGAAAAAGGCGCATTTTTTTCTAGATCCTTCTGCATTAGAGCCCAAGTAGAGGGTAATGGTTCTATTTCTTTAATATTCTTAAAATATGCCGGTAATTCAGAAATGAGCGCAGTTTTTAACGCTCGAGTTTGATAAAGATCAAAAAGAAGTCTTTCTAAGCCTAAACGATGATGACCAAAAGTTTCTCCATCCATAGCTGTTAAAAGGTATTCATTCTTTTTGATTCGATTTCCTAAATACTTTATCAAAATCTTTCCTGTGCCGAGTTGAGCTGATAAAATCTTAAAACTCATTTCTCTCTCCCGGAAATAAACATTTAAATTTAGTCCTTTAATTTTATAGATTGTCTGATGATCAAGTTTGCCAAATTCCCGAGAAAAAGCTGGTTCGTCAAGAATAAGCCACTGATAACCTAATTTTTCAACGATTTCAGCTACCTTTCTGGTATAACCCATTTCTGGAGGGAAAAATCCTTTTGGTTGATAAACTTTTCCAAAGTATTTTTTATTTGTTTGATAATTCAATTTAATTTGACGAACAATTTCTTTTTCTGGAAGCAAAGGAAAAAACGGATGAAATTTTGCTGACTCGGTTAATTCTACTTGCTTGCGCTGAACAAGTCTTTTTAAATCTAAAACAACGTCAGAAAAACCGTGTTTAACAAGTAACTCAGTCAAGCAGGCGTTAATATTAAAAGTTACTTTAGCTTTTGGCGCTCTTTTTAATTCTTTAATAATCTTTCGGTAACTTTCTTTGGTCACTCTTTCTATCCAATATGATTTTTGAGTTGGAGGTTGATAAATATGAAGAAAATTGGCCCAAAGCATAATAGTATTTTAAGTCCAAAATGCAAAAAGTAAAATGGCAATTAAATGCTCAAGGTAAACAGTTTTAAAAACTATTCTAAAAATTTCTCAATAAATAAAAAACTACAAATAGTCATCTATTGTTTTTAGATTATTGAGATACCGAATCTAGCTTCCTTTACTGAGAAACCGATCTCTTAACCACATTTAGCATTTCAAAAGGAAAGAGGATGGTAGTATTCGGTTCTCTAGCAGCATCAGCCAAAGTCTCTAAATATCTTAGAGTAATCGGAGTAGCTCCTAAAATTTCACCAGCTTCCTTAAGTTTTTGGGCTGCTTGGTATTCTCCTTCGGCTAAAATCACTTTTGCTCTTCTTACTCTTTCTGCCTCAGCTTGTTTAGCAATTGCTCTTTGCATCTCTTTTGGTAATTCTACATGTTTTACTTCTACGCCAGTAACCTTAATTCCCCAGGGATCAGTGGCTCGATCAATAATCTCGTGAAGCTTTTGATTTACCTTTTCCCTTTCAGCTAACAATTCATCTAAATTAGAAGATCCCACTACTCCCCGCAAAGAAGTTTGAGAAATCTGCGAAGTAGCTACTAAAAAATTTGCCACTTCAATCACTGCTCTTGTAGGATCAGCTACCTTAAAATACAAAACCGCATCAACTTTGATAGGAATATTGTCCTTGGTAATCACATCCTGGGCTGGTACATCTAAGGTAATTATTCTTAGATCTATTTTAACTACTCTTTCAATTACGGGAATTATCAAAAACAACCCAGGCCCTCTTACTCCGGTAAATCTTCCTAATCTAAAAATCACTCCCCTTTCGTATTCCTGAGCAATTCTTATGGCATGAGCTAAAAAAATCAAAAAAACAACAACTACCCCAATCCAACTAAAAAACAATTTGAATAATAAATCACTCATATTGTTTTAATTTCACAATTAAAGTATTGCCTTCTACCTTAATTATTTCGACCTTTAAATTTTGAGGGATATTTTCCCCATCGATACTTTTGGCTGCCCAAATTTCATTCTTCACTTCCACTTTACCAAAAGGAACAAGTTTTTCTTTAACAATCCCGGCCTCTCCAACCAGAGCTTCGGGCCCTGTTTTTGGTTTACTCTTTAAGGTTTTTATGGTCCATTTTCCTATTATAATAAATAAAATAGAAATCATCAAGCTAGCTCCTAAAACTATCATAACTATGGGTTCGAAAAATTTTAACCCATAAAAAGGCTCGGCTTCCAGGGTAAAGATTCCCAAAACCAAGCTCAAAACTCCTAGAACACCAAAAATCCCGAAGCCTGGTTGAGAAATTTCTATGATCAAAAGAATAACACCAAGTAAAATCAAAATAATTCCTAAAATTGAAAACTCTATTACTCCGATTCCCCAAAGACCAATCAAAAGGAAAAGAAGGCCTAAAATCCCTGAAAGTTCAAACTCACCAGCTCTCAAAGCAAAAAGTAAGCCTAAGCTTCCTAAAGCCAGAAAAAGAGAAACCAAATAAGGATGAGACAAGAGATCAAATATCTCTTCAATAAAATTTTGGTGAACTTTCTCTATCTTTGGTTCTTCAATTTTTAATTTTGAAAAAAGCTCTTTCAAGTCCCTGGCAGTTTCATTGATGACTTTTAATTCTTTGGCTTCTTTTCCGATTAAAGTTAAATTTTCTCTAACAAATTTTTCAGCTACTTCACTATTTCTTTGATTCTTTTCAGCTAAACTTTTTATCCAAGAACTCATTCCTTCAACTATTTTGGTATCAACTTCTTTCGTTATTTCTTCTCCTATCATTAAACGAGGCTGAGCAGCGCCTATAGAAGCCTCAGGATGAGAAACGGCAAAATCTGCAGCTAATAAAATAAAAGTGCCAGCTGAATAAGCCCAACCTCCTTCCTTATGAATAAAAACAATGGTTTTAATCTTTGATTTTGAAATTAAATCAATTATATCTTTAGTGGGCTTCAAGAGTCCGCCGGTGGTATCTAGTTTTATCAGCAAAAAATCAGCCTTTTCTTTCTCTGCTTTTAATAATACTCTCTTAAAATATTGCAGCGTCCCTGCTTTAATTTCTTCCTCAATTTTTATTAAATAAATAATTGAGGAGGGTTTTTCTTCGGTTATTCCAGAAAAAAATGGCAGAAAAAGAAAAAGTAGAAGGCCTATTATTAAAATTATTTTTTTATCTCGAAAACAGAAAAACATTTTACTTGAAAATATAAATGTAAATTATAATAAATCTAAAAAATGGCAATTTTCATCCTTAGGCGAAAAGTTAGATTTTTAAGCAAAATGTAATATTATTTATGAGGGAAATTATAGTCTAAAGGAACACTGGTTAAATGTTTCGATAAATGTCACTTCACTCTCTTTAGAATTTTCACTATTCCCTTCTCTGTATCCATTTCCACCAAATCACCATCTTTTAAAACTTTAGTAGCAACCTGAGTTCCAATAATACAAGGGATTTTAAATTCTCGAGAAATAATAGCTGCATGAGAAGTAATGCCGCCTTCATCAGCAATAATTCCAGAAAAATTCTTAATAATAGGAACAAAATCAGGTGTTGTTTGGAGAACAATTAAAATTGTATTTTGCTCTATTTTAATTTTAGTGCGAGGATCTTTAACTATTCTTGCTTTTCCCTTTATTATTTTGTTCTTGCCTCTAAATCCTACAGTTCCTTTTAAAACATTAGTAGATAAATCTTCTTTAAAGTAGTCTTCAAGTTCTTTAAGTATCTTATGGTCTTCAATAATCTTTATTTTATTTGGAAAAGAAATATAAGCAAATCCTTTTTTTCTTCTATAAATTCTCTTTTTGAGTTCATTAGTAATGAACCCATCTCTTAAAACCTTTTCAAATTCTTTAATTTCTAAATAATACAAATCTTCGAAGTCCTTAATTTTTATTTCTATAGCTAGATTTTTTAAAAATTCCTCTAGCTTATCAAGAATTCCCATTTCTTTCTCAAAAAGAGTATTTCTCCAATTATCATGAATTTTTAATACTTTTCTTGCTAATTTTTTATCTTTTACTAAGTGTTTATTCTCAAAAAGCACTGCTCCTAAAGAAAAACAAAGAAAAAACAAAAAATAATGCTTTTCTAATAACTTTTTGATGATTTTAAACAAATTTTTCTGATTCTTTATTTTTTGATTCTTTATCTCTTCTGAGATAGAAATTAATTCAAGCAAAAGCTCTTCATCTTCTTTAACCTTATTCATTAAAATAGTAGAATTTCTTAGGACTGCTCTTTTTATTCTATTTCGAAATTTCTCTTCTTGTTTAATTCCAATTACTCTGATATGGCTCCCTTCTCTTGGAATTAACATCCGCATCTGAAAAAAATTAGAACCATATAATTTCTTTATATATTTTTTCTCTCCTTTGCATCTTAAACTATAAATAAGAAGAGCATCTCCTGTTCTCACTCCTTTAATCCATTTTTCTTCTTTAATAGTATTTATTAATCTAAGCATTATTTATTTTAATAAAATGCCTTAATCCATTAATCCATTGCTCCGGAAATAATTTAGGCCAATCTTCAAGCATCTCCATTATCCCTCTTCTTCGTTTAAAAATAATTTTAAACATTTTTTTTCTTCTGTTTTAAATAAGTCCGGGGGGCAAGAAAACTGCTGCCCTCGATATTCAAAAATTATCTCTCCATCTGGAAGAAAGCTTAAGCGAGAAAATTCACTTTCTTTCACCTCTTTGTCCCCTATCCTCTCAAAGCCTTCCCTTGTAATCTTTCCTTCATTAGCTAAATATGTAAAAAGTGCGTCTAACCCTCCACCATGGCTGACATTTATATACACCAATGGCTTTTCAGGAAAAATTCCTCTAAAAAATTTCTCTTCTCGTTGTAGTCCGATTAAAAAATCTTTTGCTAACTTTTCAGGATTAGGATCTTTTTCTCCAACAATCCATTCTTTTATTTCTTCATCTGCAGGTTTTCCAAGGCTCTTGTAATATTTTTCCCATTCTTCCCATTCTTTAAGAGGAGCAATAAATTGCTTAATTTTAAGAGGAATTTGAATAATTATTTTACCCTTTTTTATTTCTTTACTTTGTTCTTCTAAAATTCTTTTTATTTCTCTTAAGGTTTTTATTGGCTCATCCTTCTTTTCTTTTTCTTTAGGAATGAAAATGATATCATTTCTGTCTTTAAATATATTTCTTAATTCGTCTCCATGGATTTTAAGCGTTGAACGAGTGCGAATTATATCCGAAACTCCGCTTAAAATAACAACTGTTTCTTCTGGCAACTCTTCAATTATCTTAGCAATCTCTTTTGTTTTTTCTCTAGTCTCTTTTTCGCCTTCTTTTGTAACACCAAGATATTCCTCTGACTTTTCTTCTTCTGAAGTTTCAGTCCTTATTTTTTCAGCATGACGAGAAAGAATAAATTCTGACTTTTTCATAAATTTTATTTATAAATTACTTGAAAAAATATATCCAGAAAAGACAAAAAATTTTTTATCTTCTTTTCTTAAGAAAAATTTAAAAATTAAAAAAGTAGAATTAGAAAAAATAGAAAATCCAGAAGTAATGTTATTAGAGATCGGCTAGTATTGTTTTTATTATTAATATTTTATATAATATCTTGGAAGATTCTCTAATAAACTATAGGAGGTTCTCATGGGAATTTACTGTGGGAAAGCCAGGGGACCAATCCGAGGGTTCCTCTGGTATTATCTTTCGAATCTCCCTTTCATTCTTGCTAATCTTCTCTCATTTTTATTATCACTATTTCGTAAATAAAGCAAGAAGAAAGGAAGTCCTCAGGAAAAATCCAAGATTTTCCTGAGGTTTTTTCATTTAGAAAAAATAAATATTACCGAGATAAACATTATCAATATTCCTAATAAGAAAAAAAACGAATTGAAAGATTGATTTTTGCCCTCTGGTTCTTTATGAAGCTGAGGGATTAAATCTGCGCTAGTAATATAGAGGAAATTTTCTACCGCAAAATGAACTAGAAAATTTACTAAATTTTCAATATATGAAAAAGGTAAAATTAGAAAAAATATTCCTAAAACTGCCATCAAGTCAGAAAGAAAATTAAAGAAAAGAGTTTTTGATTTAGCGAAGCCAGCATAAACTAAAGAGGTAAAGTCTCCAAATTCTTGAGGGATTTCATGGGAAATAATATCTAAAATTGACACTTACTCTATCTTAACATTATCTTCAGATGAAATGTTAAGACTATTAAGATCTTTTAACGACTGGATAATAGCTGGATTAACTTGATAATTTCCTTTAGAGATAACTCGTGCATAATAATTAAGAGTTCGATTCTTGCAAGACCATGCTCTATCAAAATCTTTATCTATTTCAAAATAAACAGCGTTATCTATAATCTTAATTGGATACCAAACAGGATCGCATTCCGAACCATAAGAGAGTCTCTGTTCATAAATACGGGTAATAGGCCTTAGACCACTTGGCAAATAATCAATCACCTGATAAGAACCAGATATTGCACTTGTTGCAATATTTGGATCAAGTCTTATTAAAATTACATCTCCCTCTTTAAAAGAATTTGTAGATTTATTATTGACTAAATATTCCCTTGTTATTTTAAGTTCATCATTTTTTATAAGCTCTTCTGGTTCTCTGCTTTTCTCATAGAAACTTATAAGATTTATTTTGCCCTTTATATTAAAAAACTTTATTGTTTGAAGCTCTTCTGGGGGAATAATTAAGGTATAAATTTTTCCTTTTTCAAGAATAACAGAATCACTTCTTTTATTTGTCTTATAAGAAAAACTAACCTTTTCCTCTTTTGATTGAGCTAATTCTGATTTTATAAAAAGAGTTTCTTCTAACACATCTAGATCTCTTTCTGGATTATGGGTATTAATATAATTCCAGAGAGAATCACTATCTGTTTCTATATTTAAATAGGAAGATAATATTGCAATTATTGCTGTTAATTTTACTCGTCTAGTGAGATCCATCTTTTTATAGAGCCATGCCTCCTTTCCTTGAAAACGAAGATGAGTTCTAATCTCTTGATGATAAATTTGGTAAGCAGTTTCTTTATCTCCTAACTTTGTCAAAGCTAAAGCAAGATAAATTTTATCTTCTAAATTTAATTCTTTATTATCTTTTAATAGATTTATTTTGACCAATATCGGTTCTTTCAAGCTAGCTAATCCATAAAGAGCTTTTGCTATTCGGTGAATATCTGATTTTTTATCTCTTAATGCTCTATAGAAATAATTCTTAAGCTCTTTTTGAAATACAAATTCTGGAGCTAAATCTACTATCTTTGCAGAAAGTTCTAGATCAGTATCGCTATATGGAAATAAGCTAATCCCACCTTCTTCTGTATGATAGTTGCTTAAATCAAGTATTTCGGCTGAAACAGGTTCTTTAAAATATTGAGCTAATAATTTTTTTCCAAAGAAATTAGCTATTATCTGGTCAGAACGAATGCCATCTAAAAATAAATACCTCCACAACAAACTCTGATAAAATCTTCCTCTGTCTTTATCTATAAAAATAAGCTTTGTAAATCCATCTTTATTGCCTTCTATTTCAGAAAGATTATCTGTTAAGGTGTAAATAGAGGATTCTAATTTTCTAAAATAACTTTTTACTGCTTTAATTTTTCTTTTCAAAGAGTCTTCTAAAATTCCTTGTTTTGCTGAAATAGTAATTTCATGTTCTCCTTCTGAGATTAAAGTTAGAGGGAAATGGACAATATTATTTTTAGAACTTTCTTTTCTATCTAATTTTAAAGAAGTACTTTCAATTTTAAATTCCGTAGTCTCATTCTGTTTATAATCGGTCCCAAATACTCTTAAACGGAGAATAGGATTGTCTTTTAAGAGATAATAATTACTTAAGGTTGCTTCAACGAAAAATGGCAAAGAAGTCTTAATAAGTTTTATATTTTGGCCTACTTTTAGCTCTTCAGGAGAAAAAGCTATAGCGGAGACTCTCCAGCTAGTTATATTATCAGGCAATATAAAACTTATTTCTGCTTTGCCATGTTTATCGGTACGAACAGTCTGATAAAAAGCCGTATCCACAAAATTTGTCCGCGCCTTTCCTTTATCATTATGGACAAAATAACCTTCAGCAAAATAACTATGGTACTTACTAACTATAATATTATAAACTAAGGTATTTTTTTCTCGTTCTCTTTCTACAGAATAAACCTTCCTACTTGAACCATCGATACCTTTAAGTTTATCTCCTATTTTAATATTAGAAGCAAGTTCCCATCTTTCATTTACATATATTTTATGCTCTGGGGTTACTTTTAATGAATTATTGATAATTAGGTATTCATCAACAAGATGCTGGAAAATTCCTTGAACTATCGCTGGAGCAATTATCGATTTATTCTCATCTGAAAATGTAAGAATTTGATCTCCAATCTTAACTTCCTCAATAGGCTTAGAAGAACCATCAGCCATTAAAATAGGTGTTCCTTTACCAAAACATCCTCCTCTATTTCCCTTCTTTTCAAGAAAAGCGTATTGGGTAGCATTAGTTAAGGGTGAAATGTAAATATTTTCATAAAAACTCTCTAGAATATTTCTCTGCTGATGCCAGTCGTAGGGAAGAATGTGAAATAATGCTTCATCAACTACTGCTATATTAATCTCAGCTAAAATAGGTTTATTATCCTTATCTTTTACTATTAAATCAATTTTCACTTTCTCGCCAGGCTGATATTTTTCTTTATCAGGATTAATATCAATAGTAAGCTCACTATCTTTCTCTTTAAAAGAAGCTATTACATCATTACTTTCCTCAAAACCATATGGTCCTAGAATAACTGCTCGATATTGAACAGAAGGCTGGAAATCTTTTTCGAAAATTTCCTCAAGAATAAAATCATTCTTTATGAAAATTTTTTCTATATTATTTTTATATCGATAAAATAATATCTTAGAGTCGCTTGGTTTTTCTCCTTCCGAAATCTTAAGTTCAAGTCTTATTTTCTCACCAATAGAAAACTGATTTTCTTCCCATCTTTCTCCTTTACCCCCTTCTAGATTTAAAGATATAGCAAATTTCTTCCAGTGTTCAGGAAAATGATAAGCAGTGATTGAATCTTCGAATCTTCTTTCTTTATTATCCTTCCCAAAGAAAATAATCTCATATATACTTTCTTTCTCTTCAGGGAAATTTTTAATAAAAGACCATTCGCCATTTCTATCAGTTGTGCCCGATAATTTATCAATAGTCTCTTTTTTCCTTTCATACCTATAGGTCTTTCTTACAATTTTGTTAATAGGATCATAACATTGACCAGTCTCTACCTTAAAATAGGTTATTTTTATAATTTCAGCAGAAAGAGAATGATTACTTGCAGGTTCTCCAATATACTCATTTCTTCTATAACTAGATTCCTCACCAATTAAATCCTTAATTACAATATGGTTTAACTTTGCAGTAAGCTTAAAGTTATTATTATCTAATCTTTCCTTAAATAACTGCAGATGTATATTAGGACCAAAAACTAATATATTACCTCTTCCTGAAATTTCTTCCTCTTCTGCTTTCTGAGGATAAAAAGCAAAACTAAGACTAGAAGGGTAATCCCTTCTCCAGCCCCTACAATATTCATAATATTTAGGAGTGTAGGATAAAGCACCTTCTCCGTTTTCATCGAGATCTAGCTCTCCATTAATTTCCCCACACCAATAACCATAATATCTTAGCTTTAAATTTGAAACAGGTGTTCCATCAAAAAAACTAGCTTTAACTTTAAAATCAACCTCTTCACCAGCAAAAATAGCCTTTTTAGAAGGAGTAACAACAATTTGATAAAGTGGTTTTGTATAGGTTAAAATTTCAACGTCTGTAGTAGTAATTATTTCTTCTCCTATTGAAACTACTATAAGATACCAATCAGGAGAAATTCCTTTAAATGACAATTCTCCTTGAATAGTATCAAATTGAGAAATTAAAACTTCCTCAAATATTAAAGGTTCAGGCAACTCTTCCATTGTTCTTCTAAAATAAGAACCGGAAGAATAGAGCCCTACTTTAACTTTCTTTTGTCTTAAATCTTCCTGACGACCCTTAATTACACCCCAATATCTTATTGTATCATTCATCTGATAAGTATATCGATCTGTTGATAAGTAATCCCAGTAAAAATCTCCTTTATCAATCTCTCTATAACGAAAGTCTTCATAATAAGAGTCCCAGGAAGGAGTGATTCTAACAAGATAAGGAAGATAGTCATTTTGCTCTAACTTAAAAAACTTTGGTTCAAAATTGTTTTTATCTTTTAAAATTTGAGGGGTGAAAAGTTCTATTAGGCCTTCTTGATTAGTGAAACCCAAATCAATCTCCTCTGTCGTTTTTTTATAAAAAGAGGTCTTTGAATTTATAAGGGGTTGTTTTTTTATAAAATCATATACCCATAGAAAACTCTTATCATAAGTTATTGAAAAATAATGAGCGAGGGGAGTGATTTGAAGCCAAGCCTGAATACGTTTCCCCTGAACATCTACATCTAAAAGATAATACCCAGTTTCTAATGGTTGAGGAAGTTCAATAAACTTTTGATAACCTTCCTTAATAATTGTTGGTTTAAAGGATAAAATTTTTTGTTCATCTTTAGGTTTATAATTACTTTCCTCTTTATGAAATTTCGTCCATCCCCAATTCCAATTGCGACTTTCCTGATATGAGTTCAGAAATTCACTAATATCATTAAATTTATAAATATTCATTTCTAATGCTTGGGGATCTAAATTACCATAGAAGAAAATTTCAAAAACTGGTTTTTTGTCTGGAATAAATTCTAGAAAGTTACTTTGAAAATTAAAATACGGTTTTCCGGGAACATATTCTTTCTCTCTGGTCTCAAAAGTAAAAATATAATCCTCTTTTAAAATATCTTCACTTCCTTCACTTTTTAACCCTTTCTTAATAGTTATTGTATAAACCATCTTTTCTATAAGTTGCTGAGGAAGAAAAGTTAAAGTATTTCCATATTGCTCAAAACTTCCTTTAGTATCTGGTGTAATTTCAAAATAACTCTCTGGATTAATTAAATTCTCCCGATTAAAAACGATCTCAATACCAGAATTTATTGGAACACTCGTTGCTTTATTACGAGGATGAGTCTGAATAATCTGAAAAGAAGCCTTGGTTTGAAAGGCCCAACTATATTCTTTAATAGCATAATGGCGATCAGTAATAGTAGCTTGATAGATCTTGTTTTCTTCAACAGGTTCAGTTACTTCAATTTTAAATTTAAAAGAGGGAGTTTTTGGTTGAGGATTAATTTCTGGCTGAGGGTTAATCTTTTTTACAACAAAGTCTATTTCTGGATCAAACTTAAGGATCTTTTTTACCGCTTCTTCTGATAGAGGCTGAATGCTTTCTAAAATTAAACCTTTTTCTAGCTCTATTCCTGCAGTATCAGAAAATAAGGGCCTTAATTGAAACTGAGCAGGAATTATTGGTTTCGGAGGAAGTGGCTTTTGGTGGAAAATATAGACCGCTACTATCCCTATTATTGAAATTAAAACTAAAACAGTGCCTAAAATTATGTTAATCTTGTGTTTTTTGATTAAAAATAACATATAATGATAAGATGATTCTTTTCTCCTCTAAATTTTACTGATAATTTTAACGACTTCCCATTATAATAAAATCTCTTTATTTTAGATTAATGGATCTAAATATAAAAATATAAAAATATAAAATAATTTTTTTCTGGATGAGGAAAAATTTTAAGTCTGATTGACTTTGATTAAAATGTTAAAACGCCAATTCATTCAAACCGAGAACCATAAGAATATCTTTTATAAGCTTCTTTTTATAGTTCCTCATATTCTCGCATAGTTAATTGAGCTTCGATTTGTTTAATTGTTTCAATAACTACACTAACCACAATCAAAAGACTGGCCCCACCAACAGCCATAGCTTCTGTGCCCAAAGCTTGTTGAGTAATCAAGGGCAGGACAGCAATCGTGCCTAAGAATAGAGCGCCGGCTAAAATAATTTTATTCGAAACTCCACCCAAATATTCTGCTGTCCACCTGCCAGGTCGTAAACCAGGAATAAAACCACCTTGTTTTTGTAAACTCTCGGCAATTTTGTGGGGATGAAAAACAACTGAGGTGTAAAAATAAGTAAAAGCAATCACTAAAATAAAGTATAAAATTCCATAAAAAAGTTGATTATTAAAAAGACTTATTACAAATTGACTAGCATTAATTATCCAAGTCCCCTTAATATATTGAAGCAACTGAGCCACTAAAGGAGGAAATAAAATGAGAGAAATGGCAAAAATAATAGGAATCATTCCAACTTGATTAACCTTTAAAGGAAGAAAAGTCTCCATGCCACCATACATTTTCATTCCTCTAATTCTTTTGGCATAGGAAACAGGAATATTTCTTTGAGCTTCGGTAATATAAACTACTCCTGCCACAGTTATTAAGCCTAAAGCGATAAAAATAATCAAATTAAAAATTTGAGTAGGATCAAAAGTGCCAATAATCTGAGCTACAGTCATTGGCAATTCAGAAATAATTCCGGCAAAAATAATCAAAGAAATGCCGTTACCAATCTTTTTTTCACTTATCAATTCTCCTAACCACATTAAAAAAATTGTTCCGGCAGTCAGAACTATAATAGTTGTTATCCAGTTCCAAATATTAAGTTGACTAATAATCCCTTGCTCAGAGCGCTGCAAAAGAGTAATTATCCCATAGCTCTGTAAAACAGCTAAAGGTACAGTTAAAAGTCTAGTATATTGATTTATTTTAAAATACCCACTTTCGCCTTCTTTAGAAAGTTCTTCTAGGCGCGGGATAATCATAATTAATAATTGAAAAATTATCGAAGCAGTAATATAGGGACCAACTCCTAAAGCAACTATAGAAAACTTCTCCAATGCTCCACCAGAAAGGATGTTTACTAATCCCAAAAACTGATTTTGGGCAAAAAAATTCTTTAGATTTTCTACATTAACACCAGGCAAGGGAATATGAGCAGCAATTCGAAACACCACTAACATTCCCAAAACAAAAAAAATACTATTCCGGAGTTCTTGGATTTTGAAAATTTGGACTAATTTATTGAAAAACATATAAAATGAATTTAAAATTCTAAAAGAATTTTCTTATATTTAAATGGCGGGGCTCCTCCAATTTTGTCTTAAAATGACACTTCGTGCTATCTTATTTTTTGATTTTTAATTTTAGTTGGGAGTTTCAAACTTCTACTTAACCACCCCTCCTGCTTTCTCAATCTCTTCTTTTACGCTTTTTGAAACCTTACAGTTTTCAATGAAAAATTTTTTTCCTTTTAGTCCTTTTTTGTCTAAAATTTTTACTTCTGGTTTTATTCTATCAATTAATCCTTTTTTAAGCAAAATTCTAGGTGTAATTTTTTCACCACTATCAAAATGTTTAACCAAAGTGCTGATATTAATAATAACCGGCTTTAAGTGAATGCTCTTAAAGCCACCTATTTTTGGTAAACTTATAATTATTCTTTTGATGCCTTTAAGTTTTAATCCTTTTTTCCCGCCAGATCGAGAACGTTGACCTTTTAAGCCTCGAGTAGAATAAGTTCCGTGACCAGAAGCATCTCCTCGACCAATTCTCTTCCGCCGCTTTCTTGATCCTAAAAATGGCTTTAAATTATGTAGAGTTAGAGGCATGGAAAAATTATTAAATTATTAAAAAATGAATCTATTGAATAATTCAATAATATCACTTTGGTTTATTTCAAGTCTTCTTTAAGAATTTTTTCAAAGCATTAATAGTTGCTCGGACATTATTAATTTTGTTTTTTGTTCCTAGCATTTTAGCAGTAACATTAGGAATGCCGGCCAACTCTAAAACAATTCGAACCGGGCCTCCAGCAATAATGCCACGACCTTGACGAGCTGGTTTTAACAACACTAAAGCTGCTCCGTATTTTTCTCGAATCTCGTGAGGAATAGTATTATTAACAATAGGAACGGTAATCATATTTTTTTTAGCGATTCTTACTGCCTTCTCAATAGCTCCTGCCACATCAGCGCCCTTTTTTGTTCCCTCACCTACCCTTCCCTGCCTATCCCCAACAACCACGCAAGCTCGAAAACGAAGTCTTTTTCCGCCAGCCACCACCCTAGTCACTCGAGCCAAATCAACCAAACGTTGTTCAGGTTCGCTCTCTTCAAATTTACTCTCCTTAGATTCACTCTCTTTTTTGGAGATCGGCTCAGCAGATTCTTTTTTGGACTTTTTAATATCTTCAGACATAAATTAATTATAAATTAAGTTAAAACTGGAATTTAAAAATTAAAATTCTCAGTATTGCGCATCACAGATATGGCTAAAATTAGTTTTGAAACTTGAATTTTGAGTTAAGCCCTCTGTGGTAAATTTTATATTTTAAGACTGTAATAATTCAACAACTCTATTCTAGGACCCTAAAGTGAGTGATTAATCATCTAATAACTTTCACAAGGCCTGTAAAATCTTTGCTTCCGCTCAAGATGAGGGCATTAAATAATCATTCAGCACTCCATTTTCTGCCTTATATTTTAACTCCAGCTTCTCGTATTCCTTCAGCTGCAGCTTTAACTCGGCCATGATACTTATATCCTCCCCGATCAAAAACCATTTGTTTTATCTTTCTTTCTAAAGCTTTCTGGGCAAACAATTTTCCGACTTCTTTGGCTATTTCTATTTTAGATTTTTTTGATTTAGAAACTGTTTTTATTGACTTTCTTTGTTTACTTTTTTTTGTTTTCTTTTCTTCTTTCAATAATTCTATATCACTAACACCTATCAACGTTTCTCCTTTTTCATCATTAATTAATTGAAGATAAATGTGTTTATTGCTTCGAAAAACCGAAGCTCGTGGCCTTTCAGCTGTTCCTTTAATTTTAGCTCGAATCCTGCCATGCCTTCTGCTTCTCTTTTTTCGTTTTATTTTTTGCAAATTTCTCATAAGAAGTTTAAAAAATTTGAAGTTAAAAAACTCTCAAAAATTAAAGAAAAATAACAAAGGTCGCTGTTTGTGTTGAAATCTTTTAAAAACTTTTTGATATTTAAAATTTATTTCATCCCTACTGCCTTTGTTGCTTTTCCCGCCTTTCGCCTGACTATTTCTCCAAAATATTTTATTCCCTTTCCTTTATAAGGCTCTGGTTTTCGAAAAGCGCGAATTTCTGCAGCAGCCTGACCGACTAACTGTTTATCAACGCCACTAATAGTAATAACATCTTTCTCTACCTTAATCTCAATCCCTTTTGGGATTTTAAAAATTATTGGATGAGAATAGCCAAGATTCAAAATTAGCTTCCCGGCTTCTAAAACTGCTTTGTAACCTATTCCGATGATTTCTAACTTTTTTTCGAATCCAGAGGTTACTCCCTGAATCATATTATTAACCAAGCGATTAAACAAACCCCAAAGGGCTCGTTGTGACTTATCTTCCGGATTTTCCACTTCTACTTTCACTACTCGCCCTGTTTGGGAAATTAAAACTCGAGGACAAACTTTTTGAACCAGTTCTCCTTTAGGTCCCTTGACAATGATAGTCTTGTTCTCGATCTTTACTTCTACGCCTTCTGGAATATTAATTGGCTGTTTGCCTATTCTGCTCATATTTATAGGTTCGTATTTGTAAATAAATTACGATATAAAATCCAAAAATTAATTATCAATCATTCTAACCGTAAAATTCTCGGTCCTGACCTTCAATCTCTGCTCGGAATAACGGAAAAACAGTCGCTATTAAAACAGGATCAATACACCTCACAAATTACTTCTCCTCCTAACTTTCTTCTTCGAGCTTCTTTATTAGTCATTAAACCCTGTGAAGTAGAAATGATAGCAATGCCAAAATTACTTAAAACTCTTGGTAATTTTTCTTTGTTTACGTAAATTCTACGGCTAGGTTTACTAATTCGTTTTAGCCTTTTGATTACAGGATTCTTCTCTTCATCGTATTTTAAAACAATTCTAATCTGGTCATATATTCCCTTTCTTTTTTCTGCCTTCCCAATCCATCCCTCTCTTTCTAAAATTTTAGCAATGTTAAATTTAATTTTAGAAAATGATAAAATTACTTCAGGCTTCTTTACTGCCTGAGCATTTCTAATTTTTGTTAGCATATCAGCAATTGGATCACTCATATTGTAACTTACAGATATTTAAAAATAACTTTTGTTTAATAATCCAAATTTAGAATACAAATTTATCAAATAAAACGTTAGTCTTCAATACATTTCAAATTTAACATTTGACATGAATCACTTTATGTTTTAGATTATAATTGTAAAATTCTGAATTTTTCAAGCTTTCCGCTGAGTAAAGCATCAATATATAACAATGTTCATCTCACCAACTAGATTTTCTAATTCCTGGAATTAGTCCTTGGCTAGCCAATTCCCGAAAACAGATTCGGCACAAATCAAAATCACGCATGTAGCCGCGTTTGCGGCCACAGCGCCAGCAACGCCGAACCATTCTGGTAGAATATTTCGGCTTTTTCTTCGATTTAGCTATGTGGGCTACGGTTGCCATAAATATATAAGTATTCAGCTGCTCTGTTTTCTTAGGCATTGCTCCGTTCTGTCCTTTAAGGCCTTTGGAGGGGGTAATTGCTGAAATTTTTCTTCAAATTATTTTTTAAAAAAAATATCCTACCTACTGAGTATTGTAAATTAAGTTGCTTTGATTTTGTCCAAAATTAAGCCAAAATTAAGAGAAAACTCTGCAAACCAATTCACAAATATCAGTATCTAAAATGCGGAAAGTAAAACAGATTTACCCCAAAATTATTGAGAGAGAGCACAACAAAAATAATAATAACATAAATTTTTTAATCTGTAAATATAGTTTAGAATTTTAATATCTTAAGGCCTCGATAAAGAGGTTTCAGTTAAAAATATTAGAAGATATTAGAAGTTTTATTTTGATACTGAATTTAAGCAAATGCATAAAGCTAGTGGTGCGCTGCAAATTCAATCTTTTTTAAAGAGACGAAAGAAAGCATAAATCTTAAACAAAGTAATCGGATTCCTTAACCAAATCAAAGAATCTATTGAGGCAACAAGATTTAGATTATTGGAAATCAAATATTGAGAATTTATTAGAATTTCAAGTTTGAGTATTAAATTTAGTTATTTCTGTTTTTAAATAATTTGAGTATAAATAAAAAATTGCTAATTAGAACAAAGGGGAAATATTTATAAAAAAGATAATATTAACTTTAAATATCGCTTATGACTATTGAAAAGTGGGAAAATTTAACAGGAATGATTAGAGAGAATTTTGGCATCGATGAACAAAGAAAAGAAAAATTAGACTTGGGAGAAGATGCTATGGGGAAAAAGGTTGAGGGAGAAATAGAGATTATTGAATTTAAAGGACCTTTAGGAAAGATGAAACTAGAATTAATAATAAAACCATTAATTTTAGAGAAAAAGACGCTTTATTCTCACAGAATCGGTGGCCAAGTTCGGGTAAATTATCTTTATTCGGAAACAGAAAAAACTTATCAATTCAAAGTTTATCAAAAAAAAGAAAATGAGTGGATAGAAATAAAAGCAGAAAAATTGATCAAATAAGTAATTTTTAGAAATTTTCAAAACTGATTAAATTAGGATTTATTTTCTAAATACTTAATCCAGGAGCTTAAATTTAAAATTTTCAATAACTTATGCTTTACTTTCTCAATCGATCTATTCCGTTTTTTGCTCCTATTCTTATTTTGATTGGCCTAGAAATAATTTTAATAAAGCCGAGCTTGCTTTGGTGGATAGCCTTTTTTTTATTAATGATTTTTTTCCTATCTTTCTGGCAATTGACCAACCGGAAATTTAACAAAGAATTTTGGCAACTCTTCTTAGCCCCTCTTCTGTTTTTTCTAAGCAGTTTATTGTTTTTTACTCTCCTTACTCCTAAAAATGACTGGCTAAAACATCTAATAATCCTCTTTATAGCTATTTCTTTAGTTGTCATCCTGGAAAGTATCTTTAGCTTCTTCCATCGTCGAGAGAAATATCCTCTTTACACCATTGAAAATATTTATAGTTATTTGGATTTAATTACTCTTTTCTTTTCTTTAACCAGCTTTTATAGCTTAATTATCTTTTCAAATTTCCCTGTTTGGCTTTTTTTGTCTTTAGTCATTTTTCTTATCAGCCTTCTTAGCTATCAAGTTTTTTGGGCTAATAAGATCTTGAATAAAAAAAGTTTAATTTTTATTTTGATTATTAGTCTAATCATAGGAGAGTTATTTTGGATAATAACCTTTTGGCCAACTAATTTTTATTTTAATGCTTTGTTCTTAACTCTCTTTTATTATATAATGATAGGGCTAAGTCGTTATCATCTACTTGACCACTTGGAAAAAAAAATAATAAAAAGATATTTAATTATTAGCGGTACCTGCCTTTTGATTCTTCTTTTAACAACTCCTTGGAGTTAGTTCCGTTTTATTAACATATGAAAAACACAAAAACAACAATTCACCTTGAAAAATTTTATAAAAATCATAAATTCAATCAATTAGAAAAGCCTGTTCGTTTAGGCTGGAAGACTATTTTGCTTAACATAATTCTAGCTCTTATTTTCGGCTTTTTAGCTGGCCTTAGCGGAGGTTTGTTTGTTTTGATAACCCGAAGTATTAAAATCCCTTTTTATAAAGAACTCAATTTAGATGAAATGCTGCCCAAGCGAGAAATTGTCATTAAAACTCGAGAGGTAGTTAATGTCCTACCTAATCAACAAAGAGCAGAACTAATAAAACAGAGTCAAGGCCAAGTGGTAAAGATATTTCTAAAAAAACCAGAAGCTGCGGTTAAAAAAATTTTAGAACAGATTTATCAAGACGAAGAAACGCTAGGACAAGGATTTGTTCTAACCAATGACGGCTGGATAATTTCTCATCGCGAAGTTATTTCTGATTTTAAAAAAGAATATTTAATATGTGCTTCTAATAAAATGTTGTATCCTGTGGAAAAAATTCTAATCGATCCCTTAACTGGGGTTATTTTTTTAAAAATCGAAGCCGAAGGACTTGAAGTAGTTAAATTAGGGGAAAAAGAAGATATTGCTTTGGGAGAAGAAGTTCTAGTTGCAGATGGAGCAAATCAAGTAAAAATAAGAGAAATCACAAAAATTCAAAATCTCAAAATTACAAAAACAGAGGATTTAATTGAATCTTCAGATAAACTTTCGAGATTTGTTCAAATCAACCAAGGGTTAGCAGATAATTTTAAGGGGGCTCCGGTAACAAATCTAAAGGGTTCAATTATTGGAATTTTAATAAAAGGAAAAGAGGTAGAAGTAAAAAATATTATTCCAGTAAATTACTTTAAATCCCTAATAAATCAAATTTTAAAAGAAGGGAAAAATTTAAAAAGTGGGGACAGTCTTAAAAGACCAAGTTTAGGAGTAAATTATCTAGATTTAGCTCAAGCTCGGGGCATAACAGATAAACGCTTTAAAGACTTAAAAAGAGGTGCCTTAGTTTGGGGCCCTCCCCTTAAGGAAAGCGCTGCCTTCAAGGCTGAAATTAAAAATGCTGATGTTATTTTGAAAGTTAATAATGATTTAATAAATGGACGCTCTAGCTTAACAGAATTAATCCAAGAATACAAACCGAATGATAAAATTATTTTAACAATTCTAAGAGAAGGAAAAGAAGAAAAGATAGAAGTCGAATTAGAAACTTTGGACAATAATAGCCACCCAGCTATCCCAAAAGAGTAGAATAGAGAATATTTAATAAATAATCAATAGCAACAGGATTGATCACAACGTACCAAATTTAGCCTCTTGGAATAAATAATAGACAATTACGCACCTTTAAAATTGCGTTAAAATAAAGGCAAAAGTTGATTTTAAAGTAAAAATCTATAAAACCAAACAAAACCTATCTCTAACTAAATCCTAGTTTATCTTATTGAATTTTAAAGAAAAAACTATTAACCAAATAGATGCCTTATTAGCTTTAGAAATCAAAATAATGTTCTAACTATTGTTTTTATTCCTCCAAATTAGTTCGAATAAACCAAGACTTCTGTCCGCTTATTTCTTAAACTACTGAACACATATAAAAAAGGTAGTGGCATATTTATGCTTAGCACTACCTTTTAGGTAATCAAAAAACTCAAGGTCTTCCTTGATTATTACGACTGAACTAAACTTAAACAACAACTCCCTCCTTGAGTCTATATGGCTCATAAAGTAAAGTCCAGTGATAACAGTTCGGGCATATAGCGAAATCTGTTTCGCAATTATGAGTAAAGCCCCAAAGCCCTTGAACAGTTCCATGAATGTTGTAGGTGAACAACCCACGGTGTTCACATATTTTGCAAATTAATTTAGCCATTCCCCCAAGTCTTTTCTTTAATTCCTTGTCTGAACATTTCCTTAGTTCCGGCAATATTGCTTTTAAAAGAACTATCAAAAAGTTCGTAAAGTTTTGCTGCCGTATTAAATCATCTAAAATG
>DDKT01000048.1 GCA_002339755.1 Patescibacteria group bacterium UBA2591
CTCCAATTTTGCCATTTTTTTCTAAATTAGGCATTATTCTAGGAATAAACCTGGTTAAACTTTTGTGAGGCAATGGTTGAATAAACCCGAGCGAGCCGAAGGCGAACGAGCGCCTCACCAAATAATAATCTCGCTAAATTGGGGCGGAATAGCGCGCGAAGGAGCGAAGCGACCGAGTGCCTATGTGCAAAATTGAAAATAAATTTCCCTTTTTAATTTTAATATTTTTAAATAATTCAGAATCGCAGACTTCAGTCTGTGTTTTTTTTATCTTTTTAATCTTCGATTTTTCACGCTCTTTTTGTTAAAACATCAAAAATAAACTTTAAAATAACATAACTGGCAAAAATAACTACTAACCCTATAGTAGCCCAAAGCAAGGTATTCATACCTTTTTTCACTCTTTCCGTATTCCCTGCTGCTGTCATCCAAATGAACCCTCCCCAAATAAACATCAAAAGCGCCAAAGCGCCAACAATACCGAGAGCATGGGTGATAATCCTACTGATAATTGGAGGGATATCTGTTCCTCCCAAAGGATTGTCTAAGCCTACCGACTTATCGGCTGGGGGTTGGTTTCCTGATGCTTTTATCGAAACCGGGGTCAAAAAGAAAAACTGAAAAACAATCAGACTAAAAAGAAGGGTAAAAAATAATACTTTTTGAAATTTCATATTAAAACCTAAAATATTAAATCAAGTATCCAGAAAATAAAATCAAAAATCCAAAATAGTCAAAAGGGAAAAATTCAAAAATCTATATAGAGAAAAATCTTTAAAATCTTTGATTTTGCTAAAGCATCACAATGAGGATGAGTTTAGAAATTTTTCCGTTTATCTCTTATCTAAAAGGAGGTCATTTTCTTTACTTGCATCTTCCACATATAATTACACTATCACAATCTCTCGGAGGACGGGCCGCATCGTTACACCCATAGGTTCCTTTACACTCAGATTCAGTCGTCTCTAAAGGACCTACAGGAATACAATCACCATCCTGCTCTTTTGACTCTAAATGAACGCAAACTTTAATACCTGTCTGGGTAAGATGCGGTCTGCACGCAAGACCGACTTGACACTCTCCGTTTTCTTTGCACCCCCCTCCTCGAACTACTCTTCCGTCAGATGATTTAGAAGGAGAACATCTTCCGCATTCAATCCTTTCCTTACAATTCGAAGGAGACCTATAAGCTGTATCTTCACAAGATAGCCCTCCCTTGCATTCATTTCCTTCTTTTACAGGAATACAATATCCTCCCATTTCTTTTGAGTTTAATTTAACACAAATTTTCTTTGACTGGAAATGATGGGATTTGCACTCAAGTCCTTCTTGGCAGGACGCGCCATTTCCGCATTCTTTTCCTCGGTCTACTTCTTTCTTCTCCGTTTTCTTCTCTGTAGGTGCTGGTTTCCGAACTCTTGGGATTATCCACCACTTACCGCCTTTGCCAAAAAATTTTTCCCTAACCCCACCCCGCTCTCCGTCCTTTTTTTCGGGCATTAAAGTCACAATAGTAAAATTTACCAAGGTCCAAGCTCCTAGTACAATTATAACGCCAATCACTGCTCCTGACAAGATCTTTCTCCCTCTTTCAACTTGACCTGCGCTTCCTCCTGAAGTAAGCCAAATAACTCCTCCTAAAACAAAGAAAAGTAAAGCTACAGCTCCAAGAACGCTTAACATTAAATCAGCTAGCGCTTTGAAAACTAAAAGAAAATCAGAAAGAGTACAATTGCCTTTCTTGAAACAATCAACACTAACATATCTTAAAATCAAGCCCTGAGTCCCCTTCCTATCCCGTAGCTCTTCAGCGCAAACAGGAAAAATAATAAAAAATAACAAAGTAATCACTAACAAAAAATTGGATAAAAAGTAGGAAATGCTAGATGGCTTCATATAAATAAACGTATCTTAAATATCGAAAATAAATTCACATAGTCTGGTTTACTTTCATAGCTGCTTGTTTAATAGCCTCTTTATAATCAAGGTAACCTCTAACTACTGAATTAATCATTTCTTTAAAAATATCCTCTACAGCCTCGAAATTTCTGCCTCGATACCAAGAACGAGCAGTTAAAACCTGACGAGCAAAAATTTCTAAATCGTAATCTTCTAATTGCTGATTAATCAAGGCTCTCAGAGCAGTAGGTTTTTTAGTTTTTTCCAAATATTTTTTTACTTGTTCTTCTGAGCTAGCGAATTGTAAAAATTTCCAAGCCTCATTAACATGTTTTGTCTTGTAATAAACAACTTCTGTCCAGTAATGAGCATAATTAACTTCTTTTAAGGCTCCGCTTAGCTGAGGCACGGGAGCAATGCCAAAGTTTAATTTTGGAGCCTGGGTTTGGATAAGACCTAAATGATAGGAATAGCCAAAAAAGAAAGCTAACTTCCCCTGGCAAAATGCCTCTAAATTCTGAGGCATTTTCTCATTCCAGGTAAAAACCTCCCGAGAAGGATTTGAAAAATCAGTATAAAATCTCAAGGCATCCTCACCAGGAAAATAATCCTCTTCGCCTTTGATAGATAGATGAAAAGTAGCCAAACCACTTTCGTCCGTCATTCGAGTTCCGCTTTGCATCATCAAAAGAGATAAAATATCTGTACTGCGAACAATATTTTCAGCAGTTCCTAAAGCTGCCCCAGCTTGAATGATATTCCCTTCCTCATCCTGAAGTGTCATCTTCTTTACCTGTTCTTTAAATTCCTCCCAAGTCTTTGGAGGAAAAGGGATGAGAGCATTATTTAATAAATCCCGATTGTAAAATAAAACTAAAGTATCAAGACTATAGGGTAAACTATAAATTTTATTATCAATAACCACATCTTTATAAACTGCATCAACAAAATTTTCTTTCAGCTTCTTTAAGGTGAGTGTTTTTTCTGTTTTAAGAGTAGTAATAATTTCTTTTCTCCAAAGAGTCTTTTTAACACTTATATAAGGTAGGGTAATTTTCTCTGGCAAGGGCAAAAGGAGATCTTGATACTTCCTAAGCCAAGTATTAGGAAGAGAAAAAATATCTGGCCCTTCATCCCGAAGCCAGGCTTCTTTTAAAGCATCTTCGTATTCTTCGTATCGAACCTGACGATAAACAATCTCTACATAAGGATGAAATTGACGATAAGCGCTGATAATATCATTCATCGAAGATTGATCATCCCAAACTCGCCAATAAACAAGTTTTATAGGTTTAGTTGCTTCTTTTATTTTTTTGGGAACACAACGACAACCAAAACCAGTAGTCAAAAAGAAAGTGAAAAGAAGAAATAAAGAGAAAATTTTAATTTTGATTGAATTTTTCATGTTTCATTAATTAGATTGATTTCCAGCTTCTGATTCAATTACCTAAATTCGAGTTCATAAAACTGAACTTACTCGAAATGGAAACGCTCCATTTTAAACTTTATTAGATAATATCCTTTATTTTTTTCAATAACTTTGGTAGTAATGGACTTAAAATTCTAGCCACTGCAATTAAATAATGAGCCACCCTGGAGCCAGAAATGACCTGATTTAAATTTGTCCAAAGAGGATAAAAAGTGGCTAAATATAAAATCAAACCTAAAACTAAAATTCCTTCAAAAAAACCAATAATAGCGCCTCCTAAACGATTGATGGTTTTTAGAAAAGGTAATAAAGAAATGATTTTAAAAATTTTATTAATAAGATAAAAACCAAATCCTATTAAACGATTAACAATAATAAAAATAATAATAAAACAAACAATCCGAGCTAGATTAAGATTGTTTTGAAATATAAACAAAGTCCAATGAGCTAATTGATTGTACCAAACTCCAGCTATATAAATGCCTGCAATTATCCCTACCAAAGAACCAATGCTGTAAATCAAGCCAAACCAAAACCCAAACCAAACGAAACCAAGAAGAATGATCAGTAAAATAATATCAAAGATTGACATAAGATAAACAATAAATTAAAAACCAAATACCAAATACTAAAAACACATACCTAAAAATGTAAAAACTATTTTCTTTTTCTTTAATTTTAAAGTTTTCAAGTTTCTGTTTTTTTATTTTTTATTTTTAAT
>DDKT01000037.1 GCA_002339755.1 Patescibacteria group bacterium UBA2591
AGATAATTAATATTTTCTGGTTCGGCTTTTACTATTTTTTTTAAAAGCTTCTCGGCTAACTCAAATTGCCCCTCTGAAAGCAACTTTTTCCCTTCCTGAAAATTTTTCTCTATTTGAATTTTTTTAATGGAACTTTTTTTAACAGAAAAAAAATATAAACTTTTCGAAAAAATCACTATAATTACTATAATTATAACTAAAATTATAAATCTTATTGGCTTTATTAGTTCTATTAATCCTATCTTTTTCTTTTTCGCAGACTCAGAAGAATAGACAAAGGAATGAGTAGATTGAGAATTTTGTTCAGTCATATGATTAACAAATATTTCACAGAACGTGAATAAATTTTCGAATAGCGCATTCGTCAGATAGAAGGCTACTTTGCTCCTGTAAAAACAAAACTCCGCGGAGCTTTTCCCGAAGTATTTCCGAAGGATTTTATTTTGCATCTCCAATCAATGCTAAAGATAGAACGTAGACGCTTGCTTCGCTCACGTATATGCGCAAATTTACACGGACTGAGAATCATTCGTTGATTTACACGGATAAATAAAGTGTATTCCTCGTCAGTTAATCAACGTTATCGGAATTTTTAAATTCTGATACAACAAGCTATTCATATCTCAAGGCATCAATAGGATTTAATTTCGAGGCTCGATGAGAAGGATAGATGCCAGTAACAAAACCAACAATTACAGAAAAACTAATTATTGCTAGAATAAACCAAAAGGGGGTGTAAATTAGATCAACTGCTTGACCGCCCAAAAACCGAGCTAAAGCATTAATCAATAAATTAAAAAGATAACTAACTAAAAATCCCACCCCTATTCCTCCTAAGCCGCCACAAAAACCAATAATTAAAGCCTCTACCAAAAAAAGCCTTCTAATATCTTTATCAGTCGCTCCCAATGCTTTCATTATGCCAATTTCCCGAGTTTTTTCCAAGAGGGCAATAGTCATGGTATTAAACATTCCGATGGAAGCAACCGCCAAAGCCACCAAACCAAAAATTGCTAAAATGATCTGGATAGCTTTAAAAATAATATCCATCTGTTCTAAAGTATCGGAAATAGTTGAAACATTAAAACCAAGAAGAGTGATTTGAGACCTTACTTCTTCAAGATAATTTCTATCTTTAACTCGGACCTTAATTAAAGTATAACCTTTTCTTTCGGAAATATCCAGAGTATCTTTAATGGCTCGCTCTGCGTCTGGAAAGTCAGGACTACTCGAAAAAGATTCAAAATTACTTCTAGCAATGACAGCTAAAGGAAAATAAACATAATTAGCAGTTTCATCTTCAATCACTCCTTTGATTTCAAATTCCTGATCAAGATCTAATATTTCTAATTCTTCGCTATCTTTTTCTTTAGGAATAAAAAGAGAAAATTTTACCTTCTTGCCTAAAACCTGACTATAAAGGTGGTTTTCTTGGCTAGGATTAGAGCCAAGCGCGGAGATCTCTGGCCTTTCCGAAGGAGATATTTCCGAAGAACCCTGAGGGCTTTGATTCGGAGCTAAGCCAAACATTTTTAAAATACCTGAAGAAACAATGATATCTCGACATTCTCTTTCCGTGTCCCTCTGCATTTCTGCTCGTGTCTTTCCACTTAGATTGTCTACAGGAACAGTGTGGCGTGAATTGCTATTTTGATTCACGCAAAAATTTTTAATTATTTTAAAATCTATACCCTGAAGCCGAAAAAAGGAAGGATCAATAGCATTAAGTAAAACATCGCCGGCTAAATCTCCTATCCTCATTTGAGAAGCTAAACTTAAAAGAGGACTGACCTCAGTTACTTGAGGAATTTTTTTTATTTTATCCAAAAATTTTTTATCAAGTCTTAAAGGACCATTTTCTTCAGCTATTACATCCAAGCTTAAAAGCGCATCCTCTCCAGCAATCCTGGTAAAAACTAATTTTTGCAAACCATAGCCTAAAGAGACTAGGAAAAATATTGTTCCTAGTCCTACACTCACTCCAAGAATAGTTAAGAATGTTCGAAGTCTATTGGTTTTGAAGATCCTACTAGCAAGTCGGAGAGTATCAATGATACGCATAGTAATGAAATATAACGCTGGCCTTTAAGTCGGCTTTGTGTATCTCGCCTCAAAAAGGAAACTACATTATAAATAAAATTAAAAATCAAAAACTTGTTCTAAGTCCTTCGCTGACGCTCAGGATAAACTCCGCAAAGGATCTCAAGTTAAAAACACAAACCTAAAAAAAAATTAAATCCAAATGCCAAATGCCCAAATATCAAAAAAATGTAAAATTAAAAATTAAAATGACGATGCAAAAAATTAAAATTTAAAAACATAAAAACTATTTTCCTTTCCATCGCAAAATTTCGCTTTGTTCTCTCTGAAACCTGATTGCCGAGATTATTCATTTTTTTACTAAAATTAGCCAAAAATCAAAACGACAAATGTCTAGAAGTTTTTAATTTCTTCTGTGCAATATCTTTCTATGTGATCAGCTAAATTTTGAGCTGTCCGCTTGTAGAGTCCTACCCCTCCTTCCTCGAATGGCTTGTCTAATTTTTGAAAAACTTTCTCGTCATCAATTTTTCCTTCTAGTCTCAAAGCAACAATTTTTTCTAATCTAACTATCTCTTCTTTGGTCAGCTCATTTAATCTAAAAAAATTTAAAAGTTTATTGATTAAAAGCTTGACCTTTATTTCCAACTCAGAAAGCCGAAGTAAATTTTTAGCAAAATCTTCTTCTGTTTTCAAAATCTTAAAGGGCTCTTCTATTCTTTTGTCTTTTTGCTTTCCTGTTTTCAATTCAACTATTCTTATTATTATACCATCTTTCATATAAAAAATCTTGTTAGCATAATGAAGGTGTTTTGGATTATGCGTAATCAGTAAAATGGTCCTTTTTTTATTTTCATTTAAATCCTTGAAAACTGCCATTACCTCCTGGGCTGACTTTGAATCTAAATTTCCGGTTGGCTCATCAACTAAAAGAATCCAAGGATCATTAACCAAGCTTCTAGCAATAGCAATCTTTTGTTGCTGACCGCCAGAAAGTTCTGATGGTAATAATTTAGCACAGTTAAATAAATCAAACTCTTTAAGTAAGGTTTTGGCTTTCTTAAAACGTCTTTTTTGGGAAATACCAGCAAAAACCTGAGGTAAAGTCACATTATCCCAAACATTTAAAGTTCTAATTAAATTATAAGCTTGAAAAACCATGCCAATTTTTGTCCGATGATATAAAGCAGCTTCATCTGAAGAAAGTTGGGTTATGTCTTGGCCCCGAATAAAAACTTTACCTGAGGTTGGAGGCTCTAGACCGGCAATAATATTTAGCAAGGTTGACTTGCCGCAACCCGAAGGTCCAAATAAAATAACAAATTCAGAGGAATAAATTTCTAAATTTATCTCCTTAAGGACGCGAGCTCTAGCTTTACCAGAGCCAAACTCTTTGGTTATATTTTGGCATTTAATTACTGGAAACATATATATTTACATCACGAATCTTACGCGAACAAGTTAGTAAAGTTCGCATTTTAATTCATATGGCAATTCATGATTAGATCCATATAAAGCTCGTGAATTATCCTTAGAACAAACGTGTCCACCCAAATATCTCCTCTAATTGCCTAATAATAATTTGTAAAATAGACTCTTTCTTTTGGGGAGTAAGGAGAGTATGAACTTTACTTAGGCCTTGATTGCCTTTTTCATCAATACTTTCTACTTGAAAATGATAAACAGAAGAAGGGCTAAGATTGGTTAAAACAACTAAATGATTAGTGGTAAGATTTAAATCCTTTTCTGTCTCTTTTCTTGTAGCAAGAACAGTTGGATTAGTTTCTGGCTCGGGGGCAGGGGGTCCAGGACTACCCGGTCGCGAGAATTCAGTGCCAGCTGCCAAAAGACCGCCAGCCATACTATATCTTACCTGAGAGGTAGCTGGTTCATTTGTTTGCCAAGAAATAATAGTCTGAACCCTATCTTCTTTGGGACCAATCAGAGAACTTCGAGTTCGAATCAAGCTGATTGTTGGCGACTGATCATCAAGTAAAATTTTCAATTCTTGATAATCACTAATAGTTAAATTGCCATAAATATCTTTTCCAATAATTCGGATCAGATAAGTGGTATCATCATCAAGACCAATTAAAGTGATTTCATGTTTCTTAACCATTTCTGATTTTCCATAAGTTTTTATTTCTTTAGTTCTAGTATTAGTATATTCGATAAGACTATCTGTTTCCACATTACTTTGCCAAGAAATTGTTGCTTCCTCATAGCTAATATTTTTAATTTTAACTTGAGAAATTCGAGGCAAAGTGAGAGTTTGAAAAACATAATCATCGCTAATGATTAAACTTTTAGTTTCGTCGTAACCCTTAACTCTAAAATGATAAATGGTTCCTTCTTTAAGATAATCTAATTTAACTTGATGAGCAATAGTCAGTTTTTCTGATTCGTCAATAGCTTGGAAGGTGTATCCCGACTGGGAGCCAAAACCATAATCAACTATCGAAGTAGTTGGCAAGCTCGACTGCCAGATAATAATAGCTGAAGTAAAAGTAATATTAGAAACCTTAACTTCAGAAATTTCGGCTTTTGGTTTAGTTACAAACTTTCTATGCTCAGATTCGCCTAAAAGGCCTTCCTTATCCCGAGATCGAACCTGAAAATAATAAACTGTTGATGGTGTAAGATTATTAATAGTTACTGCATGACTAGTTACATATTCAGTGGAATTTCCAATTTCCATTTGATATTTTCTTTCTTTTTCACCTAAAGCAATCAAACTATTTGATTCTTTGTCAGTTAACCATTTAATAGTTACACTGGTAGCGCTTATTTCTATTTCCGGACCTTCACCTAGAACCACTGGCGGAACTCCTTTTAAAGCAGCTTCTTTTGCTTTTAGAGTAGTAAAGGTTTTTTCTTTTTCAAAACCTTTATTTCCAGAAGAATCGACTGAAACAACTCTAAAAGAATACAAAGTGTTCTCTTTTAAACCAGGAACTTCAATTCGGTGATTCTTGGTGAAGTTGAATACCCCATAAGCGCCTCGCAAGGAACCTACTGGATTTCCTAATTGAGACAGAAAATCCGAAGAGCTGCCCGCCGCCTTGCCCGTACCTGTTTGTGTAGGCCAAGGCGCTTCTTTCTGACTGTACTCTACAAAACTGGTTGCCTCTTCATCAGTCACCCAAGAAATAACTACTGAATCAACACCAACACTTAAAATCTGAACTGAAGAAATATTTGGCGCCGTTTTATCTATCTTTGGGCACTCTTTGCAAACTTCACAAACCGGACAGCCACCGCCAAGACCCATAGCATAAGGATTATTCCCGCTAGTAAAAATATAATCGCTACTCATGGTTAAATTACCGCCCAAATCTTTTGATCTGACTCTAAAATGATAATTAGTATTAGCCAACAAACCGCCAATGGTTATCGCATGGGAAGTAAGTAAATTTTCTTTGCCGTGAATCTCTCCATAAGCCGTTGAAGTGCCGTATTCAACAAAAGAATCAGCTATCTCATCTGTCTGCCAAGAAATAGTTACCTCCAAATAATTAACTGCGCTAGCTACACTAGTAATCAAGGGTGGAGTAGAATCAGTCGGAGCAGCTTGAGTTTCAAAAGTTCCTTCTTCTTCTTGGATTCCTTGGCTTCCTTGACCACTAGGAAACCAGATGGTTAAATTACCAGCTAAATCCCGAGACCTAACTCTAAAATAATATTTGGTCTTCTCTCGAAGATGTAATAAAGTCACTGAATGTTGGGTAACCATTTCCAGAGAACCAGCAATCATTCCATAATTTCGAGTCAAGCCATATTCAACAAAAGAATCAGTCAATTCATCAGTTGTCCAAGTAATTTTAGCCCAATTATAACTTTTATCAATCACTCGAACATTAAAAATATTAGGCGGAGTTATATCAATAGAAGTAGTAAAGCTGTGTTCCTCGGAAATTGCTTCATTCCCAGAAGCATCTTTTGATTTAACTCGGAAATAATAAATTGTCCCTTTAGATAAACCACTGAGATTTACAGAATGTGAAAGTAAAAGATTGGAATCTAAATCAGAAGATAGAATAAGATTACCTGATTGAGTTCCATAAATAATCTGGGAATCGGCTAATTCATTAGTCAGCCAATTAATAAGAGCAGAGCTAGCGCCAATGTTAGAAATAGAGATATTAGAAATTACCGGTGGAATTGAATCTTGAGTAGTAATAAAATTACAAACATCAGAAAGACTTTCATTATTATAGACATCAATTGATTTAACTTGATAATAATACTTTGTTCCCTGAGTCAATCCCGTTAAATTAACACTATGACCCATATTAAGATTAGCATCAAAAGCGGTTGAAGAAATTAAAGCATCAAATGATAGGCCGTAAAAGACTTGTGAAGTAGCTGGTTCATTGGTTTGCCAGGTAATAGTAGCCGAATTATTAGCTATATTAATTGCCTGAACTAGAGTAATAATAGGTACAGTAGCATCTTTTAGCGTAGTAAAAATAGCATCGGAAGAAACTCCCCAATTTCCATATTGGTCGCGAGATTTAACTCTAAAATGATAAGTTGTCTGACCACTAAGTCCGATTAAAGTGACTGAATGATTAATCACTGAATCATCCTTTCCCTGCAAAATCCCATAACTTGTTGTTAGGCCAT
>DDKT01000040.1 GCA_002339755.1 Patescibacteria group bacterium UBA2591
TTGTGAGGCAGTGGTTGAATAAGCCCGAGTGAGCCGAAGGCGAACGAGTGCCTCACCAAATAATAATCTCGCAAAATTGGGGCGGAGTAGCGCGCGAGGGAGCGAAGCGACCGAGTGCCTATGCGCGTCAAAATTAGTCAAAATCGAAGCCTCATCCAAAAACAGAGGTTACATTATTTAAATCTGTTACTATACGTTTTATGACAAAAGGCAAGTCCTTGTCTTGTATTTTTTTCTGTTAAATAGTTGCACCTATTGTTTCTTCTCCTAAATTTATTTCTTTTGCCTTAACTTTCTCTTTAGAAACAGAATCTTCTACAATCATCTTCTCTTTATCTAAAAAAACGACTTGACTGCGATGAACAACCAATTCTTTAGCTAAAAAACTTATTAATTTATGAGGCTTAAGGTAATATCTAATAATGCTTTGAGCGTCTGGATCGATCTCAAAGCCAGAAATTCTACCTAAAGCTCGATTATTCTGAGTGAAAACTGGAAGATTTAATAAGTCTTTGTGAAGCATAAAAAAATTCAAAATTGAAAAACAAGAAAATTAAATTTAAAACACTCGATACTCTTATCTCTATTTTCAGGAAAGTAATCTATTCACTCCCTATCTTAAAGTAGAGTTCCTCGAATTTTAAATTTCAAATTTGGAATTCTTTCTATTTTATTTGATTTCTCTTAGAGTATTTTGAGTTTTTCCAAGATAAACCTTCTGTTGTAAAATCATCAGCAAAGTAGTAACTAACCAATAAAGAGTTAGTCCGCCGGGTAAAGTAAAGCCAACAAAAATAGTCATGGCTGGCATAAGATATGTCATTTGCCTACTTATAATTGCTGCCATTGTTTCATCTTTAGTTCCTTCTTTTCCTTTTATTTCTTTCGGCGGCTCTTTGGTTATCATCATTTTTGTCTGAATCCATTGAGCTACCCCGGCTAATACAGCTAAAACTGGTACAGGTTGAGCTAAGTCAAATAAACCAAAAGCGATAGGATTCAACACTCCTGGATTGCGGACAAAAGAATATAATAAATTTAAATTCTCGTCTTTTAGCCCGGATCTAAAAATTTGAAAAATAGCAATCAAAAAAGGAAATTGGATAAGTAGAGGGAAACAAGAGGATAAAGGATTAACTTTTTCTTTTTGATAAAGCCTTAGCAGGGCTTTGGCTAATTCTTCTTTTTGATCACTGTAACGTTTTTTAAGTTCCTCCACCTTGGGCTGAAGACTTTGAAGAGACTTCTGTAATTTAATTGATTGGAGGGAAAAGGGGTATAAAATTATTTTTATTAAAACCGTCAATCCAATAATAGCTAAACCAAAATCGTTCCCTGGAACAATATTATAAAGAAAGACAAGAAGATTGAAAATTGGTTGATAAAATAAAGTATTAAAGAGTTCGATCATTTCTTTAAAAATTAAACAGGATCATAGCCACCCCTAGAAAAAGGATGACATCTTAAAATTCGCCAAAGGGCTTTAAGGCTACCTTTAATTAAACCGTGTTTTTCAATGGCTTTATAAGCGTATTCAGAGCAAGTAGGTTTAAATCGACAATAACCAAAGGGGTGTAAAATAGAAAAAGGCCCATGATCTGGAGAAAAAGTTTTCTGATAAAAACGAATAAGGCGAAGAATAATCAACTTAGAAAAAATCTCTATTTTTTGGAAGAAATCAATAAAAAATCGAAGCATTCTTTTAGAAGAACGAAGTCTAAGGGGAGGTTGAAAATGGGAAGGTATAAATTTAAATCAAGAAGAGAAAAGTAAACCCCGTTAGAAAGAACAGGGATTTAAACCCAATCGCCCTTTCTAAAAAAGAAAACGGATTATATTCATCCCCATCCCAGGGGGCGGGGGTTTCTAGCGGGATAAAAATTTTTCACCCATTCCTCTCTTCCCATTAAGAAGGAAGAGGCAAAAAAGGAAAAGAAGAATGGATTTAACTTTACCTCAATTAGATTTAGTCTCTCAGCAGCTTTATCTTTCTCAAAATTCTCTCTATCTTCTCTTCTAGTTCCTGATAACTCAATTCGCCAATTCCTGGTCTAGCTATAATCAAGCAATCAAAACCAGATTTTATCCCCCTTAGCCTCTTTCTAACGATCTCTCTTAAGCAACGTCTGAATCTGTTTCTGGAGACAGCTTTTTTAAGTATTTTGTTGGAGACAATAAAAGCAAAACGAGAGATGCCTAAATCATTTTTTAATATTTTAAAACCGATCTCTCTAATAAAAAAACTTTCTCCATACTTCCATATTCTTTCAAAATTTTTCTGTTTTGTCAAACGATGTTCACGGGCTAGCATATTCACTCACCCAATTTATGAACTTTATTTAAACCTTCCTCGTCAAGCTTTATATTAAACCAAATTCTCAAAATTTCCTTCATTACTGTTTTAGGCACATAGGCACTCGGTCGCTTCGCTCCCTCGCGCGCTATTCCGCCCCAATTTTGCGAGATTATTATTTGGTAAGGCGCTCGTTCGCCTTCGGCT
>DDKT01000011.1 GCA_002339755.1 Patescibacteria group bacterium UBA2591
ATACCTGTTTTATCCAAAAAATGAAATAATTTTTTAAAGGTCGAATTTTAACAAAAATTTAGTTGCCTTTTGTGCACTAGTTTAATAGATTATTTCGGTTACCTTTTTAAATGATTTGACAGGGAGATAAAAAGGAGAAAGAAGATGTCTTCTAAGGATAGGATTGTTAAAAATATCTTAGAATTAATCGGTCAAACACCAATAGTTAGACTCAATAGGATTGTAAGACCAAATTCAGCTAAAATCTTAGCCAAATTAGAGAATTTCAATCCAGCTGGAAGCTTAAAAGATAGGATCTGTTTAGCGATGGTTGAAGATGCGGAAAAGAAGGGTCTACTTAAAAAGGTTCAGCGATCATTGAGCCTACTTCAGGAAATACAGGAATTGGTTTAGCTATGGTCTGTGCTGTAAGATGAATGGATATGGATGACTGATTGTAACGGATGGATTACGAATGAGCTCTCTCGAGAAGCTCCTATGATGTTTTATTACGTGGTGATTCCAGGGATAAGCTAGTGTGATCACTCGAGACAACTTATGTGTTGTCGATAATTTGAGGGCCAAAAATAAAAATAATTAAACAGAGACTTTAATTATCCGACTAAATTTAGGGCTGTTTCTCTGAATCCTATTTTTACATTAATTCATAATTATGCAAGATTTAATTAATCAAATTGAGGAATTAGAGAATAAAATTTCTCAAGCATGGAGGTGGCTTTGACCTTGATAAAGCTAAGATTGAAATCAAAGAATTAGAAACTGAAATGAGCAAACCTGATTTTTGGAAAGATAGAGAAGAAGCTAAAACAAAGAATCAAAGAGTAAAAGAATTAAAAGAAAAGGCAGAAACTTGGAAAGAATTGTCTAAAGAGGTGGAAGATCTTTTAGAAATTGCTCTTTTAGACAAAGAAGCCAAAGATGTGAATTTAAGAAACGAGATAGAGAAAAAATTAAAAAAGCTCAAGAGACAATTTGAGCAACTTGAGTTTTTTGCTTTTTTAAAAGGAAAGTATGATCAAAGAAATGCAATTTTAAGTATTCATGCTGGAGCTGGTGGAGTTGATGCTCAAGACTGGGTTGAGATGCTTAAAAGAATGTACGAGAGATTTTCTCAGAGAAGGAAATGGCGAATTAAAGTTATAGATGAATCTAGGGGAAGTGAAGCAGGAATAAAAAGCCTTACTTTGGAGATAAGAGGCTTTTATGCCTATGGGTATTTAAAAGGAGAAGCTGGAGTTCATCGTTTGGTTAGAATTTCTCCTTTTGATGCAGAGAGAATGCGACATACTTCTTTTGTTTTGGTAGAAATTTTACCAGAGATGGAAGAGGAAAAAATCGAGATTAAACCAAAAGATTTGCGAATTGATACTTTTTTATCCTCTGGGCCAGGTGGTCAAGGAGTCCAGACCACTTATTCTGCTGTTCGAGTAGTCCATTTACCTACTAAAATTACTGTCACTTGTCAGGCAGAACGGTCACAATTACAAAACAAAGAACAGGCTTTAAAAATTTTGAAATCAAAGTTGATTCAATATAACTTGGCTCAAGAAGAGAAAGAGAAGGCTCGTTTACGCGGTCAATACCAGCCAGCTGAATGGGGTCACCAGATTCGTTCTTATGTTCTTCATCCTTACAAAATAGTTAAAGATCATCGAACAAATTACGAAACAGATGACGTAGAAGCAGTTTTAAATGGAGAAATAGAAGGGTTTATAGAGAATTATTTAAAGAAATTTAAAGACAATCCTTAATTCATGAAGAAGGTTCTAATTTAGCAAATTTTCTTTTTCCTACTTGGATGATCATTCCTTTTTTAATTTCGATTTCTTCTTGCCAATCTTTGCATACTCTTCTATTTATTTTTACTCCTCCTTGTTCAATTAGTCTTCTGGCTTCACTTTTGCTTGAAGCTAGTTTTGTTTTTGTTAATAAATCTTGTAGTTTATAACGAGTAAAAGATAATTTATATTCAAGAATTTTTGAAGGTTCTAAATGTTTTTTAAAAATTCTTTCGAATTCTTCTTTCGCTCTTTTGGCTTTTAAAGAGCCATGATAAAGCTTAACTATTTCTTGAGCTAAGCGCGCTTTGATATCTCGAGGATTGACTCCAGCTTTAAGAGCTTTTTTAAGTTGATCGATTTCTTTAAGAGGAATTTTAGTACAAAGTTCGAAATAATGAAAGATTAAATCATCGGGAATAGACATAATTTTCCCATATTGTTCGAAGGGTTCTTCAGTAATGCCGATATAATTTCCCAAACTTTGACTCATTTTTCTTTTCCCATCAGTGCCAACCAAAAGAGGCATAGCAATAATATCTTGAGGCTCTTGATTATATTCTTTTTGGAGCTCTCGAGCCTGGATTTCGTTAAAAAGTTGGTCACTGCCAATAATAGTTAAATCAGATTTTAAAATTACAGAATCATAAGCTTGGAGCATAGGGTAAACAGGTTCGTGACAAAAAACTTCTTCTCCTCTTTTCATTCTTTCTTGGAACATATCTCTCTCTAGCATTCTAGCTATAGTAAAACGAGATTGAAGTTTAAGCATATCTTCACCAGTGAATTTATCAAACCATTCACTGTTTCTTCTAATTTCTAATTTTTTTAGATTCAAGATTTTTCCGATTTGTTTAATATAATTTTCAGCAGCTTTTTCGATTTCTTTTTTATCTCTTAGCCCTCTTGTTTTTCTTTGGTCAGTTGGGTCTCCGAAGCGGGCAGTGAAATCACCTATTAAAAAGATTACTTGGTGTCCTAAATCTTGGAATTCTTTTAGTTTTTGATAGATAACAGCGTAACCAAGATGGAGATCTTTAGTAGTTGGATCTACGCCGTGTTTGATTCTTAATTTTTTCTCGGATTTCAATTTTTTTTCTAGGCTTTCTTTAACAATTATTTTTTCTACACCTCGAGTAAGCAATTCTTGGATTTTTTTTGAAGTTAGTTTAGCCATATATTTTATCTTAACATCTTCATTTTATCTTTGCAAGAGTTTAAATATTGGCTTTTAGAAATTGAATTTTTTGATGGCTATAATATTTTTATCGAGAAATAATTTGTTTTGGTTTAACAGAAAAGATAAGTTTGTAAGAATTTTCTATTTCGATAGTAAATTTTTATAAAAGAGCACCACTCATTATTATATAGTTGAGCGGTGCATCAAATGGCGGATTGGACTATCGGAAAAGTGGTTCAAAGGGAACGGATCAAGACTTGCCGAGCGATTTCTCTCAATCTCCTTCGTTTAGGGTTAATACAGCGCTCAGGACCAAGTGTTGTTTCGATTTCCTGAGCAGCGACAATTGGTTGAGTTAATCTAGAGGCATCAAACGGAAGAAGTTCACTAAAGGAGTCGGGCAGTTCAGTTGGGCTCTTAAGACAATCAGTGTCGTTTAAGATATCCACTACTAGTATTTGGTAGGGTTTACCAAAAACGACTTCCGGAATATTCAGTGGTTTTATAACCGCCACATTAGGCTTCTCTTTTATGACTAAGCAAGGAAAAAAGCCTAATCGTTGACTTCGGAAGAGCAAATACCAGATATTAGAGTACTCAGGAAGAGCTCCTGCTTTAGGCATTACATAAAGTCGCCTTCCAAAGCCAATAGATTCAAGCACTGGGTCATTGGCTTGGATGAGCTCTGCTTCGATTCTTTTAGTAGATTCAAATTTTAGACTTTCAAGCTCTGTGTCTGAGAGTGTAAGAATACCAGAGGTCATTTCAATCGTTTTACTAATTTCGTCAGTTTTTAGCCATTGTTGGCATTTCGGGCAGAAAGGTTGTTTTCGAACCTGAACCGAAGGTCGAGTCAGCGACGGTTCAGCTTGTTCTTTTTCTTCAATTTCTAACACAGTGTGACAGGATTTGTGCACAGACTTTAGTGGAAGCGACTTAGCTCTACTTAAGAGATGAAAACAGTCGACAGTCCAATTCAAAAGGATCAACTACAATAACCCCGGTCCATACAGCAGTTGCGGTTGCCATTGTTATTTCCTCCTTCCTTAACTAGCATTTTCCATGATTTTTCCCTCATGGCAGGGATTGGGTTGTCAATAATTTAACAACATTTAAATTTTAATATACCTCTACGAAAAGTCAAGCCCTCTAGGGGGCCCCTGTCAAATCATTTAAAA
>DDKT01000061.1 GCA_002339755.1 Patescibacteria group bacterium UBA2591
GAAATTTCCACTGGCAGATTTATTTCTTCTAATGAAGGTTCGTTAATTATTTCTGCCCTTATTTTTTCTTTATCTAATTTTAACCAAGAAGGAACTTGAGCTTTCTGGGCAGCTAAAACAATTTCTTTATAAAACCTCTTTCCCCTTTTTGATTCTTTAAGAGAAATGACATTCCCTTTTTTTGTCTGGCAAGAAGGGATATTGACTGGCTTTTCATTTACCAAGAAGAATCCATGAGTTACCAATTGGCGGGCGTGGGTTCGGGAGCGAGCGAGATTTAATCTAAAAATTACATTATCTAATCTTTTTTCTATTTTTTTTACTAATTCTAAGCCAGCATCTTTTACCCTTCCTCTTTTCTTTAAAACTTCCCGGATATAGTTTTTAAATTGTCTTTCAGAAAGATTATAAATTTCTTTCATTTTCTGTTTTTCTATTAACTCTTTTTTATAATCAGAAATTCCTCCTATTTTTCTTTTTTTCCTTTGTTCTCCTGCCGGATATGGTTTTTTAATCAAAGGACATTTAGGCGAAAGGCATTTTGAGCCCTTTAACAACAATTTTTGATATAATCTTCGACAAATTACACAAGTATTTTCTCTTTTCATAGGGTCAACTAAACTCGGCGCGTTTTCGCTGGCCGACAGCCATTATGAGGAATAGGCGTAACATCAGTGATGCTTTCTATTTCCAGTCCTTGATTAACTAAGGTTTTTAAAGCAGAAGTTCGTCCTCCCCCAATTCCTTTAACAAAAATATCGACTTTTTTAATTTTTAATTTATTACAAATATCTCCCATTGCCTCGGCTACTTTTGATCCAGCATAAGCTGTCCCCTTTTTTGTTCCTTTAAAACCAATACTGCCAGCTGAGCGCCAAAATAAAGCATTGCCCGCTTCATCACTAAAAGTAATCAAGGTATTATTATAAGTTGAAGAAATATAAATTCTCCCCTTCCCCCCTTCTTTAAAAGATCCAAGAAGAACTTCTTTTTTTAATTTTTGTTCAATTTTCTCTTTTTCTTCTAAAAGCTCTTTTTCGGTTTTTTTGATAACTCGTTTTTTCCCCATAAAAAAGTTAAAAATATAAAATTAATGTTTATTTTGGAGTAGGTGCCTTTTTTCGGCCCGAACCAACTGTTACTTTTGGTTTTCCTCTTATTGTTCGGGCATTTTTTCGCGTTTTTTGTCCCCTAACTGGCAAACGTTTGATATGTCTTGTTCCTCGCCAACATTTAATTTCTTTTAAGCGTTTAATATTTTCTAAAATTTCTCTTCTTAATTCTCCTTCTATTTTATAACTTCCTTCAATAATTTTTCTTAAGTTAGCAAGTTCTTTTTCTTCTAAATCTTTAGCTTTTTTAGCTGGATTAATATTTGTTTTTTTTAAAATTTCCAAAGCTAAAGGTTTCCCTATTCCATAGATATAGGATAAAGCAATTGGTATTTGTTTTTCTTCAGGAATGATAATTCCTGCTATTCTAATAGCCATTTTTTAAAAAATTATTAAATTATTTTCCTTGTCTTTGTTTATGTTTAAGATTTTCGCAAATCACATAAATCTTTCCTTTTCGTCTTACTATTTTACATTTTTGACAAATTTTTTTTACTGAAGGTCGAACTTTCATAAATATTAAAATAAATATTAAAGATTTTAAAAAATCTCTTTATTTTTCTAAAATTAAAAAAATTTTCTTAATTATTTCAAACGATAAACTATCCTCCCCCTTTCTCTATCATAAGGGCTAAATTCTACTAAAACATTTTCTCCAGGAAGAACTTTAATTCGATATTGTTTCATTTTTCCTCCTAAATAAGCTAAGACTTCTTTTCCTGAATCTAATTTTATCTTAAATAAAAGCCCTGGCAGGGTTTCAATCACTTGCCCCCTTTCTTTTATTATTTCTTTTTTCATTCCATTATCTTTTAAACTAAAATATCAAATTTTAAAAAAAAGTCAAACCAATAGAATGGGGATAACGGCAAGATATCCTTTTTTTAAAATATTCTTGCATAATTTTGTGAAAGTTGATAAAATAGAATCAACAAATGATTGTTATTAATTCCGCTTGTAATTATAATAACACAACAAAAAGTTGAATTATACATTCAATTTGCCTAAAAACGAGTTAGGCGCCATTTTGTTTTTTAGAAAAATGCTTTTTATTCCACTTATAAATATAATAATAGAACTTTGGCAAAAATTGGCAAAAACCTGAAAAAATCAACACTTTTTCTTAAGAAATTTCCTTTATTTTACGTTGTTTTTAGAAAATTTGCCAAAGTTTAGTATAATAAAGATAATGCGTAATAAGGCAAGAGGAAACAGAATTTCCCCTTTCCCCAGATTTTTAAACCTTTGAAAAGGTTATTTCTTTATTGATGAAAGCAGGAATGGGTAAAGGAATAAGGTTTTCTTTATTTCGCAGTTGAAAGTTAATTACTCCAGCAATAATTTGAAATCTTGGATAATAATCTTTTAAGGAATGACGATAGATTTGTTTTAAAATCTTAAATCTTTTACATTTTAAGATGGCATGCTCAACTTTAATCCTGATTTTATTGAAAAGTTTGTTTTGAAGTTTATCTTTTTCAGATACCTTATACCATCTATTACCTTTTTTAGGAATAAAAAGCTTGAGATCTGGATAATCTTTTTTAGCTCCTTGATAACCTTTATCCAAATAACAAGGGTTATCTCTGGGCAACCTCTCTCCTGTTTTGGTCATCTTAAAGAGGGTGTAATCGTGAATTGAGCCGGGAGCTGGTGGAGAAACTTCCAAGATTTCACCTGTCTTTCTTTTAATAAAGAGCTGGGTTTTTAAGGTATGTCTTTTCTTCTTACCAGAATAGTATTCCTTTCTCTTTATCTTGTCTTTTGGCCTGAGTATTTCTTGTTCTGTGACATCACCAATAATCTCATCAATATCAGGACAGATTTCTCTTAATTGTTTTAAATTAGAGATTGGTTTAGAAGAAAGTCTTTTAATAGAAGGCAATTTGAATTTCTTGGATAAGATAGGCTCTATTCTTTTTATTAATCTACCAGCATTGGTGCTATCAAAACCAAAGAGAAAACCTAAAAAGTCATAAGTTAGATAAAGACGATAAAAAGCAAAGACTAAGAGAATTTTATCTTCTATTGATTTTATATGATACTTTCTCCCTCCACCAATTGCTCTTTGACGATTTGGTCTAAATAGTCTTTTTCTTTCAAATTTTTCCCATAATGGCCTTACTTTTTCTGTTAAAATCAAAAACTCTCCAACATTCAGCCCAGTATAACGATAGAATTTAGATGGAATTTTAGAAAGAGTATTAAAATTAAATTGTTTCATAGGTTTTAGAGGTGGAAATTATGGATAAATTATGGGAATAACCTCTGTGGAAACCTATGCCTGCTTCTATTTTAACTCAATTTTACTTAAAAGTCACTATCTGTTATACTTAAAATCGTAAAAGTAATGTCTTTTACCCTATTACGCATTAACTTTAATAAAATAAATTCATAATTAAAATGGTTAAAGATTATGTCTAACCCAGAAAAAATAACATCGGAAATTAAAGAACCAGAAAAAGAAAACCTTTTACCTAAAGAAATCCGCGATTGGTTGAATAAAATACGAGAAAGTAATATTCCTTTTCATAAAAAAGCCAAGAAGTTAGCCTTATTATTAGAAAAAGCCGGCTGTCAAGAAATTAAAATCTTAGATTGCGATGTTTGTATTACTGATTTTTATCCTGAATTTTATCAAAAATTATCTGAAATTTATCCAAAGGAATTTGATTCTCTTTCTCCAGAAAAACAACAAAAAATTTGCCAAGAGATGGATAATTTAATTCCAGAACAAGCCAAAGTAAGGGTTCATGCTGAAACATCAGCTGGTTATTTTACTTATTGTTTTGGCTGCGAAAGTACTATGTGCGGTAATAAAGTAGAATATCCCGAAAATTCCAATTGGGACGAGATACATAAAGAAAAGGCAAAAAAAATTTTATTAAATCATCCCGAGTGGCTAATCAGCGGATTTAATCTTTCGGGTTCAACTAGAAATCGAATTTGTATTGATGTTATTAGTTCAGACCCAAAATTTAAATTTCATCAACTTGATATTGAAGGTATGCATATTACAATTAGCCCTGTCGGCAAAGAAATTTTAAAGCATATCCCTCAAATTAAAGAACACTTTGAGGTTTTAAAGCCTTAGTAACTTTAGTTGGAATAGGAACTCAAAAAAGCATTTTTTTTACTCGCTACTGCTCGCAATTTGCTTCGCAAATAAAAAACAAAACATCACATAACACGGTTTAAACGGAAATTTCTTGCAAAAATTTCCCCAAATTACTTCGGCAACTTCTTTTATCCACAAACGTTAATAAATTTTAAGAAATAAAAGAAAGTTTTAACATTTCAGCCAACAAAAACTTTCAATTGATTTCAAAATGCCCTTTGATTTTCTCGCAAAACTACCCGCCGAAGCGAGGGGCGAAGCCCCGAGCGAGGCGGCTAAAATTCAAAATAGGGCGGCCTCGAGGGGATTTGAACCCCTGTTACAAGGTTGAAAACCTTGTGTCCTAGGCCTGACTAGACGACGAGGCCATTTTATAAAAATTAATTATGAAAATTTTAGCTATTGAAACCTCTTGTG
>DDKT01000031.1 GCA_002339755.1 Patescibacteria group bacterium UBA2591
TATCAAAAAAGGAGATGGCACTCCTTTAACAAGAAGCGAAGCAGGAACAACCAGAGCTTATTATGGAGTTACTCTTCCTGCTGCTGCCATAGGTAAAACCTCAGAAACCCAAACCTATCAGATTTGCGCTGGTTCTCTAGGAGATCTAAGAAGAATCACTATCAAAGCCCTTCCTCATCCTGAAGAAGAATCTCAAGGTTATAAATGCGCTTCCTTAGCTTGGGAAGACTCAACAGATGAAACTAAATGGATAGATGCCGCTGAAGGACCAGGAGGAAGAGCTGCCATTACTCCTTTAATATCAGGTTATGGTGATCAACATCAAATTATTTCATCAAACAATTGTAAAAATTTCTATCTAAGAACAAAAGTACCTGCTACAGGAGTTACTGAAGGTTTAAAAAAGATAAGATTCTATTTTGAAGGAGAGGTGTTGTGATTAAAATAAAATTCAAAAAATTAAAAATCAAAAGGAGAAAATATTTTAAAATTAAAGTATTAAAATGTTAAATCAATTTTTCTATCCAAAATCCATTGTTATTATTGGAGCCTCAAAAAAGAAGAAAAAGGTTAGTTATGATATCCTAAAAAATGTTATTCAGTATGGCTGGAAGGGTGAAATTTATTTAGTAAATCCAGAGACCGAAAAGATATTCGGAAGGAAATGTTTTAGGAGCGTTTTAGATATTCCTAAAAAAATTGATTTAGGGATAATTATAGTTCCAGCTAAAGTTGTTCCTCAAGTTTTGGAAGAATGCGGAAAGAAGAAAATTTCTAGCATAATTATTATTTCTGCTGGCTTTAGAGAAACTGGTTTAAGGGGTCGTAGACTTGAAAGAGAGATTAAAAAAATAATTAAGGAGCATAAAATTAAAATTTTAGGACCAAATTGTTTGGGAATAATCAATACCCAAAATAGTTTAAACCTCTCTTTCGCCCAAACAATGCCCAAAAGAGGAAATATAGGGTTAATTTTCCAATCAGGCGCTTTAGTTTCTGCTTTCCTTGAACAGGCCACTGAAAATAATTTAGGCTTTTCTAAAATTATTACTTTAGGAAATAAAGTGGACCTGACAGAGAATGAAGCCCTGGAATATCTTTCAACTGATCCCTTAACTTCAATTATCCTTATTTTTTTAGAAGATTTTATAAATGGAAAAAAATTTATAGAAATAATGTTAAATAAAAATAGGCTGTTTTGTCAGAAAAAACCAGTGATACTTTTCAAGGCTGGTCGAACTAAAGCTGGAAAAAGAGCTGCTATTTCTCACACAGGTGCCTTAGCTGGTTCAGACGAAGCAGTTTCTGCTGCTTTGAAAAAAGTCGGAATTATCCAAGCTGAAACTCTAGAAGATTTTCTTGGTTTAGCTAAAGCTCTTTCTTGGCAGTCGTTACCCAAAAATAATAAAATTGCTATCATTACTAATGCCGGAGGTCCTGGAACTATAACTGCTGATGCCATAGAAAGAAAAGGAGCTCTTGAATTAGCTAACCTAGAATTAAAGACTATTAATTCTTTAAAGAAATTTTTGCCTCCAGCAGTTAGCCTACGTAATCCTATTGATCTACTAGGAGATGCTTTAAAAGATCGATACGAAATAGCCTTAGAAGCAGTTTTAAAAGACAGAAATGTAAACGGAATAATTGTGATTTTAACTCCTCAAACTATGACAGAAAAGGAAGAGACAGCTGAAATGATAGGGAAATTATTTCGTAGATACTGGAAACAAATTAAAAAGCCAGTCTTAGCTAGTTTTATGGGAGGCGAAAGAATGAAGAAGGCTATTGAAATCTTGGCTAAAAATAAAATCCCTAATTATGATTATCCAGAAAAAGCGATAGAGATAATGGGAAAGATGTGGGAGTATTATAAAAGATTTTCAACTGGAAGATTTGTAATTATTGAGAAAAAAGATCAAATATCTAAATCATCGATTATAAGAAAACAAATATTAGATATCTTGAGAGAAACTAAAGAAAAGCGCTTGAAGCAGGTAGATCCTTTTGAAGCAGAAAAAATTTTGAAATTTTATAAAATTCCAGTAATAAAATCTTATTCTGTAAAAAGCTTGATTGGGGCAATAAAGTTGGCTAAAAAGATTGGTTATCCAGTGGTTTTAAAGAGCGCTGATCCAAGAATTATTCATAAAACAGAAAAGGAGGAAGTGAGGTTAAATCTCAAAACAAAGAAAGAATTAAGGAGAGCTTATCAGAATATAAGTCAACCTAAATTAATGCAAAAAATGATTTCCCGGGGCAAAGAAGTGATTATAGGCATGAGACGAGATCCTTGGTTTGGCCCACTGATCATGTTCGGTTTGGGAGGGATTTTTGTTGAAGTTCTAAAAGATGTCTCCTTTTGTTTAGTCCCTCTAAAGAGAGAAGAGGCAAAAGAAATGATTTCTGAAATTAAAGGTTATAAAATTTTAAGGGGCTTTCGAAAAGAGAAAGCTTCGGATATAAATAGTTTAATAAATCTTCTTCTTAAACTTTCCCGACTTAGCTTAGACTTTCCAGAGATTAAAGAAATAGATTTGAATCCGGTAAGAGTTTTTGAAAAAGGGAAAGACTGTATTTGTCTAGATGTTAAAATTTTGGTATAATATAGGTATAAACATGAAGTATCTTTTTATTTCCTTTAGTATTATTTTTCTTATTTTTTTCTTTGTTAATTATTTTAATGATCAAGTAGAGTTTATCAGCGCTCTCAGCTGGCCAGTAAGTTATGATACTGTTTCTATCGACTCCCAAACTGATAAAGCAACAGGAGCTGCTGATGAACACGAAATCCACGAAGGTCAGGCTACTGATACATTCCATAATATTTTTGTTCGTTTAAAGATAGAGAAGGTTCCTTCTATTTTGCTTACTGATACTGCTTATCAGGTGTTTTTTAACCCCCCTGGTTATGACTTGGCTTGGTATAGATTTAGATTAAAATATAAAGGGTCTTTAACTAATAAATACGATTTACAGCTGTTTCGTTCAATTGATAATCAAACTACCTGGACTCCAATAGAAAGCTGCCTTGATATTGCTTTAACTGAAGGAGAATATAATTCAGGAACCTTAGGAATAAAAAAAACTGATGGCCCTCTTGGCTATATAGCATTTTATACAAAGAAAACTTATGTAGAAGAACCAGCTTCTTCTTTTAATTATTATTTTTCTACTTATTTTGGAGCAGGAGAAACCCAGGGCGATCGAGCTCCTAATGCAGGTACAGCTCCAGATAGCTTAACAGACTCCATAGATCAAGTGACTGCTGGACTTTTTACTAATTTAGCCCCAAATGAAGTTAGTCAAGGCCAGGCCAATGTTCGGATGACAAGATTTGCTCTTTCTACTAATGCAAATACAGTAGAATGGACTGCTTTAAAAATAGATAAAAGAGGTACTTCTACCAAAGATACTGATATTGAGGGAGTAAAGATTTGGAAAGATAACGGAGACGGATCTTTTGAGGCAAATAGTGATATGATGGTAGCTGAAGCTATAAATGCCTTTGTTAATAGCGTAGCAAGCATTACTTTAAATCCAAGCCAAATTTTGACCACTATTAATGCTTATTATTTTATCACTTATGATATTAATTGGTTTTCAGATCCTGATGTAACCGTAGGACTTTATATCGGAAATAAAACCTATTTCACAGTTTCCTCTCCTGATAATGTTAATACAGCAAACTTTCCTTTAGAGACAGGAAATTCTAAAATCACTCCTGCTAGTTATTTAAGTTTTCATATTTCTGGGGTTAAGGCCAACGTTAATATAGAAGGAGAGACAACTAACTTATCTGTTGGTGGCGCTGGCTGGATTGATTTTGGCAGCTTGCTCCCCTATGATCCTATAGTAGTAGTCCAGAGATTAAATATAACTACTAATT
>DDKT01000056.1 GCA_002339755.1 Patescibacteria group bacterium UBA2591
GTTGAAGATTGGATGATAAAACATGCTGCTGTTCACAATCCTAAAAACCCTGAAGGATTTCTTAAAAAAGCTTTTAAAAAAAATAAAACCTAGTAATAGTAATGTTGTAACATTATCTAAAACCCCCTAAGGGTTAAAAGTTCAGAGGTAAAACACAGATTAAAGTGGTTAGATTGGTATTTTTCTCATTTCAATTTTTCCTTTTCTTTGAAGATTTTTTAAGTTTTCTCTCTTTTTCTGAACTCTCCATTCTTGATGGAGTGAAAAAAATATTGCTTTATACTCCTCCCATTTTAAGATCGGATTTAGTCTGAATCCTAATAAGGGATAATTGAAGTTTGTATTGTTTAAATAATCAACAAATTTATCAGTTGATTGATCAATATCTTTAATGAATTCATTGTGAGTTACTTTACTACGTCCATTCTTCCAAACATACTCTTGAGGATTTAATTCAGGAGCATATTTAGGGAAGTAGATTATTTCAATATTCTTATCTTCTTTAATGAATTCTTGAACTTTAGAACCACGATGCCAACCAGCACCATCCCAGAAGATTAATAACCTTTCTCTTGAATAAATCATTTAAGATAGCTTGGGCTCTCTTGATTTCTTAAGTAGAGCTGTTATTATTACCAATAATAGCTTGTAATTCCTTTATTTGTTTTTCATTTAATCTTGGATACTTCATTAACTAAGATTATATTATTAAAGAATAAAAAGTTCATTCTTGGAATGTGATGAGAATAAACCGATTCAGGAAGGTAAAATCTTCCGTACTTAGGTAAAGTAAGAGAAACAAGGTATTTAGTTTCAATTAATAAACTTAAATATTCAAAAAAAGACTGGAAAGAATTTCTTCAAGAAATTGGACTCTTACAGTAAAAAAATTTAGCTTCTTAGCTGAATAAAATCTCAATCTGCGTAAATCGGCGTAGTGGCGAATGAAGTAGTTATGTTCAAAAAAATATTTAAAAAATTAAAAGAAGTTGAACTTAAAGAGAAGGGTTTTGAGAAAAGATATCCTTTAAAAAGAGTGAGTGCTTTTGAAAAAAAAGAAGAATTTAAAAAAATCTTTTTAGAACAGGGAGAAAGGAATCTTGAGTTAATGCAAAAAATACCAAATCGAGCCAAGAATATGGCTTATTTTGATGAAATTTGGAAGTTAGAAAAAAGAGTAAAAGAGATTGAAGATTTTAGAAAAGCAGGCGGAAAAGTAATTGGTACTTTTTGCAATTTTGTGCCAGAAGAATTAATTTATGCTGCCGGTTGTTTGCCGATCAGAATTTGTGCTGGTTTTTATGAAACAATCGAAATTGCTGAAGAAATCTTGGCTAAAGATATTTGTCCTTTAATTAAATCATCTTTTGGTTTCAAACTGGTAGAGCTTCCTTATTTTTCTCTTTGTGATTTGGTGATAATTCCTACAAGCTGTGATGGAAAAAAGAAGTTAGGAGAAATCCTTTCTGATTATTTAGAAGTTTGGCCCTTAGAATTGCCAAATACTAAAGATAGTTCTCAATCAAAGGAATTTTGGTTTCAAGAAATTAAAATCTTTAAAAAGAGGCTGGAAAAATTGAGTGGAAATGAAATAACTTTTTCCAAACTTAAAAAGGCAATTGAACTTTGTCATCTAAGACAAGTGGTTTTTCATAGATTTGATGAAATAAGACAATCGACTAATCCACTCATTTCAGGAAGGGATGCTCTATTAGTTACTCAAGTGAGTTTTTTTGATGATTTAAGGAGGTGGACCGAAAAGACAAAAAAGTTATGTCAGGAACTTACAGAAAATATAAAAAAAAATTTGGGGATTTATCCAGCTCAAACTCCCCGTTTGTTACTTACTGGCTCCCCAATCATTTGGCCAAATTATAAATTCCTCAATATTATTGAGGAGTTTGGTGGAATTGTTGTTGGAGATACTTTTTGTTCGGGGACTCAGCATCTTTATAATCCAGTTGAAATCGATGAGTGGGTTATGGAGGAGATGCTGAAAGCAATAGCTGAAAGATATCTTTTACCAAGTATTTGTCCTTGTTTCATTGAAAGCAATGATCGGATTGATAATTTACTTCAAATGGTAAAAGATTTTAAAATAGATGGTGTCATTTACCATCAGTTAAGACTCTGCCAACTTTACGATTTAGAATTTTATAAAGTGAAACAAATTTTAAACCGAGAGAACATTCCCTTGCTTCGAATCCAAACCGATTATAGTCAAGAAGATATTGAACAGATTAAAACCAGAGTCGAAGCTTTTTTAGAGATGATAAAAAGCAAAAAATATGAATTCTATTGAAAAGAAATCTCAAATTGTAGCAGGAATTGATGTAGGATCAGCAATGACTAAAGTAGCAATTCTTGAAACTAAAGAAATAATCGCTCAAGCAATGTCGCCCACCCTGGCTGATCCCCGGTTAGCAGTCAAATTAGCCTTGGAGAAAGCGCTACAAGAGGTAAATCTGAGTCAAAATGATTTAGGTTTTATAGTTACCACTGGTTATGGTCGGCGGGCGGTTGAATTTGGCAATCAGGTGATAACTGAAATTACGGCCAACGCCAAGGGAGCTCGATTTTTGGGTTCTCCTTTGGGGCAGGTTCGAACAGTGATTGATTTAGGCGCTCAAGATTCAAAAGTGATCAAACTAAATGAAAATGGTGAAGTTATTGATTTCATTATGAATGAAAAATGTGCTGCTGGAACCGGTAGATTTTTAGAAGTGATGGCTAAAACTTTAGATATAAAATTTGAAGATTTAGGAGAGTTTTCTTTAAAATCAAAAAATCCGGTTAAAATAAATGCCACTTGTACTGTTTTTGCTGAATCAGAAGTTATTTCCTTGATTGTTCAGAAAAAAAAGAGAGAGGATATTTTAGCTGGTCTTCATCATGTCATTGCCAAAAAAATAGCTGATCTGGCTCGGGCTGTTACTCCAAAAGAGGTAGTTTTTTTTGATGGTGGAGGAGCTAAAAATATTGGAATTAAAAGATCGCTTGAAGAAGAATTGGGTTTAAAAATCTATGTTCCAGAAGAACCTCAATTTGTCATTGCTTTAGGAGCAGCTCTGATCGCTTCCGAGTTACTCCACGCCAACGCCAGATCATAAAAACTATTAAAAATAAAATAGCTGAAAACTGAAGATAAGGAATCCAGCTTTTAACTTCTCTAACTTTGATAACTAAACTGGCTTGACGAGCGAGAGGAAGTTCTTTGGCCTCAATCTCAATAAAAAGAGGATAATTACCAATTTCCTTTTTCTTTGGAATAGCTAAAGTAACTTTAAAAAAAATGATTTCGTTAAATTGAATTTTTTCGATTAATTTTGGCTCAACATTTAAAATTTTAAAGGGTTCTTTTGGAATGAAGACTTTTAGATTATGAAGGGGTTGAGAGTGGCCATTTCTGACAAAAATCTTAAATTTTATTACCTCTCCCCTCTTTACTTCAATAACATCGGGGAAGGCACTTATTGCTATCGGAATATTTTCAGGAGTAATTTCGATCATTGCTTCAGGTTCTGGTTGAATTTCCGGAATCTTAGGGTCTGGTTGGATTTCTGGAATTGGTCTTTCTACCTGAATTTTTAAATTGACTTCTCGATCAACCGTAAATTCCCTGGCATTGACTTTTAACAAAAGAGAATAAAGACCTGATTTAACTTTTTCAGGGATAATGAAATTAACGGAGAAAAAGATTTTTTCTCCGGAAGTTACTTTTTCAATTAAATTAGGGGTGACTGAAATTTCAAAAGGGGAAGGAGGAATAATTATTCTAACTTTGTTAATGCTATCAAAATAGTCATTTTTTAAAAATATTTTGAATTGACCAGTTTTAGTAGTTTTAATTGTCTCTTTTTCTGGCCAAATCACTATTGGGTCCTGCCTTAAAACATCGTCACAAACGTGGGAAGAAGCCAGGTTGGTTGAGGAAATAATAAAAAATATTAACCAGAATATTAAAAAAGATTTTATTAGCAGCATAATATATATCTCATCTTTATTATTATGGTATCCTATTTGGAAGCTTTAATTCTGGGAGTTCTTTATGGTTTGGGGCCTTGCTCAATTTTTTGTGCGCCTATTCTTATACCTCTAATAATAACTACTGTTCGAACAGGTAAAGAAGGAATAATTCAAGTTTTCAATTTTGGCTTTGGCAGAATCTTGGCTTATTTCTTTTTAGGAGGATTAGCTGGTTATACTGGATATTTGTTTGAGGATTTAATTTCCAAAAAATTAATTAGCATTTTTATCGTTTTATTGGGAATTTTCATTTTATTGGTTTATTTTTTTACTTTCAAAAAACAATCAAAATGCCCCACTCTTTTAGCCAGAGGCAGAGAACTTTCTTTTCTTACTGGTTTGGTAATTGGACTTAGTCCCTGCCCTCCTCTTTTAGCTCTTTTTAGTTTAGCGGCTTTAGAAAAATCTTTTTTAATTGGAATGGGAATGGGATTATTTTTTGGCATTGGATCTTTAATTACTCCTTTAATAATTTTTGGATTTCTGGCAGGCAAAATCTCTTCTTTAGAAGAATTTAAAGCTATTGTTCCAATTGTTTCTGGTCTTTTTTTAATAATTTTTGGTTTAATAAAAATTTTTTAAAATCCAGGAATTTGACACAGACTGCGCTTTATGTTATTAACTAGAGGTAAGCGAAAAAAGACCTTTGGTTGGTCTCGTGTAATGTAAAAAGGAAGTGAATTTGGTTTTGATTCTTTAAGCAGTTCGATCTTTTCTGATTTGTTTTTCTTTTGATAAACTTTGTAGAGCAACCCTAATTTCTTATCAATAGTTTTTTTGACTGATTTAAAGGATTTTCGATGAATTCTGCAAGAACCGTATCTTTTTAACATTTTTAGATGTAATTCTGTTGGATAACCCTTGTGCCTATCAAAACCATATTGAGGATACTTTTTAGCATATTTTTGCATTATTCTATCCCTTGTTACCTTTGCTAAAATAGAGGCTAAAGTACAGGAAAAAACTTTTTCATCAGCTTTTACAATTGATCTTTGGGGAAAAGGTAAATCAATTTTGAAATTTCCATCTAGAATTAAAAAATCAATTATACCAACTTTTTTATCGTTGCAAAAAGGGCAATACTCCTTCCCTTTTTTTCTTAATTTCTTTACTAAGCTCCAGATAGCTCTTTTCATTGCCAGTTTTGTTGCCTCTAAAACATTGATTTTGTCAATTACTTTTTCTGAGACCTTACCTATCCCCCACTCTATCGTTGGACAGGTAGTTAATATTTTATAAAGCTTGTTTCGCGCTTTTGGTGTAAGTTTTTTGGAATCCCTGATTTTTAAATCCAAAGCAGGAAATCCCAAATCCGAAACAACTTTTAAAGGACTAAAGTCTAAATAATCAGAACTGTTTTGAAAATTTGAAAATTTGAAAATTTGAATCTGTTTTGAATTTCGAGATTCGAATTTTGAATTTTTTATCATCAGAGCTGCTGCCACTACTGGTCCTGCCAGTGGTCCCCTTCCGCTCTCATCTAAACAAATCACTTTTTTATATCCCTTTCTCCACAATCTTTGCTCTTCGTTTAAATTTGGATACTTCATCTTTTTAAATTATCTTATGCAGATATTTTACCACGATCTGTTAGGTTAAAATTTAAAATTTATTTATTTATGATACCTCAATAAATTGAAAATCACAAAATTGCAGTCAGAAGGCCGGGGTTGATAAAAAAATAAGACCTTGGGATTTATAAACCAAAATATCGGTAGAATTTTCGAATACGATGTTCATAAATTTGTCATTTCAAAATTCAAAAAGCAGAGTCTAATTACTGATAAAAAATATCCAATTCAGTTCGAAGAAATTTAAAGTTATAAATAAAGTAAAAAAATTCATCAGTTTCTAAATCCAGCTTCATTGGTGAGGTTTATTAGAAGAAAGGCGAAATAATTTTGTTTTGTTTTGCTTGCTTTCTCGAATTAGATTTGATACAATAAACACAAGCCCTCCTTTTGTTTAGCGAGATAAGATTTTTAGGGCCTCCTTAGTCCTTGCCTCTACTCCTTTTATTTCTTCTGGCAATTCTCGCAACGCCCTTCTTGCTTCAACTACCGAATAGCCGAGGTTAACTAAAGCATCCAACACTTGACCATCGGTTTCGGATTCATATCTTATACTTTCATCTTTAATTTTTTTTATTTTCTCTTTTAGTTCTAAAACCACTCTTTCAGCTGTTTTTTTACCAATACCGGAAACTTTGGTTAAAAAAGTAATATCTCCTCGACTGACAGCTTTTTTAAGTTCCTTTAATTGGACTAAGGATAAAATTGCCAAGGCGGATTTTGGTCCAATGCCAGAAATAGAAATAAGTTCTCGGAAGAAATCTAGTTCCTCTTTTGTTTCAAAACCGTAGAGTTCTAAAGTATTTTCTCGCAAATAAAGATGAACATACAATTTTTGTTCTTGATCGATTTTAATTTTATTCAACAAGAAATCATTAACAAAAATTTCATAACCTAGATTATTTATTTCCAAACCTATCGTTTTTTCATTTTTATATTCAATTTTGCCTTTAAGCCAAATAAGCATAAAAAGATAAAAATTCAATAAAAGGGCGGAATTATAAAATAAAATTTAAAATTTAAAATTCAAAATAAAACATTAAGTTTTCAGTATAATAATGCTCTAACATTATTTATGCTCTAAATACAAAATAAAGCCAAGATTTCTTTCTCGTCAAAAATTCCCTTTATTATCTTATATTATCTTATCACTATTTTTATTTTTTAACAAGATATTGCTCTTTTTTAAAAGATGTGATATTCTAATTCTAGAGCAGGATAAGAAAGATGTGCTTGGTTCTATTTAAATCATAGCTGTTTTTTTACTTGGTAATACTAATTCTTTAAGTTAAACTTACTTGGAAGCAAAAAACAATCTCTATTATTAAAGCACGATTTCTTTTTAAATTTTTAATTTCAATTTTGATTTTTGAATTTTATAATTTTGAAACTGTTGAATAAATCAATAGGTTCAATGAATTTTATCCGTATGCCTATTAAAAAATCAGCTTTTAAAGCCTTAAGACAATCTAAAAAAAGAGTCCTTCGGAATCAAAGAATAAAAAAAAATATAAAGATGCTTTATAAGAATTGTCTGAAAGTTATTAAAGCCGGAGATAAAACTAAAGCCTTGGGATTATTTCAGAAAATTCAGAAAGCTTTGGATAAAGCAGCTAGGAAAGGAGTTTTCAAAGAAAATACAGCAGCTAGAAAAAAATCTAGATTAATGGCGAAATTAAACAAACTTTGATTTTCAAATATTTAAATTTTAAATAATCACTTATTATGTCACTAAAAAGATTTTTTCTAACTATCATCTTTCTTCTTGTTTTAACTATGCTAATTGCTTTAGGCGCTATTTCTGTTACGGGAATTTATCTCTATAAAAATCAAGCTTCTGATTTGAAGGCAAAAAAAATGATCAAAACCCTACCCTATCCGGTAGCTATAGTTAAAAAACAATTTATCTTTCAGGCCCATTTTAACAAACATTTAGAAGCTCAGAAACATTATTACAAGAACGAAAGAAAAATCGATTTAAGCAAGCCAGAGGAAGAAAAAGCATTAAGAGAATTAAAAATAAAAATCTTGAATGATTTGATTAAACAGGTTTTCATTCGAGACTCATTAAATAAAAAAGAAATTAAAGTAACTCAAGAGGAAGTAGAAAGAGGGTACCTTAATTTTATAACTGGGAAAACTCCCGAAGAAGCGGAAAATAGGATTAGAAGTCTTTATAATTGGACTCCCCTAGAATTTAAAGAGGAATTGGTTAAGCCTTATTTAGAAAAACAAAAATTACAAGAAATAATCGCTTTTGATGAAAAAATAAATAAAACTCAAAGAGAAAAAGCCGAAACTATCTTAAAAGAATTAAAAGCAGGAGCAGATTTTGTTGATTTAGCTAATGAATACTCCGAAGACCCAGGAAATTATCCGCCTAAAGGAGGAGATTTAGGTTGGTTTTCTAAAGGTCAAATGGTTAAAGAATTTGGAGAAGCTGCTTTTTCTTTAGAGCCAGGAGAAATTTCTGAAGTTGTAGTCACAAAATTTGGTTTTCATATTATAAAATTAGAAGACAAAAAAGCGAATTCTGTTTGGGCTCGACATATCTTAATCAAAAATCGCGACTTTAATCAATGGCTGGATGAAGAAATCAAAAAGATAAAGGTTTATAAATTAAATGTAGATTTATTGTAGAGGGAAATAGGGACATACTCATTTTGTCTTAAAGAAGTCTTTATAGGAAATTATTTAAGTAAAGGGAAAAATCAAAATTAGTAAAGAGGAAATAGAAAAAGAATTTAAGAATTTTGTCATTTAAATGTGGAGATATAGTGATTTCTTAGAGATAAATAAAAAGCCCCTCTTTTTTCACTCTTGAAGACTTTCTTCGTCTTCAAGGAAAAGAGGGGCTCATAATCATGCGGTTCTCCTTCTTAAGGGAAAGGAGAACAGGAGTAGTAAATAGGCCGTTCTCCCTTTTTCTTCCCTTTTTCAATGATAAAGGAGGGAGGAGGAGGGGCTTGGAGGTGGTAAAGCCTAGTTTTTCCCTCCTTGGTGTCATGGATAATTCCATAACCGCAAGACTCCTCCCTTTTTTGCATGAAGCTTACGAAGCTAAGGGTTTCATACCTCCTTCCTTCCTTCAGGCTTAACTCTTCCAGGGGCAATCCTTCTCTTGCTTGACTTCCTTTTAGCACTAAAAATAGATAGCAAGAGCCAAGGATAACGAAGGAGGCGACTATCGATATATTTTTCTTCGAGAAAGAGGAAGAAATAACCATCGCCCCTCCTAATACCCCTCCTAAAAAAAACAAATTGATGCTCCTACTGCTAGTGCCAACATACTATCACCTCACTTTTTTCTTTTCTTTTTCCGAATTTAATACTTAAATTAATACTTAAAGTATAGCATATATTTTAATTTTTGTCAAGAGTCTTGAGAGCCTTGATAAGGATCTGGTTCGTAAGCCAGATCATTTATTTGAAGTTTGTTAATTTCTCTAAAACAAGAAAAGATAAGATTTGCTATAACTGTTTAGAGAAAATAATCAGTAACTTTAAGTTTACAGAGAAATGCCTTTTGAAAGATTGGACCAGAGAAAATAGGTTAATAGGTTAAAAGTAAAAACAAAAGAACCCCTCTCCTCATTGAAGAGAGGGCGTTTATAAAGTCATCTACCCCCCCAGTTAGGGGGAGGGAGTCAGCGGCGGATAATTTTGTCAAGGACGAATTGTGCCCTATCCACTAATATGAAATATTAAAATATAACTTAAGCAGAGTTTTCAATTATGAAATTTAATCCCAACAGATTTATTTTAATCATTGGGCTGCTTATTTTGGTTACTGTGGGCATTGCGGTTGGATTTTATTATTTTAAAAATCCTTCTTTGGAAAACCTTGAAAATTTCTCTTCTGAAATTATTACTGATACTCAAATTCAACCCTTTGTTCAAATTCAACCCTTTATTGCTAGCGGTGTTGTTCCTCATCATTTATTAGCTGACGAAATCATCGAGAATTTTTTCGAATATCTTTTTTCAAAAGGAAGTCCAGAAAGTATTATTTTGTTAAGTCCAGATCATTTAAACAATGGGAATTTATGTGAGAAAATTTCTTTTATCACTCTCGAGCCTGAAAGAAAAAGTTTCAAAGCTTTTAAAATTGATAATTATCTCTTAGAAAATTTAATTAAAGAAAATGAATTTTGTTTTAATAATTCCTTTGTTGCTTTTGAGCATGGAGTTACAAATTTACTGCCATATATCAAGAAATTTTCTTCTAAGACGAAAATTCTACCAATTTTAATCCCTCAAAATATTGACGAAGAGCAAGTGATCCAGTTGATAAAAACAATAGATTTCTACAGTTCTCCTCATTCAGTAATTTTAGCCAGTGTTGTTTTTTCTCATTATTTTCCTAAAAATGTTGCCCAATTCCATGATTCAAAAAGCATTAGAGTTTTGTTAACTTTTGAGAAGGAAAACCTCCGAAATTTAGAAGTTGATTGCTGGCAATGTTTGTATGGTATAAGGTTATTTGCGAAATTGCGACAAAAGGAATTTCCAAAAATTATTGGCTATAACGCCTCAGAAAATATTTCAGAAATAGTCTTGGAGAGAACAACTTCTTATTTTAGCCTCATTTTTGAAAAGGAGGAATTAAAAAAGAGTAAAATAGAAGAATACAGTGTCCAAACAATTTTATTTGTTGGAGATATAATGCTTGATAGAAAGGTAGAATATTTAATGAAAAAGAATAGTGTTTTTTATCCTTTTGAAAGAATTAATCAATTTTTAAGAGGAATTGATATTGTGGTTGGAAATTTAGAAGGACCAATTGTAAAAAATCCGCCAGAATTTAGCAGAAAGTCTTTAAGATTTGCTTTTTCAAATGAGGCATTAAAGAGTCTTTCTTTTGCTAATTTTAATTTATTTTCCTTAGCTAACAATCATACCCTTGATGTTGGCAAAGCTGGCTATGAACAAACAAAAGAACTTTTAAGAGAAGCAAATATTGATTTTGTTGGCCATCCTGTAGAATGTGAGAAAGATTTTTTCTTTGAAAAAAATAATATCATCTTTTTGGCTTTCAATAAGACTTTCCGTTTTAATTGTTCTGAAGAAAAAATTGTTGAGACGATAAGGAAAACAAAAATTGTTAATTTAGATAAGTTTTTAATTGTAATCCTCCATTGGGGCAATGAGTATCAATCAAAAAGCTCCATTTCTCAAAGAAAATTCGCTCATCAAATAATTAAAGCAGGAGGAGATTTAATCATTGGTCACCATCCTCATGTGGTTCAGGAAATTGAAGAATATCAAGGAAAACTCATTTTCTATTCCTTGGGTAATTTTATTTTTGATCAATATTTCTCGAAAGAAACTCAAGAAAGTTTGGCGGTAGGATTAGAACTTTATCCCCAAAAAGTTATTTATAGATTATTTCCTCTTAAAAGTCATCTCAGCCAACCCTTTTTAATGAAAGAAAAAGAGAAAAAAGAATTTCTTGAAAATCTAGCTTTAAAAAGCTCTCCTGGATTACTTGAAAAAATCAAAGAAGGCATCATAATAAAGTAAAAGAATTAAAGATACTTTATACTTATTACTCTTAAATTTTTATAGAGGTTCTAAAAGTTTGAGGGATAAGTCAAGTCATCAAAAATGAAACAGTGGATATTTTCTAATAGGCTAAGCTAAGCAATTTGGTTTTTTATTAAATCTTGATAATCTTCTTTTTTTCTTATCAACTTATCTTTGCCATTGATGATTGCTACTTCAGCCGGTCTTAGACGTAGATTAAATTGGGAGGACATCGAAAAGCCATAAGCTCCGGTATTAAGAATTGCCAAAATATCATTTTCTTCTAGGATTGGCATTATCCTTAGTTCTTTTTTGCTTGCATTAAATACATCTCCACTTTCACAAAGATTTCCAGCGATCATGTATTTTTTAAGATGAAATTTATTGATATTGGCTTTGGTAGTGACTATAATTTGATGATAGGCTCCATACAAAAAAGGTCGGCCAAAGACATTAAAGCCAGCATCGACAATAACAACATTAATTGGTTTTTCACCTTTGCTTATATGAACCACTTTTGTTAACAAAACCCCAACATCTCCAATCAAAAATCGGCCAGGTTCAATTCTTGCTTCTTTAACTTTCACTTTATTAATTGATTTTTTAATTATATTAGCATATTGGACAAGCTGATTAGTAGTAAAGTTTTTTTCCTTAGGCTTTAAAGGAATTCCTAAACCACCGCCAAAATCAAGATAAGTTAACTTTGTAAATTTTCCTGCCTTCTGAGCTGTCTTTGTCATCACTTCAGTAATTTTTTTAAATGTTATTAAATCTTTGGCCAACCAATTAGAACCAGCGTGACAATGTAAACCATTAACTTCTAGACCTTTATTTTTAGCTCTTTTTATTGCTTCAGTTACTTTGATGGGCATTATTCCAAATTTGCTATATTTACCTCCAGTTCTTATATGTTGGTGAGATCCAATTTCAATTAAAGGATTTACTCTTATGCCAATTCTATAGAAGTTTACAATTTTGGCAATTTGATCTATCTGGGAGAAAGAATCAATATTAATTCCAATGTTTTTTCTTAATAAATAACCCAAATCCTCAATAGTTAAAGCTGGTGCAGTTATCATTATTCTATGGGGACTAAAACCGGCCTCTAACGATATTCTTGCCTCATAAGGAGATGATGCATCTATTCCTTCTATCTTATCTTTTAAAAAACGTAACAAGGCTAATGAAGAATTTGCCTTGGTTGCATAATAAATTTTAATTTTTAATCCAACTATTTTAAAAGCTCTCTTTAATCTTTCAATATTATTAGCTATTTGATCAAAATCATAGACATAAAGTGGGCTCCCAAATTTTTCTACTAATTCTTCTGCTTTTATTTCTCCAAAATATATTTGATTATTTTTGATTTTCATTTTCACAGTTACTAAATAGCCGAGGCTGAAAGTGAACAGGATCAGGCCTCGTCCAATTTTTATAAAATTTTCTTAATTTTATCTAGATCAAAAACTTCTTTGATACTAATCACTATAGCCTTTTTTGGCAATGGAGACTTGCTTCTTTTAAGAACAACTTTTAAATATTTTCCAAAAGAATAAATTTTGGCAAAACCACTTATTCGATAGTACTCATTGTTATATTTTACGGCAATAGAGACTTTATTATTTTTTTCTATATTTTTCAAACTTGTTTTCATTTGACATGCTCCTATTAGTAATTTCTTATCAGTTCAGTCAAGTCACAAGAAATTACAACAATTGTTCGAGGTTTGCCTTTTTTGAACAAGTAGTCAAAACCATTTCTTGTCCTTGTTTGATTGCTTTTTTCCAACTCATATTTATTGTTTCATTTTAATTTAAGCCCCCCATTAATTCTTTATCAAATTTCGGGTCGCCAAAAGGAAAATCATAGTAATCACCTTTTATTGTTTTTAAAACCCCGCCCCTGGGGGCGGTTGGGTAAACCGCTTAAGGGGGATTGCTAAGGGGGATATCCTCCTTAGCATAAGCAGCGAAGCTGCTTTGTGATATATTGGTAATGGCTAAAACCCTGAAAT
>DDKT01000066.1 GCA_002339755.1 Patescibacteria group bacterium UBA2591
ACCATGCATTGAAGCTATTACCAAATCCATTTTGTCCGCTAACTCATCTGAGATGCCAAGTTTCCCCTTAGAAGAAATAAAGCTAGCTTCTATCCCTGCCACGCCCTTAACTTGGTATTTTTTATTTAATTCATCTAACTTTCTCTTCTGATCTAAAAAAAGTTTTTCTTCCTCTGAAGTAAGCGCTTCTGGCGCCCCTGCTGAAGAAGCGTGATCAGTAATAACAAAATGATCTATATATCTTGGTCCTTTGCTCTTAATAATATCTTCTAGATAAGAAAATATCTCCCCTAGGCTATAGCGCGCTTCAGGAGGTGTGCGCACTATTTCACCAGGCGCGTTCGCTTTTTCGCCTCTTCCGCTAATCTCAGTATGAACATGACCTCCTCCATGAAAAACTTCAAACCATTTTCTTATAATCTCTGTTGGCTTTTCTCGAGCAGTTTCTTCTTCGGCTACTTCTTTATGCCCTCTCTTTTCTCCTCCCGAAAAGAAAGATGTTAATATTTTAAGATCTCTAAATAACATTTTAGAATCGTAAAATTTATCCTATTTTACAATGAATTTTTAATTAATACATTGGAAATCTTTAGTTGAATCATGCAAATAAATTTTTCAGATTATGCTTTTTATTCCGTTAATCAATATTTCAAATAAAAATAAATCTCGCTTTTCCGTCTTTCTTGAATAATCTCGATCATTATCCCAATAATACTGAATATATCCTTACGACTTTAAAATAAACAATAAGATATTTTAGGTAGTTTTTTTAATTATTTTAAGTAAATAGATAAAACTCTTTAAATTTCCTTCTAAAACCCTTAAAAATCCTGACAAAGGAGCTTTAATAAGATAAATCAATTTAGCAATTAATTCCTCCCTTCCTGGCAATTTAGCTAACTCTGTTATTTCAATTGAATCAATAAATCTTTTTTCTAAAATCCCTCCCTGGATCTTTAATTCTTTATGTTCTTTACTAAATTGATTTAGTATTTTAGCTGGTAATATTTCGTCTTGATCATGAAAAGCAAGACTGATTCCCCCTTTTAATTCCTCAAGATTAATATTTTCTAATCCGATTTCTTTTAAAACAATTCTTAAAAGATTCTTTTTAACTACTACATATTTTCCGCCTTTTTCCTTGAGTCGCTTTCTTAATTCTTCCATTTTCTTCACACTCAAATTGTAATAATCAGCAAAGATAATAATTTTTGCTTTAGAAATTTCTTTTTTAAGATTTTCTATTATTTTTTTCTTTATTTCGCGTTTTTTAGGCATAAATTAAATTAAATTCTTCTAAATCTTCAATTAATTTCATCTTTGTATCACTAAAGATTTTAAAAAGAATTAATTCTAGGAAACAGCGCTCTTCTTCTTTTAATCTCTTTTTTAAGATTCTTTTCTATCTCTTCTGCTGTTTGGGGCATAAAAGGTTTAAGTAAAAAAACAATCTCTTTTAATCCTATATGGATATTATATAATATTTCTTTCAGCTTATCAAGTTTTTTTTCTCTGATCAGAATCCAAGGAGTTTTTTTGTCGATATATTTATTAAAATAAGAAATACGATCCCAAATAATTAAAAGAGCTTCGTAAAGTTGAAAGTTTTGAAGGGCTTTTTCATATTTTTTTTGAAGTTTAGTTCTTTTTCTCTCGCTTTTCTCGTTTAAATTTATTTTTTTTATTTTACACTTCTCTCTCATGCCTAACAATCGATTTAATAAATTGCCTAATCCATTAGCTAAGTCAGCATTGTATTTTTCCGCTAAACGTTTTAAAGAAATATCACCATCAGCGCCAAAGGGAAATTGGGAAAGTATAAGATAACGAGTCGCATCCACCCCAAATTTTCTTATTAAATCGTTAGGATCAATGACATTGCCTAAGCTCTTACTCATTTTTTGGCCATCAACAGTAAAATAACCATGAATAAAAATTTGTTTAGGTAACTCAAGGCCAAGAGCCAAGAGCATAGCTGGCCAATATATAGTGTGAAATTTTAATATATCTTTACCTATAAGATGCAAATCAACTGGCCAGTACCTTTTGAATTTTGAATTTTCACTACATTCTGTTCCGCTCAAATAATTTATTAAAGCATCTACCCAGACATAAACTGTCTGACTTTTATCCCAAGGCATCTTTATCCCCCACTCTACCTTCTCTCTAGAAATAGAAAAATCTCCTGTTTTTTGTTTGAATAATCCCAAAACCTCAGCTTTGCGTTCAGGAGGTAAAATTTTAATTTTGTCCTTTTCTATCATTTTTTTAAGCTGAGGAAGATATTCTTTTAAAGAAAAAAAATAATTTTCTTCAGAAATTTCTTTTGGTTTTTTCTGATGAAAAACACACAAATTATTAATTAATTCTTTTCTTCTCAAAAATTTCTCACATCCAGAACAATAAAGTCCTTTATATTTACTTTTATAAATAACACCTTTTTTCTTTAATTTTAATAAGATTTTCTCTACTGTCTTTTGATGTTTTTTGCTAGTAGTTCGGATAAAATAATCATAAGATATATTGAGATTTTGCCAGGTTTTTTTAAATTCTTGACTTATTTGATCACAAAATTCTTTTGGTTTTTTATTAGCTTTTTCAGCTGCTTCCATTATTTTTGTTCCATGTTCATCAGTTCCTGTTAAAAAAAAGACCTCTTCTTTTTTCATTCGATGATATCTTGCTAAAGCATCAGCTGCTATTGTCGTATAGGCATGTCCTAAATGAGGTTTGTCATTAACATAATAGATAGGAGTAGTCAGATAAAATTTACTAGACATTAAGTGTGAATAAATCAATGAAAGTAGATAATTATTCAAAAATTTTTTGAATTTACTATGGTAAATATCCTAAGGGGTTAACAGGGATTCCATTCATCCTTACCTCAAAATGAAGATGGGCTCCTGTAGTTAAACGACCAGCTCCTCGAGTGCCAGGTAGTCCTCCGGAAAGACCAATCACTTGACCTCTGGTTACATATGTATCCTCTGAGACAAAAATCTTAGAAAGATGACCATAAACAGTAGAAATCCCTCCATCGTGGATAATTAGAATATAACTATAACCCATGCCAGCATCTTTTGCTCTAGCTACATAACCGCTAGCCGCTGCTTTTACCGGAGTTCCTTGCTTGGCCCTGATATCAATTCCTGGATGTTCAAAAATATAGCGAAAAGGATAATCAGGATCATGAAAATAAGCAGTGACAACACTTTTTGGTACAGGCCAATTTAAAACTATTCCTTTTTCAAATTCTTTGCCTTTTTCTCTTTCAGTCAATTTTATTCTCAATCTTTGTTCCAGAACAACAATTTCTGCATTGATTTCTTCTTGCTCTCGTCGTAATTCTATAAGTAAACTCTGAAATTTTTTCTCCGCTCCTTCTGTTTGAGTTAAAAGTACTTTTTTGGCTTCTGCCTGATATTCCAGCTGAGCCCTTTTTCTCGTTGATCTTTCTTTCAATTTTTCTAAGTTCTCTTTTTTAACTTCTAAATCTTTCTTTTGAACCAGCAGAGCTTCTCTGATTAATTGGAGTTTATCCAAAGTATCTTGCAGAGCCTCTTGAAGACTTTCAGAATATTTTATTTGATTAAAAAAATCAGCTAAAGAATCGTTTAATAAAAGAATTTCTAAATAACTTCTCTGATCTTCTCGATAAATAAGTCTGATGATTTCTGCTATTTTTTCTTTTTGTTCTCCAATTTTTTTTTCTTTTTCTTCAATTTGTAATTTTAAGTTTTCTTGTTCCAAGTTGTTGCTTTCAATTTCAGTTTCTACCATTTCGATCTCTATTTTGGTTTTAGTTAAATGGTTATCTAGAAGATCGACTTGATTCTTTAAAGAAATTATTTCTTGTTGCTTGATCTTAATATTTTTTTCATAAATCTTTTGTTGCTTCTTTAATTCCTCAATACTTTGCCTTCTTTCTTTAATTTTAACATCCAATTCTTTAAGTTCGTCTTCTGCTTTTACTGAATACAAAAGAGAACAAATGAGCAGGAAAATAAAAAGACAAGAGAAAAAAATCTTACTTTTTTTCTTTTTTATATCGATGATTTTTAGGTTTAAATTTTTCATTTTTAACTATAAAATTAATTGTTCTCCAAAATATTGTTTCTAAAGAGATTATACCACATTTTCTTTATCTTTTCAACTTCGAATTGGGTCAATCTAAAATCCAATCGAGAAGTATTGGTTAGGTCATTTAAAAAAGAATTACATCAGGATCGAATCTCGCTATGTCCCTCGTTTAAAAATTTAACCAAAGATAATATACGAGATGTATGGTAAAATCAAAAAGGTTAAATCAAAAAAGAAATTAAAATCAATTAGGAATAGTTTTCTATGCCACCAACGAGAACCTATTTTAATAGGGAGCTAAATGACTTAACACGAGTTAATACTAAAATTTTCAAAATCTAGAGTGTTGACTTTTGTACCAATCTTAACCATTAAGGTCATTCATTAAGAAAAGAAAATGGCCATTAGGAAATATCCTAATAGCCATTGGGCAATTTCTGTATTGAGGAGACGGAGATCTTATTTTCTTTCTCCTCTATGAAGATTTAAAACTCTTCTTTCAAGAGGGCCCATAACTTCCTCCGAAAATAAGCCCTGTTTACAGTGATTAAATCGGGTCCCTCTTCTGGAGTTGTGAAATAAAGAAAAGCATCGTCTTTGGTTTCCGGATTCTTCAGAGCTTTTCTGCTCGAAAGATCTACAATGACCCCTCCGTCCAGAGAGATTTTCTCTGGATACTCAGTTAATGCTTTTTCAATCTCATCTTTTGGGCCTTCCATCGTTTTAATTTTTTCGCTTCCGAAGCAGCCAATTATATAAAGCTCTTCTTTTTCCCTTATAATCACGATTGCCCGTGCATTATTTGTTGCCTTTGTAATTCTTATTCCTTTCATCTATTTTCCTCCTTTCAAAGTACAAAATTCCATGATTCCCTCATGGTAAGGATTACCTATTATCTATCACGGTAACAAATTAATTTTAACATATCTACAGAAAAAAGTCAAGCCCCCGTATCAAATGATCTAAAATGTAACCGGGTTTAAGGCATTAAGAGTCTCATCCCTGACTATTAATCGAAGACTTCGTAATTTTACTTGAAAGTGAGGAAATCAAAGGCTTTCCGCGATAATGATTCGACCTTTCTTAAGAAGATTATGACACATATTTCTCCAAAGTATGACATTTCTAAATAGCCTTGACATATTCGAGAAAAAATCCTTGACAGATATGTTTTAATATGTTAATTTTAAAATTGAAATAAAAATCTCTGGGAATACTCTAAGATGGGCGTAAGGGAATTTAAAACTTAAAAACAATAAACTTAAACCTTGTGTCCAACTTGGGATTCTCGAAAAACTAAAACTTTAAGGAGGTGTGAAAGATGGGAGCAGAATGGACATGGCCAAATACGGAACTCTTGGGAAGGGTGGTTCAGGATTATTTCAGGGGGAAAAAGATTTCTGGAGAAATAACTCTTGATTCGAATTCGAGAAATGCACAAATTATGCTTAACATCAATTTTTCGAATCAAGAATTTTTAATGTTGACTTTTGAGAAAGAAGCAGTTGGCTTTGTGTGTGAAAAAGGAAAGAAGGGCATTTTTTGCGAAGGATTTTTAAAAGAGCCCTTAGAAATGAGGGTTGACGAATTTACGGAACCAAAGACAGAAGAAGTAGCGACAACAAAAGATCTGAAATACAAAATAAAAGAACGTTTTAAAGAATTAAGGGAAACAACTTTGTATAGCATCGAGTACATAATTCTAGATAACTCGTTTTTAGAATTTCTGGAACTTAAGTACATAAACCAAGATCAGCGACTAAAAAATAGTATAGAAAAAATAAGTCTAATCTTCCCACCATTTTCTTTAGTTGGAATAGCGTATTGCGATAAAAATGAGAAGATAATAATAGCGGAGTTTCCCAAAATATGGAAAATCACTTGCTCTTACAGAGAGTATTGTGGAGATACGACAATACATCTTCCAGCTACCTCTCAAGCTGAAATAAGAGACTTATTAAAACAAGCTGAGATAGACCCAGATTTTATTAAAATAATAATCTATCATCCAGTCTCAGAAATAGGAAGACTTCCCATAACAAGGATAACGGAAGACGAAGTCACTCTGAGACTCCCACGGCGTTTGTGGAACGCTGAAAGAATTAAAGAATTGATTGGAAGATAGTAAGTAACCAACATTAGAATGATAACAAATAAATAAAGGGAGACTTCGTTCTCCCTTCTTTTTTTAAAATAAAATTTCAAATGAGTAATCTGGCGTATCAATTTTAGTTTTAGATAAAATGCAAGCACTCAATCGTTGTATTCAAAATGAGATTACTAAATTATCTAGTAGTCTCAATTTTAAATTCTTTTGACATTATCACCACAGAATGTTAGAATTTGAATTAGATGGGGAAATTTCTTTGAATGAGCGTCTATTTAAAATTTATTTTAGACTTTGATTTTTGAATTTTAAAAATATGCCTCAAATAATTGATCTCACAAATAAAACATTTGAAAAAGAAGTATTAAAGTCTAAAATTCCTGTTTTGGTAGATTTTTGGGCTTCTTGGTGTAGCTCTTGTAAAATGCTAGAGCTTGTTTTAAATGAATTAGCAAGTGAATTAAAAAATAAACTAAAAATAGTCAAATTTGATGCTGGAGATCCTAAGAGCCAAAAATTAGTAAAGAAATACCAAATTCAAAGTATTCCTAATTTACAATTATTCAAAAACGGAAAAGTGGTAAAAGAACTTATAGGCTTAAAATCAAAAGAAACTCTTAAGAAAGAACTCTCTTTTATTTTAAATAACATTTAAGAAAGCAAAATTTTAAGGAATATTTGATCTTTACGGGATCTGAATTTAATGCTTGAATTTAATTTTTTTATTTTGATTTAAAATAGTGCCTCGAGATATCTCTAAAACTCTTTACGATACTATCATCATTGGCGCTGGACCAGCTGGCTTGACTGCTTCAATCTATCTTTCTTATTATAAAGTATCTAACCTAATAATTAGTGATTCAATCGGAGGTAAACTAAGCTTGGCTCATAAAATCTGCAATTTTCCTCCAGAAAAAGAAATAACAGGCACAAGATTGAAAGAAAAAATACTAGAACATACTAAAAGCTTAAAAAATAAAATAATTTTAGATGAAGTAATAAAATTAGAGAAAAAAGATAATATTTTTTCAGTAATTACTCTCAATGGCAAAGAATTCAAAAGTAAAACTATCTTATTGGCTTTTGGTACCAGAAAGAAAAAATTAGACATCTTTAACGAAGAAAGATACATTGGCAAAGGAGTTTCTTATTGTTTTTCCTGCGATTCGATGTTTTTCAAAAATAAAAAAGTAGCTATAATTGGAAATGGGCCTAGCGCTGTTTTTGCTGTTCTTTGTTTGATCAAAATAGCAAAAAAAGTCTATCAGATATGCCTGGAAGACAGTATAAAAGGAGAGACTTTCTGGATTGAACGGATCCTAAATAATCCAAAAGTTGAAGTTCTTTATCGTACCAAAGTAACTGAACTGGGAGGGGAAAATAAATTAGAATTTATTATTTTGAATAAATCTTTTAAAAATAAAAAAAAATTGCCAATAGATGGAGTATTTATTGAAATAGGTTTTGAGCCAGATACAACTTTAACTAAACAATTAAAAATCAAAACTGACAAACTAGGCTACATTGTGGTTAACAAAGATCAATCAACAAATATTTCAGGCGTCTGGGCTAGCGGAGATATTACTACAGGTTCAAATGGGTTTAAGCAAATCATCACTGCTTGCGCTGAAGGTGGCATAGCAGCTAAAAGTATATTTGTATTTTTAGAAAATTTATTAAAAAATCAAAAGTAATTCACCAAAATTGAAACCAGAACTATAAACAGGCTATTATTATGCTCAAAAAAACACTAAACAAACAAAGAGGATCAGCTTTCCTTTTAGGCAACGAAGCTATTGTTAGAGGAGCTTTAGAAATGGGAGTGAATGTTGTTTCTACCTATCCTGGAACTCCAACTTCAGAGATCGGAGATACTTTTTCCAAAATAGCTAAAGAAGTTGGTATTTATTTTGAATATTCTACTAATGAGAAAGTGGCTTTAGAAATAGGCATTGGCGCTTCTTTGGCAGGATTTAAATCTTTAGTTGCTTTTAAACATTTTGGTCTTAATGTAGCTTTAGACAGTCTTTTGCCCTCAATTTATCTTGAGCCAGAAGCTGGCCTTGTGATAGCAATAAGTGACGACCCCCAAGGCTGGAGTTCTATCCAATCAGAACAAGACTCTCGTTATCATGCTCCTTTAGCTAATATTCCCATGTTAGAACCAGCTGACCCTCAAGAGGCAAAAAATTTTGTTAAAGAAGCTTTTTTAATCTCAGAAAAATTTAAAATCCCTGTTTTGATAAGAACTACTACCAGAGTGAATCATGTTTCTGCTTTAGTAAAACTAAACAAAATTAAAAAACCAAAAACAAATGGAGTGTTTAAAAAAGATTATCAAAAATTTAACACCTTTAGCCCACAAATAGTAGAAAAACACAAAATTTTATTAGAAAAAATGGAAAAGATAAAAAAATATTTTGAAGAATCAAATTTGAATTATCTTGAAAATAACAAATTAAATAGCCCTAATGGGATCATCACATCTGGTGTTTCTTTTTGTTATCTCAAAGAAACTTTAAAAAAATTAGGACTTAAAATTCCCATACTCAAGGTAGGAACTACTTATCCCCTGCCTCAAAAATTAATTACTCAATTTATAAAAAATAAAAAATTTATTCTAATTATAGAAGAGTTAGGCCCATTTTTGGAAAATAAAATCAAAGAGATAGCTAAGGAGATAAATCCAAAAGTTAAAATAAAAGGCAAAGATATTCTTCCTGCTTATGGAGAATTTAATCCCGAAATAATAGAAACAACTATTAACAAAATATTCTTAGCCAACAAAATTTCTAAGATAAAAACTATTTTACCTAAATTAGATATCTTAAGAAGATTTCCGGTTCTTTGTCCTGGCTGTCCGCATCGAGCTACTTTTTTTGCTGTCAAATCTCAAGCCTCTGATGTTATCTTTGCTGGAGACATCGGCTGTTATATGTTAGGATTTTTTCCGCCCTATCAAATGCAAGATTTTATCTATGCTATGGGAGCAGGCCTAGGAATCATTCAAGGAATCAAAAGAGCAACTAACCAAAAAGTCATTTCTTTTATCGGAGACTCCACTTTTTTCCATGCTGGCTTTCCATCTCTAATCAATGCAGTTTATAATAAATCAAATTTTTTGCTTATTGTTTTAGATAACCGAATTACAGCTATGACTGGCCATCAACCAAATCCAGGAACAGGTCTAACAGGTATGAGCGAAGAAACTTATGCTATAAAAATAGAAAACATTGCTCGAGCTTGTGGTATAAAAAATGTCAAAACAATTGATCCTTATAAGATAAAAGAAATGAAAAAAACAGTTAAGGAATTTTTAAACAAAGACCATCTCTCAGTTATTGTGGCAAAAAGAGAATGCATTTTGGTTTCCTGGAGAGAAAAACGAAAAAAGGCAGAAAAAATCGTCGCCTCTGAAATAAATCAAAATATTTGCAAAAAATGCGGTACTTGTGTTCACAAATGGGCCTGTCCTGCTATAAAATATGAAAATAAAAAATATCAAGTAAAGAAAGACCTTTGTTCTGGTTGTGGGGTATGTATTAAAATTTGCCCCTTTGGGGCAATAAAGAAAGAAGCTGCTATGGAGTAATGTAGAAATAATTAAAAATATGCAAAATAAATCTTACAATATCATCATCACTGGTGTAGGTGGCCAAGGAGTAATAAGTTTGGCTAAAATAATTGCTCAAGCTGCTTTAAGTTCTGGTTTTGATGTCAAGATGAGTGAAATACACGGCTTAGCTCAAAGAGGCGGACATTTAGAAACTCATATAAGGATTGGTAAAAAAATCTATTCTCCTTTAATTTCTTTTCAAGGGGCAGATTTAATTATTGCCTTTGAGCCTCTTGAAACTTTAAGATGTCTACACTATATCTCAAATAAAACCCAATTGGTGATTAATGTCTCTAAGATTATCCCTATTTCCAGTTATATGGATAAAAAAGAATATCCTGAATTAAAAGAGATAATAAAACAACTAAAAAATTTTACCAACAAAATATTTCCAATCGATGCTACTGAAAAGATAGAAAAAATTGCAAAAAGCACTGTTCCTCTAAATGTTTTTATGCTTGGATTGGTTTGCCACAAAAAATTTCTACCCTAATCAAAAACTAAATTTTTAAAAAGTATAAAAACAGTTATCTCTGAAAAATACTTCGAAATTAATAAA
>DDKT01000083.1 GCA_002339755.1 Patescibacteria group bacterium UBA2591
ATAGTAAGTCTTTTTATCCTATTTTACCTTAATTATTTCACTTACTTTTTAAATCGGTTAATCAATATCATTTCACTTACATTTTAGATCATTTAATACGCAGGAGTTACGCACCTTTAAAATTATGCTAAAATAAAATAAAGGTAAAAGGTTAATTTTAAAACAAAAATCTATAAAACCAAACAAACCCTATCTCTATCTCTAATCAAATTCTAGTTTATCTTATTGAATTTTAAAGGAAAAACTATTAGTCAGACAGATATTTTATCAATTTTATCAAATTAAACAGAATTATAGTTTTCATCCCGAAAGAACAGAATTGCTTTTATTTAAACTAAAAATTCAAAGTGCGTAAGTCCTGTAAAAATCAAAACAAAGCCTATTTCTAACCAATTTTAGCTTATTTTAAAGGAAAAACTATTAACCAAACAGATAATAGGTGTTTTATCAATTTTATCAATTAAAACGGAATTATAGTTTTCGTCCTGAAAAGACAGAATTGCTTTTATTTAAACTAAAAATTCAAAATGCGTAAGCCCTAATATAATCATTTGACATACCTTATGTAATGTAGACTCTGATCGAATGTTCCACGTGGAACACAAAATTAAAAATTTCATTACTAAACTTTGGCAAATTTCCTAAAAACAAGGCAAAATAAAGGAAATTTCTCAAGAAAAAGTGTTGATTTTTTAGGTTTTTACCAATTTTTACCAAAGTTTTGTTCATTACCAAGGCTTAATTCTTCATCTCCAGGCAGGGATTTTTAGTATTGGTATAAACATTCATCTTTAACATTTATTTTTTAAAAAATAGCTTAAATTAGCCAAAAATAAGCATAGAAAGACTTATTACTATTAGGTTTTTGTTTTTTTTATTTTATCTTTATAGATTTTTTTATGATTTTTTGCCGAGATTCCAGAATGTGGATCAGTAGTTAAAATTCAAAGCTGATTTTTTTTCTAAAACTAAGACAAAATTACTTTAAAATAAAGAAAAAAGGGGAAGCAAAACTAAGTAGACCAATAATTTAGACTGATTGAATAAGAAATTAAAAAAGGATAACACAGACAACAAAGAATAAAGTTCAAAAATTGGACCAAGGTGATAATTTTCTTGGGAGACAATTTCGAAAAATGTCTTAAAATATAACTAATTCGAGATTTCGGAAAACTATTAATTTATTTTGAGATGTAATTAGATGCATTTTAGGATAAAATTACAAATTTTCTTTAAAAATAAGGAAGGTATCCGTTTTAACTAAAAATTTAAGAAATAAATGATAAATAATTGAGATAAAAGTCAGATTTTGTTCACAATACATCGCAAAAGATCGATATTTATGCCCTTAATTCATCTAAATTGTCTAAAAACGAGTTATCAAAAATAAATTTAGCTATTTTAGCTTGACATAGATAGTTGTTATTTGATAAAAATAATCTAAACCAACAACCAAAGGAGGTGATAAGTAATGAAAAGTAGAAAGAAGGTGGACACAACATTCCTGACCGATAATCCCAATATAGAGGGCAAGCTCATGCAATTGGGACACGCCTTTACTCAGGCGGTTGCTGAAAACAACACCAAGTTGGCAGAGGCTATTCGTAAGGAGGCACTTGCACTCAAAAGGTGTGTCAGGTGAATAGTGTAAACACAGGGGGTAACCGCCAAAATGGTTGCCCCAACTTTTTAAAAATGGTAATGGGGTAGATTCAGGCACAAGATTTAGCTCTTTGAGATAATAAAGTAATAAAGGATCGCTCGAATTTCTATTTCTGTTTAGGGGAAGCAATCTTGATTGGTTTTCCAAAAGCTAAAAGAGATTGAACAATTTTATCCAAGAGACCTCTCTGACGATGGTTAAAAAATTTTAGAACCCAGCGAGTGCAGGGGTATAGTTAAGATCAAGTGGCAAATTTCATTTTGAGACGCAGAAATTTTTTATGAAATTCATTCTAAAAATTCATCCTAAGTATTATGAAAAAACTTAGGATGATAAAGAGAATTCAAAATTAACTCAATTTTTGATCATTTGGCCGCCTTGGATGACAGCTTCTTTTTATAAATTGATCCTAATACTCCATTGATAAATCTACTTGAGGATTCACCACCGAAAGACTTGGCCAACTCGATTGCTTCATTAATAGCTACTTTGGGTGGGATTTTTTTAGAAAATTTTAATTCATAAATTCCGATTCTTAAAATATTTCGATCAATAAGGGTAATCTGGTGAATTGGCCATTCTGGAGCGTATTTCTCGATTGTCTTATCAATGGCAGAAAAGTTTTTAATAACCCCTTGAATTATTTCTTCAACAAAGTCTTTAGAGATAAGCCTTGGAGCAAATTCTTTTAAATTATATTTGATGATTTCAGAAAGTTCTTTTTCTTTATCAACTTTTTCAAAAGGGATTGCGCTTCGACCCTTTGTTAAATTAGAAGAAAAAAAGTCCCATTGATAAAGACTTTGTAGAGCAATACTCCGAGCTAAATGACGATTAGACATAGAATTAAAGAATTTAGATTAAAATTGTCTGACCAATTCGAGGACGGAAATGATTAGAATGATTAGATTAGAATTTTGATTGGTTAATATCTTACTAACTGCTCCACTATCAGTTAATGTTGAAAGTTTATCAGCTCGATCTTGAAGCTTTGCTAATGAACTTTTCGTTTCTAATTCTAATTTTAGCAGTTTTTGAATAGGAGTCAAATAATTGATGCCACCTCCTTGATTAAGGATGGCGCATGATAAGATTTTTCATAAATTTTAGCTGTTTTCGCCCTAATTTTATTAATAAAAATTTAGTCTATTCAGATTATATTTATTTACCTACTTAATCCAGTCATCGGCCATCAACCATTTTCAGAGTTGATTTTGATTGAAATACTGGAGCATTATTTGGGTCGATTATAAAGATAGCATCCAAATAGTATTAAATCTTCAGGTCCCGAGCTTAATTCATCCATTTTCCAAATTCGTTTCTTATACTTACTACTTACTTTTTCTTTTTTTTCTTTTTTTCCTCTTTTGGTTTAAGAGCTTTTCTGCTGGCATAATGACCGCAAGAATGACAAGCTCGATAAGACAAAACTGGTTTTCTGCATTCAGGACAAGGTGTCAATTTCGCCTTTTCTATTCTAAAATGCAAAGCTCTTTTTTTTCGAGATGATTTGGTACGTTTTTGAGTTGGTAAAGCCATAATAGTGAATAATAACTAAACAATTTTATAATTTTAATAAGACTAATTAAAAATTAAAATATCATCTTTATTATACCAAGATATCAAAAATTATATCAAGAATCGTATTAAATGATCTAAAAAGTAAGTGAAATGGTATTGGTTAACGGATTTAAAAAGTAAGTGAAATTCATCTAACAAAATGAGTGAAAAGTAAGGTAGTTTAAAGAGTTAAAACTAAATTCACTTACTTCTTATCTGAGATAACCAAAAACTTTTTTATACCTAGTTAAATCTGTTGACACGACTACCGAGTGTCGCAAATTAAGTTGTCTTGATTTTTGTTCAAAATTAAGCCAAAATTAAAGAAAGTCCCACAAGCCAATTTGCAAATATCAGTATGTCACTCCCAATCCTTTTTTATTCCTTTTCAGCTCTTCAATATTTTACAATAAACAAATTAAACAAAACCTTCGGATCAATTGAAGTAGTCTTTAGTTGACTATCTATCTTTAGCAATCGTTCATAAATATTTTTAAGCTCTTCCAGGGAATAATTTTTGGCTTGGGTTTTAGTTTTTTTCAAAACATAAGGGTGTAAATTAAGTTCAGAATCAGAAGAATTAGTCAAAAAAGAAAATTTAATTTGTAGTAAAATTCTGAACTGTCGAATAATCATAGACCAAAGTTGGGACCAAGAAATGCCACTTTCTAACTGCTCATTGAGAAGTTTTAGGGCTAAATTTTTATCTTTCCTCCCTATGGCATCAACTAAATTAAAGACGTTTTCGTCAATTTTGGGCTTAACTAATAATTTTACATCATCAAGAGTTATGACTTTATCTCTCTTGTAGGAAATAAGTTTATTTATTTCATTAGACAACAACCAAAGATTCGGGCCTAGGCTAATTAAGAAATCAACTGCCGCCTTTTCAATCTTGCCTTTTTGTTTAATCACTTCTTTTTTAATCCATTCGGTTAGTTTATAGTTATTTAACAAGGGAAATTCTTGGGAATACCTTTCGAGAGTTAAGCGAGTAAATAATTTATCATTACTTTTTGCTACATCTTCCCAAAAAATGATAATATTGTCGTTTTTTTTGTGGCGCTTTTCGATAAATTTAAGAACAGTATTTTTAAGTTGAGAATCTTTGCTCTGGCAAATGTTTTCAATGATAATCATTCTTTTTCGCGAAAAAAAAGCAGGCGTTAAAGCTGCTTCTCTAAATTTACTTATAGTTATATCTTCTTTAGTTAATTTTATGATATCTAAACCAGATTTATCTACTTCTCGGATAAATTTCTTTTTTAATTCTTCTAATTTTTGTCTTGACCGATAAGTATCCAGTCCGTAGAGAAAGATAATCATAATTTCGTAGTAATAAAAATTTTAACTAGTTTTGACTAATCTAAAAGTCGACGTTATTATTTAGAATATTAGTTTGCCTCATTTACATCAAGAATTATAAATCTACCAAATCTTCTTACGTCATCTCTCCGCATTTTTTACAAATCCTTATCTTCTTTTTATTTTCCAAGGTCTTGTAACCAACACGCGTTGCTTTATTACATTTGTTACAGACTAGCATCACATTTGAAATATCCATAGGAGCAGGAAAAGAGATGCGTTGCCCTTTTTCTCTTTCTCTTCGAGGGCGGACATGCTTTACTCTTAAATTCAGTCCTTCAATAATAACTTTCCCTTCTTTAGGTAAAACTCTAAGGACCTTGCCCGTTTTTTCAAGGTCTTTACCAGCAATTATTTTAACATTGTCTCCCTTTTTTATTTTCATATGAATATAGGCTTTATTTTGTTTTCCACCCGGAAATTGAAGAAAGGACGCAAGGATTATTCTTATCTTAAAATCTCCCCAAACACTCTCCAGGGCGGTTAACTAAGAGTTGTAATAGGTCGTGATTGCAAGATGTAAAACTTTTTTTTCTCTAAGGCCCATTCAATGTCTTGGGGACATTGATAATGTTTTTCTATATTATCACAGATTTTGGCTAATTTCAATATTTGACTATCTTTCAATTTTTGTCTTTCTTGTTTTAATTTTGACACTTTTACTTCTTTTGTGCCTTGAATGTCTTTGACGATCATTATCTCTTGCTCAGAAATATTTTTATCTAAAATTAGATCTTGGATCCCTGAGTTTAGTTTTGACTTATTTATTACATAAGTATCAGGGGTTATTTTCCCGCCTACAATTGCCTCTCCTAAACCATACCCTGCCTCAATTACCATTTGATCATAATTTCTTGTTATTGGATGAACAGTAAAGCAAATCCCAGAAACCTCTGATTGAATCATTTTTTGGATTATTACTGCCACTGAATTTTTTAAGCCATCTAATTTTTTTTCGAGACGATAAAAAATAGCTCGCGGAGTAAAAATCGAAGCCCAACATTTCTTTGTATTTTCCAAAAGATTGCTTTTTGTGGTATTAAGATAAGTTTCGAGCTGTCCAGCCCAAGAAGCAATTGAGGAATCTTCAGCAGTGGCAGAACTTCTTACAGCCACATTTTTTGCTTTGAGTTTTAAAAATTCTTTTTGAATTTCTTTGCCAATATCTTTTGGAAATTCTGCATCTGAAATCAAATCTCTAATTTCGTTTGAAGTCCTGTCCACTGAATTAATATCTTTTAAATTAACTTGACGCAATAAAGTTTCAATTTCTACATTAAGATCAGTTTCTTCCAAAAACTTCTCAAAAGCTGAAGCCAAAACAACAAATCCCTGCGGAACAGGAATTTTCGCTTGGATCATTTCGCCAAGCGACGCGCCTTTGCCGCCGGCAATATAAATATCTTTTTTTGATAGCTGCCCGAAGCTCTTAATAAAATTCATATAAGTTATTTAAAAGGGAAGCCCAATAATTTCAACAATTCTAACCCTTCTTCGTCATTCTTAGCCGTGGTTACTATAGTTACTTCCAAGCCGTGTAATTTTTCTACTTCGTCTGCCTTTATTTCAGGAAAGGCTAAGTGTTCCCTAAATCCAATAGTAAGATTGCCTTTACCATCTAGAGACTTAGGATCAAGTCCTCGAAAATCTCTAGTTCGGGGCAAGGCAATATTAATCAATTTATCAACAAAATCATACATTCTTTCCCTTCGTAAAGTAACCACTAGGCCAATAATTTGATTTTGGCGAATTTTAAATCCAGAAATCGCCTTTTTTGCTTTTCTTTCAACGGGCTTCTGGCCAGTGATCCTTGCAAGAGTCTGTTTTGCAGTTTCTTTAAATTTAGGATCTTTTAGCCCCTGACCGATTCCGGTATTAATAATAACTTTTAACAGTTTCGGTGCAGCCAAATCATTTTTATAGCCAAATTTCTCTTTCAAGGCAGGAATGACCTTTGTGATGTATTTTTCTTGTAAATTCATTTTACGTCTTAATAAAATAAAAGGTAAAATATAAAGCAAAGAATAAATTTTAAATTTCAGTCACGAGATCTTCTATCTCCATTTCAAAATTCACCTCTGCCGAAATAAATAAAATAAAACTAAAGATACTTCATGATCAATTTATTTTTTCCATTTCTCCCCAATTATTTCCCCAAAAAACTTCTGCCTCAAGTGGAACCCTTAAATGACAAACTGTCTCCATGATTTCTTTAATTATTGGGCTTGCTTTTTTAACTAAATCTTCCTTTATTTCAAAAACCAATTCATCGTGAACTTGTAAAATCATTTTTATCTCCCAACCCAAACTATCAATTTGTTTATCTAATTCTATCATAGCCATTTTTATTATATCTGCCGCTGTGCCTTGGATAGGAAAATTTATAGCCATTCTCTCTGCTGCATTTTTAATTTGAGCTACATTTGAAACAATATCTGGCAGCCAACGTCTTCGGCCAAAAAGTGTTTCTACATAACCCAAAGAGCGAGCCAAGGCCTTTGTTTCTTCGATATAATTTTTAATTCCCTGATGAACTGTAAAGTATTTTTCCATAAAATTCTTTGCTTCTTCCTGGCCAAGGCCGGCTGCTTGAGCTAAACCATGAACGCCCATGCCATAGATAATACCAAAATTTATTGTCTTTGCCTGCCTTCTCATTAAAGAACTAACTTTATCCAAAGGACAACCGAAAATTTCTGAAGCAGTTTGTTGATGGATGTCTTTTCCTCGCTTAAAAGTTTCAATCATTTTTTGGTCATTAGCTAAAGAAGCGGCAATTCTTAGTTCTATTTGCGAGTAATCAATAGAAACTAATTTATAGCCAGGTTCAGCAATAAAGGCTTTTCTTATTTGACAACCAAGCTCACTTCGTATCGGAATGTTTTGTAAATTTGGACCAGAAGAAGAAAGTCTACCAGTAGCAGTAATAGTCTGGTTAAAATTTGTATGAATGCGATCAGTTTTTGAATTGACTAAAATCGGCAAAGCATCTAAATAAGTTGATTTCGATTTAGACAACTCCCGATATTCTAAAATTAAATCAATAGCTGGATGTTGGCCCTTCAATTTTTCTAATTCCTTAGCAGCGGTAGAAAGTCCTGTTTTTATTTTTTTTATCTCCTGACTAGTAATTTTTAATTTTTCAAATAACACCTCTTTTAGTTGCAAGGGAGAATCTATATTAAATTGACAACCAACTAATTTATATATGTTGACTTTCAGCTTTTGAATTTTGTTTTCTAGTTCTTGAGATAAATTTTTTAAAAAATTTGAGTTAATTTTTACACCATTTCTTTCCGTTTTAACCAAAACTGAAACTAAAGGCATTTCTATTTTTTGGAACAAATTTAAAAGGTTTTTCTCTTCTAATTGAAGCCTTAATTTAGGAACTAATCGAAAAGCATAGTCAGCATCTTCACAAGAATAATAACTTAATTTCTCTAAAGGGATCTGTTTTATAGAAAGAGTTTTTTCTTGACCAGCTAGATCAGAAAAAGAAATTTTTCGATGACCAAATTCGGCAAAAACTAAATTATCTAAACCGTGAACCCGAGAGCCCGGATTTAAAAGATAGGAAGCAATCATAGTATCAAAACTTATGCCTCGAGGAAAAATTCCTGCTTCATTTAAGACTCCTAAATCATATTTTATATTGTGTCCAACTTTAATAATTTCTGGATCTTCCAAAAATTTCTTTAACTCATTTAAATGAATATTTTTTAATTGGGATTTCGATTGATCAAGGCAAAGATAAAAAGCCTCTTTCTCCTTCCAAGAAAAACTAATCCCTAACAATTCTGCCCTAAAGGGATCTAAATTAGTAGTTTCTGTGTCTAGAGCAAAAATTTTTTGCTTCTTAAAAATCTTTAAAAATTTCTCAAATTTTTCTTGAGTCTCAATAAGTTGATAATTTACTTCTTTTTTGATTGTCAAATATTCATCTTTAGTCGAATCACCCTGGGGAATTCTCTCAAGCAACGATTTAAACTCTAATTCTTGAAAAAGTCTTATTATTTTATTTCTATTGAATTTCTGAATTTTACAATCATTCAGATCAAAGTTTATTGGCACATCTTCAACAATGGTAACTAACTTTTTGGAAAAAAAAGCTTTATCCTTATTTTCTTCTAATAATTTTCTTGTTTTCTCTTTTATCAAATCCAGGTTTTGATAAACTCCCTTTAAAGTTTTAAAATTCTTAAGCAACTCAGTGGCTGTTTTGTCTCCGATCCCTTTAACTCCTGGAATGTTATCCGAAGGATCGCCTTTTAGGGCTTTAAAATCAATCAATTGCCTTGGTTCTAAATTATATTTTTCCCTTACCTTTCTTTGATCATAAAGTATAGTTTCAGTAATTCCTTTTTTAAGGCCGTAAACTTTAGTTCGTTCATCAACTAATTGTAAAGTGTCTAAATCTCCAGTTACAATAATATTTTCAATATTTAGAAATTTTTTAGCTATTTCTTTGGTCAAAGTACCTATGATATCATCAGCTTCAAATCCATCTTTTTCATAAATAGAGACATTAAAAGCTTCTATTAATTCTTTAATGCGAGGAATCTGCTGATAAAGTTCATCGGGCTGTTTCTCTCGTCCGGCTTTATATTCTTTAAATTCTTTATGTCGAAAGGTGGGTTCTTTTTTATCAAAGGTAACAGCAATATAGTTAGGCTTTAATTCTTTAAGGACTTTCAAGAAAACCAAAATAAAACCATAAACAGCGTTAACTAATTCTCCTTTTTTAGTAGTTAAGGGTGGCAGGGCGTGCCAAGCTCGATGAAGCAATGCATTGCCATCGACGATAATGAATCTTTGTTTCATGAAGATTATATTTTGTTAAACAAAAATCAAGAGCTGAAAAAATTATATTCAAACCTCAAAATCAAGACAAAAATTTAACTTAAGTCTCGAGCTCAAAAAGTTTATCTTGAACAAAAGGAGGATTAAAGCTGGTGCCAAAGAATTGCCTCGCCTCCTAATCGAGAACTTTCTTAATTACAATTTAAAGGTTTAATCCAATTAAATAGTTGAGAAAGACAGAAAGTCAAAAATTAAATTAAAAAAGAAATAAAAAAACTGTTTACTCCTCTAGTCATCATTGATTTGGTTTTTCTCTTTTGAAATTTATATACTTTCGCCTTCAAAATTTAGAATTCGAAACAAAGAGGTGCCGACCGGGTTTGCACCGGTGTAAACGGTTTTGCAGACCGTTGCCTAACTCCTTGGCTACGGCACCATAATTAAGATTTATTTTATTATATCATATCTTTTTTCAAATCTAAAATCAAAAAATTTTCTTAATCGCAAAGATATTATCATCATACCAAGCCGCGCTAAAATATGATAAAATGAAACTATTGAATTGTTTAACGTAAATACTATAGGACCTTGAATTACGAAATACCA
>DDKT01000086.1 GCA_002339755.1 Patescibacteria group bacterium UBA2591
TCAGGGGCTCACTTCCATTTTTGATTTTATAACTACTTCTAAACTATCGTGTTTGAATTATGGATTTTCGTCACTTTGTGTCGTATAAGATACATTGTACGACACAATAAAAGGAAAGACAGAATAATAATTAAGTAATTAAATGATTGGAAATGATTGGACTCGATCCCCTGTTTTAAAATGCCCCTTTTACTTAACCATAAAGTACGATCGAATACATAATCTTTGGTTCAGCTTTGATGATAAGTTGGAGTGCAGCCAACAATATGGTTGGACTTGTGGGTGAAAGTCCCACCCTGACAATTGTCCGTAGCGGTCAGGTAGCTATATCTGGCATATAGGAAGGTAACGACCTATATGGAAGCCCAGAAGTAAACGGCCAGTCGGCTAACCATTATTTTAAAGGTTAAGTCGGAACGATACAGGGGTCTAACAAAATGACAAGCCTTAGCATAAAGCAAAGACTGCCGTCCCGAAATAACTACCCTGCGTGAAATCGTTTGCAGGATGTTGCTGGTGTCAAGCTCTTAGTTCCTCGTGAGAGAGACTGTTACGCTTAATGAAGAAACGGACATAAGCAATTAAGCGACCAGCCGGGGTATGGGTCAAGGCGAGCCATGAAAGCCCAACCAGTAAAAGTTGGGAAGGTCCTACTCAATAAGGGCTGTTGATATAAGTCTAATAGACGAAGTTCAACAGGCGAATAGGACTGGCGGATGAGCCTGGAGTAGCTGTGAAGTTCCTGTAATGGGAATGGAGCGAAGGGGCTCTGGACGATAAATTCTACTCAAGGACACATCTTCCACACTCAGATGTGGAATAAAGATGTCAACAGAATTGATGTAGATATACTCAATGTAAACTGTGAAGATCAGGAAGGCATTGAGAAGAATTATCGTTTGAAGCCGTATTGGGGAAATCCCACCGTACGGAATTTTAGAGGGGGCGCTGGAGACATGGACTATGGTGGAATTAGGAACCTACTCCACAAGCGAAAGTGTGGATGATAGAAACTCTCTGCCTAAGGTTGCGTGCGCCAGTGCTCTACTCGACAGTCATTTCGAAATAAAATAAAAAATCTTCTTTATGACAATAATGGAATTTATTGGAAAATTCATAATTTTTTTGATAGGTTTGTATTTTATTATTTCTGAAACATATAAATTACTTTTTACAGAAATGACAGCAGATGTGTCTCTTAATGACTCTTTATCTATTTTTATCTTTAGTCTTAAATTCACTTTTATCTTTATAGCTTTACCGCTTTTTTATGTACATAAGATATTAGAATATTTTGATATTATTCCTTCTGTTGGTTTTGAGATTCGATTATATTATATGGCTCTATATTTTATTATTTGTGTTTTGATCCTCATTAGGGCTCTGGAGTTTTTCTTAGCAAAATTCCGCTGATATTTTTTAAAATAGAATTAGAGCTAAAAGAACTAAAAGTAAAATTTGCCAAAATTTATGCGGCTGTATGAAATTTGTCAACTTTTTTCTTAAGAAATCTGTGTTAATATTAAGCCCGACTTAACCAAATTTTTATCAAAAAGCTAACTTGGTTTTTATTAGTTGGTTTAAGGAAAGGCCTAAAAGAAAGAGAGATCGCCGGAAATTTTGGAAAAGATGAGATACATAGGTAACACCCCTAAATGGCCAAAACTAAATCAATTAATTAGCAATGAAAACCTATGGTCAATAGTCAAAAAAACTTTAAAATGAATGAAAATAACCAAAATGGTGATTTCCCATCCTTAAAAGAGATTGAATCTATTTTGAGCCATATCTTGCCAAAGAAAACAACCTCTGAAATAATAAAAGTGTTACCCATGTCCTCATCCAGTGCAATTATTTGACATCTTTCAAAAATTCTGATAAAAAAATAGATGTTTCTTATTAGAAAGTTCTCCAAAAAGAGAAATTGGTTCCACTATTACGACAATTTGATGAATAACTTCGCAGGAATAACTCTAATATTATTAATTCTGTCTTTAGGGTATTATGCGATGATCCTCGAGCCAAATAATATTCAAATTGAAAGACAGATTATTATCATAAAAGATTTACCTCAGCCATTTGATAAAATAAGAATCGTCCATCTTTCAGATTTTCATTCTCTTTGGTTTGGCTGGAGAGAAAGGAAGATTTTAAAAATAGTTGAAGAACTTAAGCCAAATTTTGTTTTTATCACTGGAGATTTTGTTGATCCTGTCACTAAGGTAATAACTGACAGAAAGTTAACTTCAGTGAGAATTTTTTGGCAAAAATTAGGAGAAAGATACAAAGATCGGATTTTTGGAGTTTTAGGTAATCATGACAATGAAACTATAAAGAAGTTATTAGAAGAAAAAGGAATTTTGATTTTAAATAATGAAAATAAAAAATTAATTTTAGAAGAGGAATATATTTATTTAATCGGAGTTAATGATCCTTTTACTGGTCGGGATGATTTATTAGAGGCAATGAGGGGAATCGAGGAAGATAAACCTAGGATCTTATTAGCTCACGGACCAGAGATAATGAAAGAAGCAAATACCAAAAAGATGGATTTGATTTTGGTTGGCCACACCCATGGCGGTCAGGTTAATCTTCCTCTTTTGGGACAATTAATTCAACCTCTTTCAAAATATGGCCGACAATATACCAAAGGTCCTTTTAAAATAGAATCTACTTATTTACACGTTAATCGAGGAATTGGCACCTCTTTTTTTCCTATCAGATTTAATTGTCCTCCAGAAATTACCTTAATCGAATTACGGAAACCGATTTGACCTGTGCTTAGAATTCAATTTTAAACAAAGAAAAATGGCTTGTGAAGTAATTAAAATTCATCCTCAAAAGCCAGAAAATTATCTTATCCAGAAAGCAGCCAAAATTATTAAAGGGAGTGGTTTGGTTGCTTTTCCTACTGAAACAGTTTATGGTTTGGGGGCTAATGTTTTGGATAAAAAAGCAGTCAGAAAAATATTTGAAGTTAAGGGAAGGCCATTAGATAATCCGGTAATAGTTCACATCGCCAAAATTGAAGATTTAAATTTATTAGCAAGAAAAATTCCAAAAATAGCGGAAATCTTAGCCAAAAAATTCTGGCCAGGTCCTTTAACTTTGATTCTCTTTAAAAATAAAATTGTCCCAGATGAAGTAACTGCTGGCTCAAATACGGTGGCAATTAGAATGCCAAAAAATAAAATTGCTTTAGAGTTAATTAAAAATTCTGGAGTTCCCATTGCCGCTCCTTCAGCTAATTTGGCGGGAAAACCTAGTCCAACTACCGCTAAGCATGTTTTTGAGGATCTAGGAGATAAGATTGATTTAATTTTAGATGGTGGTAGAACAAAAGTGGGAGTAGAATCGACAGTTATTGATTTAACAGTTAAACCCCCTTTAATTTTAAGACCGGGGGGAATAAGTTTGGAAAAATTGAAAAAAGTTTTAAAAGATATAAAACCCCACCCTTTTTTATTAGGGGCAAAGCTTAAAGATAAAATTATTAAATCGCCAGGAATGAAATATCGTCACTATGCTCCTAAAACTCCCTTAATTTTGGCTGAAGGTAAGAATCAAATCTCAAAAATTCAGGAATTAATTGATTATTATCAAAGAAAAAATAAAATTGTTGGAGTAATGACCACTAAAGAGACAAAGAAATTTTATCAAAAGGCCAATTTAGTTTTAGTGGTTGGCTCAAAAAAAAACTTGGAAGAAATCGCCAAGAATTTATTTAAAACCCTTCGGGAATTTGATAAACGAAAAGTAGATATTATTATCTCAGAGAGTTTTCCCGAAAGAGGAATCGGTTTTGCCATTATGCATAGGTTAAAAAAAGCTGCTAAAAAAGTCGAGTAAAACTATAATCACCTATTAAGGAATTTGATAGGTCTAATTTTAATTCTTATTGGAGGACTTTTTCTTTTGAGGAATTTGGGATTTTTGCCTATGGAAATTTAGCCAATTCTCTGGCCAGCCTTGGTGATTCTGTTGGGAATTTATCTTATTTTTCTCTGCCGGCAAGTTCGATCATTTATGAAAATTTAAAAGAAGTTGTAAAATTCTTCTACAGACAATTAAGACTTGATAAGTTCGAAAACAATAAAGGTCGAAAGTTAACCATTAAAACATTTGTATTGTCTAAATTTATTTACTAGATTTACATTTCGTAATTCAAGATCTTATTATCTCATAATTCACTCTATTAAGCAACGTCTTTAATGTAGTAGGGCTTCCCTTAAATGTCCTAAATCAACTCTTAGAGAAATTTGGAATAAGTCTATTTTAAAGCAAAATTTTTATGATTTATCATGACAAAATTTATGGAAAAATAAAAATTGAGGAACCGGTGGTTTTAGAATTAATAAAAACTCTTTCTTTCCAGAGATTGAAAGAAATAAGTCAAGTGGTTCACGCTCCCATTTATTTAAAGATTTTGAATCTCCCTTTTATTAAGCCACAAGTTTATCGTTTCGAGCATTCTTTAGGTGTCTTCGTTTTACTTAAAATTTTTGGCGCTCCTTTCGAAGAACAAATCTCGGGCTTAATTCACGATCTCTCTATTCCTGTTTTTTCTCACTCGGTAGACTACGCCTTAAAGGAAGGCTCAGAAATTGATCATTCTTTTCACGATAAAATCCATAAGGAATTTGTGAAAAACAGTGAAATTCCAAAAATCCTGAAGAGATTTGGTTTTGACATTAATTATATTCTCGATGATAAAAACTTTCCTCTAAAAGAAAAGCTCCTTCCTGAGCTCTGCGCTGATAGGATAGATTATTCAATAAGGGATGCGGTGGCTTATGGCATCATTTCAAAAAAAGAGGCTGAGGAATTTTTCGAAAATTTAAGGGCAATAAAAAATTCTTGGGTATTCGAAGATTTCGAATCGGCGAAAAAATTCGCTAAATTCTACAAGAAAATGAACGATTATTTTTATTCGGGAATTGCCACTGCTTTGATGTTCAGAACTGTTGGTGATTCGCTTGCCTACTCTCTTTCTCGCGGTATAATATCTCAAGAAGATTTATTTACCACTGATGAGAGGGTTCTGAGAAAAATTAAAAAATTTAGAAAAAGTGATAAAAAATTAGAGTTATTTTTGAAAAGATGTGAAGGAAACACTGCCTTTAAGATCGATAAGAAAAATTACGATGCCCATTGTTTTTGCAAGTCAAGAGTTGTTGATCCCTTGTTTAAAACAAAAGGTAGTATTAAAAGGCTCTCTCGAGTAGATAAAAATTGGGCAAAGACCGTCAAAGAGGACCTAAGACCCAAAGAATATTTTATTAAATTTCAAGATTGAAAATGAGTAAAAGGTCGAAAAAATATCAAACTGTCCAAAATTATGGCTGAATTTCGTAAAAAAATTTAACCGGAATGGTTCAAAATAATGAAGACCGGAAAGAAAAACGTTGAGTTAAGATTAGCTGATTTTAAAATTAAAGCCGGAGACATTCTAGTTTTGAAAGAATGGAATCCAAAAAAGAAAACATATACTACTCTTGAATTACGAAATACCAAAAATATAGTCAAAATCCTGAAAATAGTGTAAAATATTAGTGCTGAAGAATTTAGGTTTTTTGATTTTCAGTTAAAGCTTCTCAGTTAAAGATTCGGCATTAATAACTCATACTATTTTGAAAACTATCATTCAATCATATGAAAATTTAAAAGAAGTTGTAAAATTCTTCTACAGACAATTAAGACTTGATAAGTTCGAAAAATCAAAAAGTTGAAAGTTAACCATTAAAACATTTGTATTGTCTAAATTTATTTACTAGATTTACATTTCGTAATTCAAAGTATATTTAGAATAATTTCTTCTCTTTAGCCTAGATAAAACTAGATAAAAAATGAAAATTGGATTTCCCAATCATCCAAGAAAAAATATTATTAAAGAAATAGACTGGATTGCTAAAAATGGATTTGATTTTGTTGATTTATTTTTTGAAGAGGATAAAGCTATTCCTGAAAAAATAGATGTTCGAAAAGTTAAAAAACTGCTCAAAAAATACAATTTAGGAACAGTTGGTCATTTGGCTTGGTATTTACCGATTGGTTCGCCAATTAAATCTTTAAGAAAAGCAGCAATATCAGAGGCTTGCAAATATTTTCCACTCTTTAAACAATTGGGTGCAGAATTTGTCACCGTTCATTCTCATTGGTCACCAGATTTATTTTCTTTTGAAGAAGGAACAAAATTTCAAATAGAATCTTTGAAAGAATTAGTAAAGAAAGCAAAAAACTTTAGTTTGGGCCTAATGTATGAACCAATTGATACTCCACAAGACACTATAGAAAGTGTTTGTAGAATATTAAATAGCATACCACAAATATTTTTTCACCTCGATCTAGGCCATTTAATTTTATTTGGCAAAGAACCTATAGAGTTTATTGAAAAATTTCATCAAAAATTAAAACACATTCATTTGCATGATAATTTTGGAAATTCAGATTTACACCTGCCTATGGGAACAGGTATTATAGATTGGGAAAAAACATTGAAAATCCTGAAAACTTATTATGATGGAACAATAACCCTGGAAATATTTTCCAGAGATAAAGATTACGTTCTTTTGAGTAAAGAAAAATTAAGAAAGCTCTGGGATAAAGTATGAAGAAATTAATAATTGAATTTTTAAGGATTTAAAAGTATTATTTGATAGGCCTAAGCATTAAAACTTTACTGACATTTTTTATATATACCTGCATTAATGTTGATAATTGACTGATTTTTACCTTGAAGGCAAAAGAATGCTATTAGCTAAACCTAAAAAGAATATGAAAAAGATCATGACCAAATTCCAAGAGTTTCTTTATGGTACAAGAATACTTATTGAATTAAGTTTCAGAAGTTTAAAAATGTTTTATGGTCTAAGTAACCAGTTTACCAAGATCAGTAAGCGGATATCTTGCTAACTATATCTACAGCTTACTAGCTTATCAAATTTCTTAGATTAATAAATCAAATACGTTTTTGTCTTAATGTTTGTAAATTTTACAATTTACTTAACTAATAAATAAACTTGGCTAATCCAAAGGAGTTTTTGTATTGTCTAAATTTATTTATTAGATTTACATTTTGTAATTCAAAGTATTTTTATATTTTTTACCATTTTGTCTTAAAAATTAACATTTAGTTCTGATATTTATTTTTCCTTACTCTAAATATTCACTTTCCGATACAATGAATTCATCTAAATTGAAAAGAGTTATTGATAAGAAATTAGACTTGCTTTACAAGGCTTATCAGGAAAAAGCAAATCTCAAAAGGTCGAACCTTAAAAGAAAATTAAACCAAATTCACTTACTTTTTATATTCGACAACCAAAAAAATTCACTTACCTAGTTAAATCTGTTGACATGCCACTTTTCCCGAGTCATTAGGCTCTCCCTGGGGCATTACCGCTGTTATGCAACCCAAGAGGCATAATTGTGAAGCAATTTTGAGTAATGTTCGGTGCTTCTTTTCAATTACGGGCTTGGTTCTTTTTTGGTACATACATCCAATAACATCCATATTTTTCCACCAATTCGAAATTTTCTTCGATGCATCTATGCAAAATTGGACAAGTATTTAAAAACTGAAGTTCTTTTTTGTTGTCAAATCCCCAGTTAGCATAGTGAATTATCAGTTTAGTATCCTTATTAAGGAGGTCATTGCAAACTTTTTTCTGCTTCTTGTCTGATGGTCGGGCAACAAGATCAATTAGAGAATCGTAGTATGTAGGATTCTTCCTATTAGTTAAGGCATAAAATGGAGGAGCATTCCAAGGCGTGACAAAGACATAATCCCCTTCTTTTGTATTTTTATTGATAAAGTCGATGACAGCATTTACATCTTTAGCTTCTGATTCATTATAAAAAACCAGTGCCCCGTATTCTGTGTTAACTTCATAATGAGGTTTCACTAACGCGTATCCGGTGGAGCGAAAAAATAATGGGACTGGCATCAATAATAAAAGTGTTATGAGAATAAATCCATACGCAATATATTTCTCCAAGGAGCTTTTGTTAGTTTCAAACTTTTTGATGCTTTTCTGTAAAAGAAAAAGTAGTAAGAAAAATAACGGCGTAATAGAGAAAACTAAATGGGATATATCTGATCTTCCCAACGCTTTTGGAAATGTAAACATTCCCCAGAGTAAAAAGAATAAAACAACAACTTTGTCACTCTTCTCCAATTTCTTACCAATTAGATACCAGATTGATATGCCTACAAGAAGGAAAGGTAAGAGATAAAGAAGTGTAGCGTTGATAAACTTAGCCAAATGACAAAAAATCTTCATTGGACAAAAATACTCTCCAGTTTCCAGCACTCCTTTTAAATATGTAAGAATTAATCCTAAATACGAAATCGAACTTGTGAAGTAGGGCAGATTCATTGAAGTTCCATGTAATACGCTTTCTATCACAATTTCTTTTACCATAGGTTGCCAGATCTCGATCAGGACAAGAGAAGCAAGACCTACCACAAGGAGAACTCCGCCGCAAAAAACTGCAATTGATTTAATGCTGTAACTAAATGATTTTCCATCAAATCTTGAGTGAATGAAGATTGTTAAAAGGAAGGCTAAAAATACTCCACCAACCTCATAAAACTTGAATAAAAATGCTAATCCAACAAAAAAACCAGTTAAGAACAACTCTACAGCACTATTATTTCTTAAATATTTTATAAAGATAAACGCTGAAATGAACAGAAGCAAGAAATGCATGTGAATATAAGCAAAGCCCAGGTAGTGGGTAATACCATTAAAAAATACAAGTGTTGCTGATGTTGCGGCAAAAAAATTATCTCTGAAAATTAACCTTCCTAAGAGAAATGAAAACATGCCAATAAAAGCAGTAATAACAACAGAAAAAATGAGCAGAATGTTGATGTTTAATCCAAATGCTTTGTATATAAAAGCAGGGAGAAATACCTCTCCCGGAGGGAATAAGAGCCAAAAGTCTCTGTATGGTAATTCGCCATTTATAACCCGGAGTGGATTATTAAGATATTCTGCCATATCTCCCTTCGCAGTTGTGTGATTGTAAGTAGCGAGGAGGTAGAGTAAAAATATCAAAAAAAGTGCCACTGCTAAAAAGAGGGGGTTAATTTTGTTGACCTTTTCCTTTAGGGCTTTGAAGAATGATGAAACAATCCTAATCATTTGAATATTCCAAATGTTAACTTTTTATGTCCATAAAAGCTCCAGAGCATTACAATGAAAATAGCGATAAACTTCGCAAACATATACCATAATTTAGCAAATTCCACCAAAGAATATAGAATCAACTGGTTAAGTCCCAAACCAATCAATGCTACTATTGCAAATAAACCAAATTGAGAAATTATCTGTTTGCTCTTATTTCTAAAATTCAGGTACTTATTCAACGAATAGTTGATAACCATTCCAGCGAAGTAGGCAAAAATTGCAGAATAGAAATACCAGACATGAAAAAATTCAGTCAGCGAATACAATAAACCGAGATCAACCAAAGTGGCAAAACCTGCAAAAATGACATAGCCTATGAACAACTTTACATCTTGCCTTTGAAAAAGCTTGGTTATGTAGTTCATACTCTTACCTCACATAACCTCTCTCAAAATATTCCTCCTCCGCCCCAACTTCTTCAAGATTGTATTGTTTTTCCTCTATTATACTCCTCGCAGCCAATATTCCCATTTCTAAGGCATGGTCCTGGTTATTGTATCTAAAACTACCTGCCCTGCCAATCAATTGTAAATTTTTGAATTGTCCCAAATAATCCTTAACTTTTCCAGAATTCTCCTTGTAGTTCAAATCATAAACAGGATAAGCATAATTTTCCTTGCTGATAAAAGCTTTGATAACTTCATCTCTTTTAACAAAACCAAGCTTTTCTAGCCATTCCATGCTCAACTCAAGCAAATCCTTTTTACTCATATTCCAAATTTTATCATTTTTCCAGCAAAAGAATTCAACAAGCAAGGAGGTCTTATCTGTTGGGGACATTTTCTTACTGAAATTTTTCGGTTCCATTATCCTACCAAAAGGAATTTCCTTATCTGGGAAATAAATCCACTGGTCTGGGAATACAGAAGGTTTATTAAGTGTTATAAAAAGAGAGACATGAGATCTGAATTTTAGGTTTTTAATAGCTTGTAAAATCTCATCTGGTGCTTTCGGTTCTAATAGACTAACAAATTCTGTGATAGGAATGGAAGAAATAACAAATTTTGGTTTTATAATTTGATTATTGCCCTCGGTGTTAACAACCACTTTTGTTATTTTGTTACCATCATTAATTATCTTAACAGGATGGCTATTAAATCTGAGAACACCATCTGCATACATTAAAATTCTTTCTTTAATTTTTTCATAGATCAGACTCGTGCCTAAATCAGGATAATAAAACTGGTCAACTAAGGTTTTTGGTCCACCTTTAGACTTTATAATCGTCTTTTTAATCACTTCCTTTAAAGAAAGCCCTTTTATTCTTTGCTTTGACCAATCTGGAGAAATTTCGGAACAATGCAATCCCCAAATTTTCTCTGTGTAGTTTAGCATATTAAGTTCGGCTAAAGCTCTGCCGAAATCTGAAACAACCTGCTCTTCAAAGGAAACAGGATTTCGGTTCACAAAAACCTTCTTTATTCTTTGTGAAAAGTAATCAAAAAGGATTCTAAACGCTCCGTAGAAACCAACATTGAGTAGAGCATTTTTTAATTCAACAGGATAAAGGAAAAATTTACCATTAATATAAAATCTCGTTAGCCTATCTATTCTTATCCAATGTTTGTCTAACAGATCTTCTATAAAATCATATAAATATTGATTTTGACTGAAAAATCTATGGGGGCCTATATCTGTTCTAAACTCCCCATATTGAAATGTTCGTGCCAATCCACCGACTCTTTCATTCTTTTCAATGATTACAAAAGATTTACCTGCTTTATACAGCTCAAATGCTGCTGCCATCCCTGCAGGACCCGCGCCAAGAATTAATATATCTTTTTTTTTATTCATTGTGTATTTTCTCTATATCCCATTAATAGATTTTTTAATCCCCTCATTAATTGCTACCTGTGGTTTATTAGCCTATTTAAATACTATTTTTCCTCTATAAATCCTCCACTTAATTTTCAATTCAACTCATTTTTTCTGAATTTTCTGCCGGAGAAATTCTAAAGATTTTCCTTGGCTTTTTCTAATTTTTGTATCTAAAGAATGATTTCGCAACACCTTCCTAAAAGTAGAGGGGGAGAGGGGCGTTAACTAACGATACATTATGTAATAATTTAGTCTCTAATCAGTTTCAATTCTATCCCTCTTATCTCTCGCAGATATTGATTTAGAGTTCTATAGTTTAGGCCTCTGAGTCTTTTATTCATATTATATCGTGTCAACAGATTTAACTAGGTAAGCGAAACTTTTCTGGTTGTTGGATATAAGAAGTAAGTGAATTTGGTTTAATTTTCTTTTGAGGTTCGACCTTTTGGGATTTGCTTTTCTCCTGATAAGTCTTGTAAAGCAACTCTAGTTTCTTATTAATAGCTCTTTTTAATTCAATTAGATTAATGATAAGTATCCATTTTTTAAACATCCTGTCCTTTTATGGTTTTCCAATAAATTAGGCAAAAATTTTCTTCCAGAAAATTTTTGCACCTCTTCTTTATCTTCTCTATCCCGTAATCTTTTAAAAACTCATTTGATTGTGTTTCCTGGGTATAGGAGAAAGA
>DDKT01000097.1 GCA_002339755.1 Patescibacteria group bacterium UBA2591
TCGAGATGTTGTCGGAGGATATAATGATGGACAGATATCCTCTTTTGAAATTTCTGTTTCTGCTGATGATAGGATTTATACTAATATTTTTAATTACGGAGCTGTTAGTTTAAAGGCAGGACAAGGAGCTTTTATTACTCTTAATAAACCTGTTACTGCTAGATATGTAAGAATGGACCTTAAGTCCAGTAGCGCCTGTATTGATGAATTTGAAATTTTTATGGTTGGTCCAGTTAATAAAACAGCCCCACCTATTCTAAAGCCTCCCTATAATACCCCACTTGAAAATCCATATATTTCAAATGATCCTACGCCTTTTTTAGAATGGCAGTTTAATGATCCAAATCCTGAAGACAAACAAAGAGGGTTTGAAATAGAAGTTTATCGATACAATAACGGAAGTTGGCAAAAAGTGGCGGGAAAGAAAGAAGAGGATTCTTCAAACGAATTCTGGAAAGTAGAACCTCCTCTCTGGTAATTTTTTAAGAAGCCCATGGAGAAATATAAGAAAATAATTTTATTTATTAAAGTAGTTATTGTTTTTTTATTTTCAGTAAGTTGTTCAAATGTTTGGGCAACTGGTTTGTATAAATGGCAAGTAAAAACAAAAGATAAAGTTGGGGAATGGAGTGGATGGTCAAACGAAGGTTTTTTTGTAGGCTTAGAAAATCGTCCTTTATATAGATGGCGAGCAAAAACAAAGAGTTCTTGTTTGTATAAATGGTGGGTAAAGACAAAGGATAAAGCGGGAGAATGGAGTGAGCGGTCTAATGATGGCTACTTTCTGGGATCGTGCCCTCTCATTGAAGGCAATCAGTGGAGTGAGTGGTCTGAATATGGATACTTCCAGGGAGAGAAGCCCTTAACTCCTTTAGGAGAATTTGAAATTAAAATATTGACTCCTCTAAATTGTCATAACATTGGGATTGAATGGGAAAAGTCGACTAATGCTCAGGGCTATCGAATCTTTAGGGCAAAAGAGACGGAAGGAAATTATATTGAGATAGAAAATATCTTTGCTGATGATCCGAGCTATTGTAATCCAGATATTGAGAGTTGCAGTTTTACTGATACTTCAGGAATTGAAGAAAATACCGCTTATTTTTACTACCTCCAAGCTTACCGAGAGTCTGAAACAAAGAATAACAAGGATGGAGCCAGAAAGATTACTACTCCTTTTTGCGCCCCAGAAGAAGCTACGGTTAGGAGTTCAGGTTGTGGAGGGATTCTAATAGAATGGAAAAAAACTCCCGGAATAGTCGGGTTTAACCTTCATCGCAGTTTTTTGCAAGAGAGAAATTATGAAACAATAGCCACCACCCATCCTCATCTTCATTGCATTGGAAAAAAGAAAAGTGTCTGTCATCATTTTATTCAAGGGCAAGAGTTTGACGAGGAAGAAGGCAAAAGTGGATGCAAAAATGAAAAATGCGTTTTTTTCGACAGAAATATCATTCCTCGAGTTGATTATTATTATAAAATTTCTTTTCTTTCTGAAGGAGGAAATTTAGAATCTCCTGTTTCTGATTCTTCCATAAAGATTCAATCTTTTTGTTTCAGAGGCCCAAGGTGGAGAGAAAGATAAGATGAGCAGGGGGTGAGTAATTAGATGTGCCGGAGTAAATTTAATTTTAAAATCAATGGCAAAATAAGCCATTTTTTATTTGGCAAATTTTTCAAAATCTGGTATGATTTTTCTGTAAGGACACGATTTAATGTTTTAAAAAGCCTTTTATCGGTTTCCAAAAGGTTGTCTAAAAACAATCAAATTGAACAATTAAAAAATGTTAAAATTAACTGATGAAAATTTTGAAAAGGAAATCCAGAATATCAAAAAACTAGTTTTGGTTGATTTTTACAGTGATTGGTGCCCTCCTTGTCAATTACTCTCTCCTATCTTGGAAAAATTAAAAAAAGAATTTGAAGAAAAAATATCTTTTACTAAGATTGATTTGGATTCAGCTCCTCTTGCTGCTCAAAAATTCGGAATAGATAAAATTCCGACAGTAATTCTTTTTAAAAACGGGAAACCGATTAGTCAATTTATTGGATTAAAATCAGAATCAGAAATTAAATCTTGGCTAAAAAATCTAATAGAATGATCCGTACAATTCGATAGGCTTCTGCCTTATTTTTTATTTAAACAAAAAGCATATGTATAAATTTTCTAAGATAGAAAAAATAATAAGAAGGTATGAGAAATACGCAAAAGTAAATGGATGGAAGTTAAACCCTAATAAAAAAATGGTAGAAAGGATAGTTAAAGGATTGATAGAGAACGAAAAGAAAAAAGGAAAAAGATATTGTCCTTGTCGAAGAATTGCCGGAAATCCAGAAGAGGATTTTAAAAAAATTTGTCCCTGCTTTTGGCACAAGGAGGAAATTGAAAAAAATAGCCATTGCCTTTGTCAATTATTTGTAAAATGCTATTCAAGTTACTGAACATAATTGTAATTTTGCTTCAGTTAAACCTTTGTGTTGTTCAATTTAGCTTCGTAAAATTCATTAAAGCTTCCGTTTATTTTTTTATTTTTCTAATTTGAATTTTTTATTCAACACTTTTATTACTCTCTACTATCAACCATGTCATAGCCATACGAAAAGAACACTTGACAATTCTTAATATATGTGTTTATATTATATATGTAAACACTAAATTTAAGTAAAGGAGGTTATTGAGAATGGAAATAAACAAAGCAAAGAGTCTCATTGATTTAATAAACCACAGGAAAGGGGAAGGAGTTTGTCGCTTCGGTGCTCTCATTAATAAATGGCGCGAGAAAAATCCTGAAGCCAGGATTGAATTTGAACAAATAGACTTTTCTGGAATGGACTTCAAAGGAGCAAACCTCTCGGGAGCAAACCTCTCCGGAACAAATCTCTTCATGGCAAAACTTCACCGGGCAAATCTCTCTAAGGCAAACCTTACGAAAGTAGACCTCTCTGGAGCAGATCTCTCTGAAGTAGACCTTCGAAAGGCAAACCTTAAAGAGGCAAACCTTTCTTGGACCAAATGTAACAAGACAAACTTCAGCGACGCAAATCTCTTCAACGCTCACTTCTTTAATGCAAAACTTGTAGAAACAATCTTCTCTAAGGCAAATTGTGAAAAAACAACTTTTAGAGAGGCAAACCTTCAGAAGGTAATTTTTGAGGAGACGAATCTCGTAGAAACAATCTTCTTTAAGGCAAATTGTGAAGAAACAAATTTTAGAGGGGCAAACCTTCAGAAGGCAATTTTTGAGGAGACGAATCTCGACGAAGTAAACTTCAATGAGGCAAATCTTCTCGACGTGCGCTTTGACGAGAAAATAGACCTCTCCGGAATAACCCTCCGAGGAGCACAAATAAATTTTCCAACTCTTGAAAAGTACATAGAAGACCTTAGAAAAGTAGTGTTAATTACCTAAGTTTAGTTAATTAATAAGATCTTGCGAACCCTCTTATGTAATTGTAATTAAGAGGGTTCTTATTTTTATTTAAATCACATCAACGTGTGTATTTTCAAACTACTGAACATAATTAACAATTGATGAGTGGTAATTTTGCTTCAACTAAATCTTTATGTTGTTCAATTTAGCCTTGTAAAATTCATTAAAGTTTCCGTTTATTTTTTTATTTTTCTAATTTGAATTTTTTATTCAACACTTTTATTACTCTCTACTATCAACCATGTCATAGCCATACGAAAAGAACACTTGTCAAATGATTTAAGAAAGTAAGTGAAATGAGTTTTTATTGACTCATCAAAAAGTAAGTGAAATTCAG
>DDKT01000012.1 GCA_002339755.1 Patescibacteria group bacterium UBA2591
ATAGTCAAAGATTCTCCAGACTCGAACCAAAGCTGCTCTTACATAACCGTCATAATGCTCTTTTCTTTTTCTTTTGCCAAAACTTGGTTTCAGATAGGCTCTAGTTCTAATCTTCCTAATGATATAATCCCTATTTAAACCAGTAGTTTGACAATACTCATCTAAAAGCCTTGATTTTTCCTTCTTTGATCTTAGAAAATAACCTCTTTTTTCAATTAAAGCCTTAAGATATTGGTTTTTGGAGTGCATATCCATATGAGTAAAATGAGATTAAGGTTAATAAAAGTATCTAAATTTCGACCTTTTTCTCATTTTATCAAATATTTATTTCACTTACTTTTTAATCATTTAACCAATGCCATTTCACTTACATTTTAGATCATTTAATACGCAAGTTGACATGTTAATAGAAAAAGAGTATTCTTAGATCAGACAAATAAGTCGACGTATCTTAAATTAAGTTTTCGTTTTTAGCAATAAAATTGAAGGCCCAATTAAGTAAGCGACTTAAGAGTCCGAAAGGTCGCTTTTTTAATTTTATTTTTATTCTACGAAACGTTTTTTCATAATTCGTAGAGAATATCTATCGTAGAGAACACCTATGATTTTTAAGAAATTCAATCAGTCGGGGGATTTTCCTCCCCGTCAAATCCAGATGGTCAAAGGAGATTGGAAGTGCGCTGACTGCGGAATCGAGATAACCGAGTTGCCTTTTGAGCCAGATCCTGACCGGCCAGTTTATTGTCGTGATTGTTGGAGAAAAAGAAGGACCGAAAGATTTAGGCGCTAATTTAGTTAACTGAGAAAGCCTCGCGGGATTCCCGCGAGGCTTTTTGGTATAATAAAGAAATGGGTATTTGCTCGATCTGTAAAAAGGAAAAGCCTTTTTTAAGCAAAGTTTTAAAAGTTTGTTTAGATTGCATTAGAGAAAAGCCAAAAGATACCTTACCTTTCATAAAAAAAGCTCATCAAGAAGCGAGAGAAAGATACAATTTACCAGTTTTTTTCGCCGAGAGCCAAAAGAGGCATAAAATGTAGCATCTTATTTTTCGAGAATGGTTTTTTGAATGTTTAGAAGTTGCAAAAAAATATTTAAAGAACGTTAATTTAGGAAACAAATATTTGTTAGGACTATGAAATATCCAAGTTATTTAAATTTGTCTAAGAAAGAATTGAATCAGAAAGAGGAAAAGCTTTTTGAAATTTTAGAAAATTGCGAGACTTGTCCTAGGAAGTGTCAAGTTAATCGATTAAAAGACGAAAAAGGATTTTGTCAATTGGGTTATTTGCCAATGGTCTCAACTTGTCATCCTCATTTTGGCGAAGAAACTCCTTTAGTAGGGAAATATGGATCAGGGACAATTTTTTTTACTTCTTGTAACTTAGCTTGTGTCTATTGTCAAAATTATGAAATCTCTCAATTAAGAATTGGTCAAGAAATTTTCTTTGAAAGATTGACTGAAATGATGGTTGAGCTTCAAAGTATGGGTTGTCATAATATCAATTTAGTCACTCCCGCTTCGCAAGTTCCGGCAATTATTAGATCATTAAGTCTAGCCATTGAAAGAGGCCTAAAACTTCCCTTGGTTTACAATAGTAATGCCTACGATTCGGTTGAAGTTTTAAAAATGCTAGATGGTATTATAGATATTTATATGCCTGACCTTAAATATTCTGATAATAAAATCGCTTTAAAATATTCTAATGCTTCGAAATATTTTGAAACCATGAAGGCAGCAATTAAAGAAATGTATCGCCAGGTTGGCGATTTAATCATCGACGATAAAGGAATAGTTATTAAAGGTCTATTAGTTCGCCATTTAGTTTTGCCAAACAATTTAGCCGGAACAAAAGAAATCGTTAAATTTTTAGCTGAAGAAATTTCAAAAAATACTTTTTTGAATATAATGGACCAATATTGGCCGACTTGGAAGGTCTTTCAGTATCCCGAACTTTCCCGAAGGATTACTAAGAGAGAATTTCAAGAGGCAATTAATGAAGCAAAAAAGGTCGGCTTAAAAAGGTTATATAAAAAATAATGGGAGTTTATTTAGGAAAAATCTTAATTTTTCTTGGACTTCTTCTAATTTTAATTGGAGTTATTTTTCTACTTGAGCTAAAAATTCCTTATTTTGGCAAACTTCCCGGAGACATTTATCTTAAAAGGGGAAACTTTATTTTCTTTGCGCCGATTGGGAGTTGTCTTATAATTAGCCTTCTTCTTTCAATTATTTTTTATATCATCTCTCGATTTTTGAAATAATTTATGAGAATTGTCTTAAGACATGAGATTATCATAAGGTTATTACAACAGAGACAAAGATGCGTAAATGCCTGTCAAATGATTTAAGAAAGTAAGTGAAATGAGTTTTTATTAGCTCATCAAAAAGTAAGTGAAATTCAGTACTTACACTTAGTCTTGACAAATTAAAAATAATATGCTATTCTGTAATTGATATTTAGGAGGCGTTCCTAAATTCAAAATGAATTTTCGGCTCTTTTAAAAAAAACATTCCTTTTTGGTGACAGGTGCTTGAACCGAATTCTTTAAAAAGAAAAACTAAGAAATCTATTCTATTATTCGGTCCAGATACCTGTCACCAGAAGATGACAGAAGAAAGAAAGTCAAAAGACCTTCTTTCTTTAAGCATTATACGAGGAGGGATGAAGTAATGAACAGATTGATTTGGAATTTATTACGGAGGGTTGCTTTCTGGATCATAAAAAAAACTAACACGCCCTGGGAGGTACCATATGTAGTCTTTAGGCATAAATGTGACTCTGAGAGTGTTATTGCTCTAGGAAGATTTCCCCCAAAATGGAAAGAAGGAGCATTCGAATGTCTCGAATGCGGTGTACTTACAAACACGGGCATTGAAGCCCGCATGGTTGATCCGGAAGACGTGGCAATTCGAGCAAAAAGAAAAGCTGGATTAACTGTAGTATACTGCATTTTCTAATTCCAGCCAAAAGAGGTATTATTTCCACCATTTAGTACCTCTTTTTATTTTCCCTTATCCAAAAATTATCTTTTTGAAATCGGCTTTTTGAGAATTACTTACCGTCTTTAGTAAGACGAAGAAGATATGAAGATATCAAGAACCGTTCTCGATATGTTCTACTTTAAGATATGACATTTCTAAATGGCTCAACTATGAAATTATCATATGGCTATGACAAAAAATTATCCTAAGTTTGACAAATCAATCTTTCTATAGTATCTTTATGGCAGTGAACAAAAATTGAGTTCTTTATTTGTTACTTTTAGCTTTTTTAAATTCGATTCCTTTTCGTTTTATTCAGATGGCATTCCTGGCGAAAAACAGAAATCCCCCTTTTTGTCTTAAAGATAACAAAATTTTTCGAAAAATTTTGTCCCATTTATTTTTATGTCTAACACTTATCTCACTCAAGAAGGTTTAGAAAAATTAAAGAAAGAACTAGAAGAATTAAAAACAATAGAAAGAAAAAGAGTTGCTAGAAGAATACAAGAAGCTAAAGATTTAGGGGATCTAGCAGAGAATACGGAATATGCTAGTGCTCGAGAAGAACAAAGCTTTATTGAAGGCCGAATTGCTGAACTAGAAAATATTATTAGAAATGTTGTTATTATTGAAGAAACAAAAGACTCTAGTCAGATAGATTTTGGATCTACAGTGACCATAGAAATAGAAAATCAAATAAAAAAATTTTCTATTG
>DDKT01000010.1 GCA_002339755.1 Patescibacteria group bacterium UBA2591
TCTCCTTCTCTCACTCTCTTTTTTCCTTTAGATCAGATAGTTCTAAGAGAATATATCGATCCTCTTGTCTTTAAATGGGAAGAAAAAGAAGAAATAACCAATTATGAGCTTATTATTTTCAAAAACAAAGACTCTCTAGAAGAAAGCCCTATCCTAAGGATAACAGACCTAGCTAAAGCTCAATACTCTGTTTCTGAAGAAGAAAAGCCTAATCTCTTCCCTCCAGATCTTTACTTTTGGCAAATAAGAGGTAAAATAATAACAAAAGAAGAAAATAACCAAAACACCGAAGAATTAAACTCTTTAATCTTTTCTTTTAAGATAAGGTATCTCTTTGAAACAGAATTACCTCAAATAAAGACTATTCATCTTCAAGGAGGAGGTACGGTCATAAAGATCCTTCCTCCCAAAGATAAACAAAGTTATGATGAACCTTTTGAAAAAGAAGCTTATCAGAGATATTTTGGAGTAGAGTTTGAGGAAGAGGAAGAAGAAGATGAAGATTTTTAGATTATTATTTCAAAAATTTGCTAAAATAAATATCATAGAAAAAATGAAACCCCGATCGTTCCAGGGGGCGAATCTTTAAAACAACTTTATTGTTTTAAAGCCCATAATTTCTTAATCTTAATTCCTGTCTTATTTTTTCTAAATATTTTTGCATAATTTTGTGAAAGTTGATAAGATAGAATCAACAAATGATTGTTATTAATTCCGCTTGTAAGTTATACATTAAATTCGTATAATACACAACAAAAAGTCCGATATCATACATTCAATTCGCCTAAAAACGAGTTAGGCGAAACGGTGGGCTTAATAAAAAGAAAAAGAGGATACAATGGCTAATCAAAAGGTAAATTTTAAAACTGCGAAGGATCTTCAAGAAGTAATCTTGCAGGAAAAGGCAAGAGGAACTCCTGACTTAGAAATTGGTCAGAAATATGGAGTTACGTTTAGGTATATTGAGCGACTTATTACCAGAACGCAAGGGCTCAATATTAGCGTTTTAGATGTTTCTAAAAAAATAAGGGCGCTTTATCCAAAAGATTTCAAAGAAGAACAAACTACAATTTGGAGTTTTAAACAAAGGGGTAATTGGGCTACCCATGGTGGAGAATACAGAGGTAATTGGTCCCCCTATATCCCAAGAAATGTGATTCTCAAATATTCAAAGCCTGGCGAGTTAGTTTTAGATTATTTCTGCGGTGGAGGAACAACTGCTGTAGAATGCAAACTTTTAGGAAGAAAGTGCATTGCCTTTGATATTAATGATAAAGCCATTGAATTGGCGAAGAAGAATTTAAGTTTTAGCATGGAACCGCCACAATTAACTTTAATTGACGAGAAAAAACATTTGAATATTTACGAGCCAAAACTGTCAGTTAGTGATGCCAGAGATTTATCGTTTTTACAAGATAACTCCGTAGATTTAATCTGTGCTCATCCTCCCTATGCAAATATTATTCATTATACAGATTTTAAAAAGGGGGATTTATCATTTTTTGATATAGATGATTTCTTAAAGGAAATGTCAAAGGTTGCCAGAGAAAGTTTTAGAGTGCTAAAACCGGGTAGACAATGTGCTATCTTGATAGGAGACACACGAAGAAAAAAACATGTAATTCCTTTAGGGTTCAAGTTTATAAATGTTTATTTGGATGCTGGCTTTAAATTAAGGGAACTTGTTATCAAACGACAACATAACTGCAAAACCACAGGTTTCTGGTATGCTAATAGCATAAAATACAATTTTCTTCTTTTAGCTCATGAGTATCTGCCAGTTTTTGAAAAACCTAAAACACCACTTCCTTTGAGTGTAAGAGAAAGAGGAATAGACTATGGTTTGGTTGTCCAAACATTAGAGAAACCGCCACTAAAGAAAAAATTAGACGAATTTGAAACTACAACAGTATGGGTTTTGCCAGAGAGGGATTTTGAAGAACGCTTAAATAAAAATGTAATTGATAGATATTCAAACAGGAAAGGCTATTCAACTATAACTTTTGTCTCTCATTCCAAGAACGAGACGAATTTTACTGAGAGAAATAAACAAAAGGGCACAGAGTTACTTTTTATCAAGTCCCCATTTTTGAATAATAGCCCTTCTCGTTCAACCATTGAATATTACTTAAAAGAAATAAAAACTATTTTAGGTCAAAGATTACCTAACGTAAGCGATGAAGGGTTTTTGGTGGTTCAAACGCAAGATGTGAGGATAGATGGATATATAGAACCTCTTGCTAAAAGATTGGTAAATGTGTTGATGCATGATAATTTATGGCTTAAGGAAATTATAGTTGTTACTCAAGAGAGACAAAATCCTCACATTGATAAGTCAAGTGGGCACTTGAGTATAACACACCAATATCTGCTTGTTTATGAGGTAAAAAAGTGAAAAAAAAAGAACTATCACAATTTATGTCATTTATGAAAAAAGGGGAAAAAGAGATCCCTCTATTCGTTTCGCAAATAAATGAGAAATTTATTATTGCAGTTTATCAAGGAGCTTTTAGTGAATATGATATCTTAATTAAGTACCGACAGAAAAACAAAGATAAATGGTCAAGAATCAGAACTCCCAAACATATCCATTGGGCAGTTGATGTTCTTATAAAAATGCACTCTGATAAGGAAAAAACCAAACAATTTTTAGATTTTCTGATTGAGATTTGGAATAAAACCAGACCATTTAAAAATAAAGAGGAACAAAAAAAGTCACTGAGTATCAATTATTTATTAGAATCCAATAGGGAAGAACTCAAAAAGTATGAAGATTTAGGTGAGAAGGGCGAATATAGTATTAGGTTTTTAATTCTTTTAGCAAAGTTGTTGATGCTTCAAGAGAAAACCAATTTAGAAACAGCTTATATGTTCAAGAAGTTGCTGAATTCGCTTAAATCAGGAGAAGATATTTTTGAAATCGTCTCAATTGCAACACACAGAGGTAGATGATGATATGTTGAATAGAATGAGCCCGCCGCATCACTTAACAGCGGATAAAGATAAAAGAGAAAATCAGAGATTCCCTCCAAAAAAAAATTACCTTCGGCAACTTCTTTTATCCGCAAACCGTTAGGCGAAATGCTCACTTCGGGTGCAAAATATAAAAACTAATAACAAGTATTATTTAGAAAGGAGGTGAAAAAATGAAAGACATAATTTCCTGTATTGAAGAACTTCGCTTGAAACTGGATAGACATCGGAGAGAAGATCTAAAAGAATATCCGACACGAACGATATTTATAGATCCATTATTGCAAGTCCTCGGTTGGGATGTAAGGGATCTTGACGAAGTGCAAATTGAATATCCAACAATTGATGGCAAGTCTGTTGACTATGCTCCACAAATAAATCACAAGCCGGTCCTATTCATAGAAGCTAAACCGTTAAATGATCCACTTACGGATGTTAAATCTATTACGCAAGTAGTTGGTTATGCTGCAAATGCGGGCGTTGTATGGTGTATCCTTACTAATGGTGTTACTTACAAAGTTTATCGAAGCACGGAAAAAGCAGAGGCTCCAGATAAGTTGCTTTTTGAAGTCTCTATAGATCCAAAGGAATCTGAGGGTAGATCTGTTCAACAAATTGCGGAGCAATTTAACCGTTTCTCCCGGGATGCAATGGCTCGAGGGGTGCTTGACGAAATTGGCGAGCAAATTTTCACTACAGGAAAAATTCGAAAGGCTTTAGATAAGCTTTTTCTAACCCCTCCAGACAATCTGATCAGAATCATTCGGTCCTCTATTGATGACGAAACAATTAAACCAATACAAGTAAAGACAGCACTTAAAAGACTATGGACGCAATCATCAGAAGTTGAGATACCACCAAGCTATCCGATCGTTGGGGAGATTGAAAAACCTGAAACAAAACATCGGCGAGGAAAAGACTATGGTGAAGATCATCACATAAAAGGGAAGCCACGGGAAGTCATAGAATTATTTAGAACTATTGACAAGTTTTGTAGAGAATTAGACCCAACTACCGTGCAAAGAAAATACCTTGCGAAGTATATCAGCTATATGTATGATAAGGCTATCTTCTGCTGTGTGCATCTTCAGAAAAGTGGCCTTCGCATTTGGTTAAAGCTGAATTATTCACGTTTAGAAAACCCACCTGACTATGTCCGTAATGTTTCCAACATAGGACACTGGGGAGTTGGTGATGTTGAGATTGGACTAGATAGCCTTGAAAAACTACAAATTTCTAAATCCCTTATAAGGCAATCTTTTGAGGAAAATAAATGATCAGATTTACACTTCGCCTAACACAGCATAAAAGGTTCGTGCCTTGTGGCACTCACCCAAATCCTTCGCTAACGTTCAGGACTTCTTTTATGCTGGTAAACGTTAATCTATGAATAATCAAAAAAATAACCAAACTAAAAAACTAACTGTAGGTGTAATTTTTGGTGGCAAATCTGTAGAACATGATGTCTCTATTGTTTCAGCTCAAATAGTAATGGAAGGATTAAGGAAATCTGGAAAATATGAAATTGCTCCTATTTATATTACCAAAAAAGGAAATTGGATTTGCGATAAAAAATTACAAACCCTCGAGGCTTTTGAGAAATTGAAATTAAAAGAATCTTTTATCTCCAAAAAAGAGAAAATTTATGAACTTTTGGATTCTTCCTTGGATCAATTGGTCATCTTGAAAGAAAGAAAAGGACTTTTTATTCGAAAAATAATACAAAAAATTGATGTTGCTTTTCCTGTCATGCATGGAACATTTGGAGAAGATGGATCTTTACAGGGTTTTTTAGAAATGCTACAAGTCCCTTATGTTGGTTGTGGAGTACTTGCCTCAAGCCTAGCTATGGACAAGGTAATTACTAAAACCGTCTTTCAAGCCAATAATATTCCTATTGTTAAATATCTTTGGTTTCTAAAAAGAGATTGGCAAAAAGATCCAGAAAAAATTTATCAAAAAATAGAAAAGGAATTAAAATACCCGATATTTGTTAAACCAGCTAACTTAGGTTCAAGTATTGGAATCTCTAGAGCAATGGACAGAAAACAATTAAGTTTTGCTTTTGAAGTAGCGACTCAGTATGATACTAAAATTATTGCTGAAGAGGGGATAGTAAATCTAATGGAAATTAATTGTGCCATACTCGGTAATGAGTCTCCTGTTGCCTCAGTGCTTGAACAACCTATCTCTTGTAAAGAATTTTTAACTTTTGATGAAAAATACCTAAATAAAGGCGGGACAATGAAAGGAATAAAAAGTAAAGTAAAAATTCCTGCTCCTTTACCAGAAGAAAAAAGAAAAGAAATCCAAGAACTAGCTATTAGAGTCTTTAAGGTTTTAAATTGTACAGGAACTGCTAGGATCGATTTCTTGGTAGATCAGGATACTGAAAAAGTCTATGTGAATGAAGTTAACCCTATGCCAGGTACTTTACAGCAACATCTATGGAAAGCAAGCGGCATAGACCTTCCAAAACTAGTTGACCGTCTAATAAATTTAGCTTTAGAAAGACATAAAGAAAGAAGTTCTCTCTTTTATACATTTGATTCAAATATTGCTTAGATGACAATCTGTGATTGTCTGTTTTCAATCAATTATTAACTTTTGGATTTTAATTTTATTTTATCATGCTAATCGATACTCACAGTCATCTAAATTTTAAAAATTTTGAAAAAGACTACGCTCAAGTGATTGAGCGTAGTCTTAATTATGATCTAAAGGCAATTATTAATGTTGGTTCCGATTTTAAAACAAGTAAGAGGGCTATAGAAATAGCTTCGCGATATGAAAAAGGAGTCTATGCTACTGTAGGGTTGCATCCTATTTATATTAATCAAAAAGATTTCGATTTTCATTCTTTTAAAAAATTAGCCACTTCAGAAAAAGTAATAGCTATTGGAGAAACTGGACTAGATTATTATCGAAACGAAGTACAGTCCGAGAAAGCAAAGCAAAAAGAAATTTTTCTTAAACAAACAGGGTTGGCTTACGAATTAAATTTACCAATTATCTTGCATTGTCGAAGCGAAAAAGATGATCCCTTAGGGGCTTACAAAGAAATGATAGAAATTTTACAAAATTTTATTAAAGATAAAAATCTTAAAGGCGTGATTCATTGTTTTCAGGCTAATTGGAAAATAGCTAAGGAATTTATAAAATTAGGATTTTATCTTGGATTTACAGGTTTTGTTACTTTTACTAAAGACGAAGAACTTATAGAGGTGGTAAAAAAAACTCCTTTAGATAGAATTCTTTTAGAAACTGATTGCCCCTTTCTGGCCCCTGTTCCTTATCGAGGTAAGCGCTGTGAACCTTGGCATACAAAATTTATAGCAGAAAAAATAGCAAAAATAAAAAAGCTATCTTTTCAAAAGATAGCAAAGGCAACAACCCAAAATGCTGAGAAACTATTTCTTTCTATAAGATTTCAAAAGGCATAAAGTCTTTGTTTAATTTGATTGATTTCTTGGTTAAGTCTCTCTTCTTTTTCTATTTCTCGAGTAATTTTATTATAAGCATGCATGGCTGTAGTATGATCGCGGCCCCCAAGCTCACGACCAATCATCGGATAAGAACAATTTAACTCTGATCGCAAAAGATACATAGCTATTTGTCTGGGCACAGCTAGTTCTCTTCTACGACTAGGATTAATTAAATCTTCAATTTTTAATTCATAAAAGTCCGCTACCTCTTTAATAATCTGTTTAGCCATTATTGCGCCTTTCCTGGGAACACCGGTCAAGCCAGAAAGGATTCTCTTAGCTGAATCTAAGGTAGGGATAGTCCCCTCTATTTCATGTTGGGCAATAATTTTATTTAAAGCTCCCTCTAATTCTCGAACATTTTTTTGGATCTGATTAGCTAAATATTGAATAATTTCTTCTGAAAGAGCATTTCCCTTTTCTTGACACTTTGCTCTTAAAATAGCTAATCTAGTTTCTAGTTCTGGAGGAGAAATATCGACAATCATCCCCCAGCTAAATCGGCTAATCAAACGTTCCTCTAAAGCAGGGATAGCCTTGGGTAACCGATCAGAACTAATAACGATCTGCTTGTCCTTTTGGTGAAGCTCATTAAAAGTGTGAAAAAACTCTTCCTGGGTTCCTTCTTTGCCAGCCATAAACTGGATATCATCCATAAGCAAAAGATCAACGCCGCGATACTTATCTTTAAATTCCTTCGTTTTCCCCTCTCTAATTGCTTGAACATAATCATTAGTAAAAGTTTCCGCATTAACATATAGAATTTTCTTTTTAGGAAAACGAGCTATAACCTCATGGCCAACAGCTTGAAGAAGGTGAGTTTTTCCTAGTCCTACTCCACTATAAATAAATAAAGGGTTATATTTAATTCCTGGGGATTCTGCCGCTGCTTTACAAGCTGCGTGAGCCAATTCATTTGATTTCCCGACAATAAAATTGGCAAAGGTATAGCGAGTATTAAGGCCATATCTATTAACTATCTCAGTTCTTAAAAACATTTCCTGGTCTAAGGTTTTTCTTTCTGAAAGCGCTTCATCCTTTGCTAATCTATTCAACTCTATTTTGTAAGTCACCTCTCTGGCTTTATTTTTAGTTACATTTTGCAAAGCAGCAAGAATTGCCTTATGGTATTTTTTTTCTAACCAAGCTTGAGTAAAAGCATTTGGAACACCCACCACAATTTTTTCTCCTTCATTTTCTAAAGAAGAAATAAAAGTATTTTTAAACCAGGTAGTAAAGTTTGCTTTAGAGAGAGTCAATTCTAGTTCTCCTAAAACTGTCTCCCAAAGTTGTTTTTTGTCCATAGTAGTTGTTAGGAATGAATTAGAAGAAGAATAGCGGAAAGGTGGAAAGGTGATTTATTGCGCGCAAAATAATAGGCTTGGTCCTAGATAATCGGAATTTAGGATTTTGTTGGCGATCAGATTTTAATTATTTGGGCTCAATAACAAGCCCAGAATTTATGTTTCATGGACTTGATCAGAACTTCATGTTTCATGGGCTTGAATTTAACTAGTTGTTTTAGGTTTTAAATTTTTATAAGTCAAATATAAAATTAAATATAAAAAGATTATAGCATTAAATAAGATAAAATTTCAAGTTATTAAGAGGATTTTTTGTGGATGAATTGTTGAAAAAAATTCACCTCTTGTCATGTTTAAATTTTACTTTATTCAGCGCTCAATTTTCTCCTCTCCCCAATTTCTAATCTTATCATAACGAACAATTTTAAACAAAATAAAAAAACAATCTTATGAATCAAATCCTATTCTTGCTGACAACTCCTACAAAAAAGATTATTTCAGAATCTTCGATTGTTCGCAAATGCCAAAATGAGCATGTAAAAAAAAATTAAAAAATTTCTCAAGCCATAAAAAATTTGCTTTTCAAATTTATTTTTGCTACTGTATTAATAAGCCGAGGTAGCTCAGTGGTAGAGCACTTGACTGAAAATCAAGGTGTCGCCAGTTCGATCCTGGCCCTCGGCATTTCTCGGGGACTAGTTCAGTTGGCTAGAACGCTCGCTTTGGGAGCGAGAGGTCCGCGGTTCGAGTCCGCGGTCCCCGACCAATCAAGACATTTCGTTTTTTCAGGGGAAAAAGTTTGTTCGCAATTACTGAACGAAGCTCGAACCTTTTTTGAGCAAAATCCCAACTGATTGCCACGCTTCGCGCGGCAGGAACGAAACCTGACGCTCGGGCGGGGCGGGAAGGAAAGGGGGTTGAGGGGGAAAGGAATTCCCGCCTCGCCCTCGCTTTCGCCGCCGCTGAATTTCATATTTCGCCCTACAAAATGAACTACTAAAATAAATGTTACCCTTGCCCTAACCTTCCCGCGCACGGGCAGCAGTGAAAAACTCCCAAATTTTGTTTAACCTTTTGTTAAAAATTTCATATATTTAATAATAACAAAGGGAAATAATATTCGTAATAAAATTATCAAACTAAAATACAACACAATATCAAAAAATTTTAGTAATAGTAAAGAATAAAAATATAAAAAAATATTGAGATAAAATAAATATTTCACAAGACAAATTATCAAAGTTTGCTTGTATTGCTTCATACACAATCATCAAAATTGAATCGAAGACTACACCCAATCCTAGAATTAAAATTGTTAAAAAAATCGCCAATACTCTTGAAATAAAAGCGTTACTAAAATTTGCTAAAATAAATTTGTATTGTAAAAAAGTTTGCGGAAGGATAAATTATAATTAAAGGTCGTAATAAAAAAATAATTAATTATTTTTTTAAAAATAAAAATATGACAAAAAAAATTTTACTAACTGGGGGAATAATTATTCTATTCGCTGGTATAGCTAGTGCAGCAGTATTATTTCTTTTTCCCTATGAACCAAAACAACCACCAAAAGCCGATGATATAGGTTCAACATTACAAGGCATCCAAGAGGTAGTTAATGCAAATAACAAATTTACTTTTGATTTATATTCTGAATTGAAAAAATCCGAAAGCGAAAATATTTTCTATTCTCCTTACAGTATTTCTGCCGCTCTTGCAATGACCTATGAAGGCGCAAAAGGACAAACAGCAGATGAAATAAAGTCAGTTTTTCATTTCCCAGAAACCAGTATATTAAGACCGAATTTTGCTGCAATTTATAATGACATTAATAAAGGAATTAAGGATTATGAATTGAGAATTGGAAATGCTTTATGGGTTCAACAAAATTATCCTTTACTTAAAGAGTATACAAGTAAGGTTGAAAAATATTATGGCGGAAAAGCAGCAAATTTGGATTTTGTCAAAGAAACCGAAAAATCAAGACAAACTATCAATAGCTTTATTGAGAAACAGACCAATAATAAAATTAAAGATTTGATTCCTTCAGGTATTTTAAGTGCATTAACAAGATTAGTTCTTACAAATGCTATCTATTTTAAAGGAACATGGAAATGGGAATTTGATAAATCTGATACTCGCGAAGAAGATTTCAAGATAACTCCAACTAATGTTGTAAAAACTCCGATGATGTATATGAAGCCAGAAGAGGCAAGATTGAATTATGCAGATATAGGAGATTTACAAATTTTAGAACTACCTTATAAAGGTGAAGAAATTTCTATGTTAATTTTATTACCTGCAGAAAATCTTGATAGTATTGAATCTTCCTTAACAGTAGAAAAACTTTCTGAATATAAAAACCGAATGCAAGAAACGAAATTAGATGCAATATACCTTCCGAAATTTGAATTTAAAACAAAATATACTTTAAATGAAAATCTGAAAACTTTAGGAATGTCAACTACTTTTATTGGAGGAGCAGATTTTTCAGGAATGACTACAGAAAAAGAAGAAATTTTGATTGATTCTGTGATTCATCAAGCTTATATTAAAATTGATGAGAAAGGAACAGAATCAGCTGCTGTAACTGCTGTGGAGATAGCAAGAATAAGTGTTGATGATATACCGAGAAAAGTATTCAGGGTAGACCGTCCATTTATATTTATAATCCAACAAAAAGATACTGGTAATATTTTATTTTTTGGCAGAGTAGTTAATCCAGCAAACTAAAAATAAAAAATTGATTGTGGTGTGCTAGCTTCGCTGGCGCGAAATTCAGCGGCGGCGAAAGCGAGGACGAGCAAAAATTCCTTCCCCCCAACCCTCTTCCTTTTTGCCCACCCCGCCCGAGCGGTTTGGTTCTTGCCGCGCCGCAGGCGCGGCATTATTCAGGATTTCGTTCAAAAAAGGTTCGCGCTTCCTTCAGTAATTGCGACCAATCTAAACATTTAGGATTAAACACTGATTCTCAAGTTTTTTTATTTTTATGAGGATATTAATCTTAGGTTCAAAAGGGATGTTGGCTCAAGATTTAAAGTTGGTATTTAGAGAGGAAAACTTAACTCTTTGGGATAAAGAGGGGTTAGATATTACTAATAAAGAAATGGTAAAAAGGAAATTGAAAAAGTTAAAACCAGAGATAATTCTGAATACTTCTGCTTATACTGATGTTGATGGCGCGGAGAAAAAGAAAGAACTCGCCTTTAAAATTAATGGAGAGGCAGTAGGTTATCTAACAGAAATAAGTAAAATAATAGGAGCAATTTTTACTCATTTTTCTACTGATTATGTCTTTGGTCAAAATAAAAAAGAAGGTTATAAAGAGGATGATAAGCCTTTAAACCCCTTAAATGTCTATGGAGCTTCAAAACTAGAGGGAGAAAGAAAGATCTTAAAAGAGAAAGGGTTGAAATATTATTTAATCCGCATTTCTTGGTTATTTGGGCCATCAAGAAGAAAAAAAAGAAAATATAAAAATTTTGTAGAGACGATTTTAAAGATCAGTGAAGAAAAAAAAGAAATTAAAGTAGTAAATGATCAGTTTGGAAAACCAACCTATACTTTAGATGTAGCAAAAGCAGTAAAAAATTTAATTGAGAATAAAAAACCCTATGGCATTTATCATCTGCCAAATGAAAGCTGGACAAATTGGTATAATTTTGCTAAAAAAATAGTAGAAATTGCTGGAAGGAAAACAAAAATTCTTCCTTGTAAAACCGAGGATTTCCCTCGCCCAGCAAAAAGACCTAAATATTCAATTTTGATAAACACCAAAATTCCTAAATTGAGAAATTGGCAGGAAGCTTTAAAAGATTTTCTAGAGAAATATCATCTTTACATTATAAAAGAATTATGGTAATATGGTAATTAAAATAAGCGGAGGGACATTATTCTTTACGCTAGATAAACTGTTAAAGGAGGTGCCTTGATGGAAGCAAGTAAACTGATGGAAGGAAGTAAACTGATGAAAAAGGTAGAAAGACTGATGGAAAAGATAGAAAGGCAGGTTAAAAGCAAAAAAAGCTTTTTTTAAAAGAAGGAAGTCCTGTATGTCTATCTAACCCCATTCATGTACTTATTAGATGGAAGCATTGTGATTAGATTTGTAACTGGATTGGCAGGAATGAATGATAAACTTGAGGAAGAGTTGAGTAGATGGGAAGTAAAATTTTTAAAGATGTTTCAGAGGCCCAACATCTCCCTAAATTTCAGTATTGAATGTAGTAAAGATGAGAGTGCAATTAGGGAAGCAGAAAGAAATCCAAAAAACAGGATAATTTATAAAAAGACGATAAAAGGGAGGTAATATGAAGTAATATGAAATAAGAGTGAAAAAACTATAAAAGGGCTATCTTTCTCAGATAGTCCTGTATTTTTAAATCAAAAAGAGAAATTCATTCTTTTAATCGAAAATAAAAAACCCTATGGCATTTATCATCTGCCAAATGAAAGCTGGACAAATTGGTATAATTTTGCTAAAAAAATAGTAGAAATTCCTGGAAGGAAAACAAAAATTCTTCCTTGTAAAACCGAGGATTTCCCTCGCCCAGCAAAGAGACCTAAATATTCAATTTTGATAAACACCAAAATTCCTAAATTGAGAAATTGGCAGGAAGCTTTAAAAGATTTTCTAGAGAGGTCTTGACTTTAAAATAAACAAGAGGAGGTGATGGCGATGCGAGTGTTGATAATCAAAGAGGCTTTTTATAAGCCTATTCGTGTTTCTGAAACAGGGCTTCCTTTAGAGTTGGGAGGAGGAAGGTCCCGCATATACCTCAGTTTTCCTGAAGTAGGGGTCACGATATTTCCAGATATTTCCGAAGTTTCTTTTTGGAAATGTCCGGTGTCGAACAAGCACAACTCTAGTATTTTCAATCCACCGAGGGTAGAAGGCGAAGTGTCAGAGGTAAGGGAGATAAATCTGTCTGACGACCACCTCATCCAAATGGTTATTAATTTCTCGAATGCATTTGAAGAAATACTTCCTATCTTGAAAGAATTAATAACCAAAGAGTTGGAAGAATTGTTACTTGCAGAGCAGTAGGAGGAATAAATCAAGACCTCTCCTCCTTTTATCTATTTATTTTTAGGGTGTTTATGATTTCTTTTTAGAGTATTTATGATCTCTGGTGTAAAAATTAAAGATTTAAAATTTATTCCTGATGAACGGGGAAGATTGATGGAAATTTTAAGAAGCGATGAGGAGATTTTTCAGAAATTTGGCCAGATTTATATGACCACTAATTATCCTGGAGTGGTAAAAGCTTGGCATTATCATCAAAAACAAACTGATAATATCTGCTGCTTGAAAGGGATGATCAAAATAGTCTTATCTTTGAATTACGAAATGTAAATCTAATAAATAAATTTAGACAATACAAAAACACCTTTGGATTAACCAAGTTTATTTATTAGTTAAGCAAATTGTAAAATTTACAAACATTAAGACAAAAACGTATTTGATTTATTGATTTATTAATCTAAGAAATTTGATAAGTTAGTAAGCTGTAGATATAGTTAGCAAGATATCCGCTTACTGATCTTGGTAAACTGGTTACTAGACCATAAAACATTTTTAAACTTCTGAAACTTAATTCAATAAGTATTCTTGTGCCATAA
>DDKT01000009.1 GCA_002339755.1 Patescibacteria group bacterium UBA2591
CAAATTCAGGGGCTCACTTCCTAATTTTGTTTAATTTTTCAACTTTTTAATTTTATTTTAATTAACTCCTCTACTTACATTTTACATTTTATTCCAAATTCTCCAAAATTACCAGAAAAGTATCAAATTTGGGCTTTAATCCATTGATACTTTTCCCCACGAGAGATAGCTTTAAACTTAATGCTGTTATTGAGCTTTAAAAACTCTTTAATTTGTGTAATATTAAATAATATGAGAGTCGTCCATATTGATTTTCATGCACTTCAATTATGACGATTCTCACTTTTGTTTTCAATACAAATTTCAGGGTCCTTTTCCATTAGAAACGGCTTTCATTTCGGGGTCTCTTTGTATTATACAAGACTCGGTCTGGACAGAAAGCAGGAAGCGATCTAAAATAAAATTAGAATCAAAGACTGAAATCAATCTCCTTGATCGAATTAAGGATTTAACTTCAAAAAGCTCTTCTGGATTATTTGGAGAGATTAAAGAAGATGATTTATACTAATAAAGTTAAAGAATTAAATTTCTTTAATTTTTGAAATTTAACATCATGTTATTCTACTATTTTATTTCCTTTCTTTTTGTCTTTTTTTGCTCTGTTGTTTTTACTTACTTAATTCGCAAGATTGCTTTAAGGTACAAAATTGTAGATCAGTCCCTAGATGAAGGGCGGAAGATTCATAAAAAGCCAATACCTCTTCTTGGTGGTTTGGCTATCTTTTTAAGTTTTTTTCTCGCCTTATTTCTTTTAAAAGAGGCAATGCCACAAAAGGAGATCCTTCTGAAACACCTAGTAGCTATTTTTATAGCTGGTTTCTTTTTGATGATTGGCGGAACTTTAGATGATAAATATAATTTATCTCCCCAAAAACAGATTATTTGGCCTATTCTTGCTGTTTTGATTGTCATTCTTTCAGGCATCAAGATAAAGTATATTAATAATCCTCTCGATCAAGGTTTTATTTATTTTGATAAGGTTAAATGGGAGATTTTTAGCTTTGGAGATACTACTTTTTATTTTACTCCTTGGGCTGATCTTCTTACCTTTGTTTGGTTAATGGGGATGATTTATACCGCGAAATTTCTTGACGGACTCGATGGTTTAGTGGTTGGAATCACAGCTATTGGCGCTTTAATTATTTTTTCTCTTAGTTTATATCTTTTATATCAACCCCAAACCGCTTTTTTGGCCCTTCTTCTATTAGGGGCCTCGTTGGGTTTTTTAATTTTTAATTTTCATCCAGCTAAAATTTTTCTTGGTGAAGGAGGAAGTACTTTTTGTGGTTTTATTTTAGGAACTCTGGCCATTATCAGTGGGAGTAAAATAGCTACTGCTTTATTAATCATAGGCATTCCTGTTTTAGATGCTTTTTGGACTATCTTAAGACGAATTTTTAAAGAACATCGCTTTCCCTGGTTAGCTGATCGAAAGCACCTTCATTTTCGTTTATTAGATATTGGACTTAGTCATCGCCAAGCAGTGCTAATTTTATATCTTTTTTCCTTTTTATTTGGTTTAACTTCTTTATTTTTCCGAACCACTGGTAAAGTGGCAGCTTTGGGAATTTTAACTGGAATTACGTTAATTTTTGTTTTGATTTTGACAAAAAAATTTAAAGATATAAAAACCTAGGGGGGCGGAAAAAATGTTACTCTGTGGAGGATTCGAACGTAAAATAATAGGAAATAGAATAACCATTCCTTCAAAATTGTGGGAGGAAATAAAAAAGGCAAGGGTAGAATTTATTGTTCTACAAGAACAGAAGATTTCTTGGGGAAGAGAAATTTATCCCTATTTAAATCTAGGGCCTCTAATTTCAGAAAAAGGAGAAATTACAGGAACAAAAATCAAATTGAATCTTCAAAGTAGAAAAAGTAGAATCAGAATTCCCAAAGATTTCGTTACTTTTTTAAACCTAGAGAGAAAAGACAAAATATTTATAATAGGCCAGAAAGATAGTCTTTCGATTTGGAAGAAAGAGACTTGGAAGGATCTTTTAGAAAGGCATTCTAAAAGAAAGGAAGTATTAATTAAAAGAAAATTAAAAAAATACGGGGTGAACATAGAAGATTATTAAGAGGAAGATCAATAATAAAATTTGTTCAAATTTTATAAGACAAAATTGATCTCCTCTTCTTTTTTAGAAAAACCAGTTGCTAAAACTAGATAAATCTGCTATAATTTTTTTTAAAAAATTGAAAAAATCTATTTAGACATATGACATAATAAAATCTTTGAGAAATTCTTATTGATCAGATAATCTTTAGAGTAATTTTTAATATGAAAATAATTTTTTGTAATCCTTCTTTGACTTTAAAATTAATTTATGACGAAAGAAATTGATAAATCAAATTTAAAACAAATTATTTTAAATTTCCCTCAACAATTTCTTGAAGGAGTGAAGGTAGCAAAAAATATTAAAATAAAAGGAGATTTTAATAAAGTTATTGTCTGCGGAATGGGAGGTAGTGCTCTAGGAGGAGATATTTTAGCTACTTATTTGGAAAAGGAATTGCCTGTCTGGGTTATTCGAAATTACGAACTACCTCCAAAAACAGATAAGAAAAGTTTGATTTTTATCTCTTCATATTCTGGAAACACAGAAGAACCTCTAAGCGTTTATCAAGAGGCACGAAAAAGAAAATTAGTTATTGTTGGATTTTGTTCGGGCGGAAGGTTAGAAAAACTCTGTTTGAAAAATAAAATTCCTCTAGTTAAATACAGGAAGGAAGTACCACCCCGCTATGGTCTTGGCTTCTCTTTCTCTTCTATGGTTGCTATTTTAATCAATATTGGCTTAATTAAAGATAAATCGAAAGAAATTTTAGACTCAGCTGAATATCTTAAAAAAATTAATTTAGATCAAGAACTAAAAGGAAAAGGATTAGCCAAAGAATTAATTAATAAAATCCCGTTAATTTATGCTTCTGAAAGATATAAAGCTTTGGCTTATAATTGGAAGACTAAATTTAACGAAAATTCTAAAATTACAGCCTTTTATAACATTTTTCCAGAACTAGATCATAATGAACTTGCTGTTTATACTACTCAGGATCAAAGCCAAAAACTGTTCAAATGGAAAGAACTATTTTCTATTCTTATTCTAAAGTCTTCTGATGATCATTCTAGGATTTTGAAAAAGATAAATTTAACAACTGAAATAATTAGAGAAAAAGGAGGCAAGATAATCATTCTTTCCCTTCAAGGCAGAAATTTTCTAGAAAAAACTTTTTCCAATATTCTTTTGAGCGACTGGACGAGCTATTGCTTAGCTTTGGCTTACGGAATAGACCCAACACCTGTTCGAATTATAGAAGAATTAAAAGAGAAATTAAAAACTTAAAAATTGTGAACAATCCAATTCTTATATTCTTTTGTTATTTTATTTTGTTATTTTAAGCAAAAATTAAAAAATTAAACCCATCTTCTTGCTTAGAAGAATTCGATTTTAACATGAGATACAGAATTAAAAAAGTCAAAAGGCTTTAAAGATTTTAAAAAAATTGTCAATGGTTGATTTTTTGGTTTATAATCCTTTAAATCATTTTGCTTTTTCTCAAAACAATGCCCATACCTCAACTTTCTCAAAAAGTTTATTCTCCTCATTATTGGAAAAAACAGCCTAAAAAAAGGCCTCTTTTTGTTTATCAAAGATTGTCTATTCCTCGTCAAAAAAAAAGAAAATTAAAAATTCTTTCTTTCTTTATTTATAGCATTTTGTTTTTTGTTTTTTTGGGAAGCTTATCTTTTATGATTATTTTAGCTTGGCTCTCACAAGACTTACCCAATCCAGACAAACTTCTCTCTCGAGCAGTGGCTCAGAGTACAAAGATTTATGATCGAACAGGCAAAGAACTTCTTTATGAAATTTATAGTGAAGAAAAAAGAACTTTGGTCGAATTAGATACTATTCCTCAACATTTTAAATGGGCTACCATAGTGGCAGAAGACAAGAATTTTTATCGACATCCGGGGTTTTCTTTTTTAAGGATTATTCGAGCTCTCATTGCTAATTTTGTCCATCGACGAATTGTCCAGGGAGCTTCAACTATTACTCAACAATTAGTCAAGAATGTTATTTTAACGCCTGAAAAGACTTTTCAGAGGAAAGTTAGAGAGTTAATACTTTCTTTTCAAATTGAAAGAAAGTTTAGTAAAGATGAAATTTTAAAAATGTATCTTAATGAGATTCCTTATGGTTCTAATGCTTATGGAGTTGAAGCTGCTTCTCAAATTTATTTTAACAAATCAGTTAAAGATCTAACTCTGGACGAGGCAGCTCTTATTGCTGCTTTACCAAAAGCACCGACCTATCTTTCTCCTTATGGTTCTCATAAAGAAGAGCTAATCGGTCGGCAACAATATATTCTAAATTTGATGGCCAAAGAAGGATATCTTGAAAGAGAAGAAGCAGAGAAGGCAAAAAGGGAAAATGTTTTAGCTAAAATTAAGCCTCGAAAAGAAAAAATTAAAGCTCCTCATTTTGTTATGTATGTTAAAGAGATTCTAACCGAAAGATATGGACAAAGAATGGTTGAACAAGGTGGATTAAAAGTGATTACAACTCTAGATTTAGAAAAACAAAAAATAGCTGAAGAAGCTATCACTTGGGGGGTGGAGAGAAATAAAAAACTTGGCGCCTCAAATGCTGCTTTAGTTGTTCTTGATACAAAAACTAATCAAATTTTAGCTATGGTTGGCTCACGAGATTTTTTCGATAAAACTTATGATGGTCAAGTTAACGTTTGTTTAAGGCCTCGCCAACCTGGTTCCTCTTTCAAGCCTATAGTTTATAGCGCTGCTTTTGCGAAAGGTTACACTCCAGAAACGATTCTTTTTGACGCGATTACTAATTTTGGTCCTGCTGGGCCCCAAAATAAAGATTATGTTCCTCGAAATTATGATAATCAAGAAAGGGGCCCTATATCTCTTCGTAAAGCCTTAGCTGGTTCTTTAAATATTCCAGCAGTTAAACTTTTATACCTGGTAGGTATAAACAATGTTTTAGATCTAGCAGAAAAAATGATTTACACTACTTTAAAAGATCGCTCTCGTTATGGTTTAGCTTTAGTTCTAGGCGGAGGCGAAGTTACTCTTTTAGAACACACTGCTGCTTATGGAATTTTTTCTCAAGAAGGAATTAAATATAATTTAACTAGTATTTTAAGAATTGAAGACTCTACTGACAAGATGATTGAAGAGGCCAAGGAGCAAATTGGAGAAAGGGTTTTAGATAAACAAGTTACTCGGCAAATTACTGATATTCTTTCAGACAATGAGGCTCGAGCTTTTATTTTTGGTTACCGTAATTATCTTAATTTGGGAGAAAGATCAGTGGCTGTTAAAACCGGAACCACAGATGATTTTCGCGATGCCTGGACTTTAGGATACACTCCCTCGCTAGCAGTAGGAGTTTGGGTGGGGAATAATGATAATTCTCCCATGAAAAGAGGAGCTAGCGGTAGCGTAGTAGCCGCGCCTATTTGGCATAAATTTCTAAAAGAAATTTTAGCCGAGACAAAAATTGAAAGTTTTAATCCACCGGATCTCGTTAAAACTGAAAAATTTATTTTAAATGGTCAGTATAAAAAAGAGATTAAAGTAAAGATTGATAAAACCTCAAAAAAATTAGCTACGGATTTTACACCCGAAAGCCAGATTGAAGAAAAGACTTATCAGGAGGTTCATAATATTTTACATTATGTTGACAAAGATAATCCTCAGGGACCTTTTCCTTCTGATCCAAAAATCGATCCCCAATATGAGAGATGGGAAAAAGCTGTTTCTGAATGGCTCAAGAAACAAAATTTATTCTTTGAAAAGCCACCTCAGGAATATGATGATCTTCATATTCCTGAAAATAAACCATTTTTAACTATTCTTTCGCCCTCCAATGAAGCAATAGTTACAGAGTCCCCTCTAAATATTTCTATCGAGACCGCGGCTCCGCGAGGAGTAAGGCGATTAGAAATTTTAGTTAATGATCGACTTTTAATTAACCAGTTTCTCAATTTATCTCCCAGTCAGTTTTCTACTATTGACTATCAATTGTCGATTGATGATCTTCCGGGAGGTACTCATATTTTAAAAATCAAAGTATATGATGATATTGATAATATGAATCAAGCAGAAGTTAATATTATCATAGCAAAAAATCCTTAAAGGATTTTCATTGTGAGAAGAATTTTTATAATTTTTTTGATTTTTAGATTTCTAATTTTAGATTTGTTTTTAATTTTGTATAACAGATTTAAAATTTTCTAAGAAAAATTTTTAGTTCAGCCCAGAAAAAGGGTTATCCACAGTTACATTTTCTAAAAATAGTTATATAATAAAATTGTTGATAATTTTTATCAGATTTCTAGTTAATTTTTCGTTGAATTGTTTCTAGTCCGTTAGAATATTTTTTTCTAATGAGATTACTCAATTTAATTTTAGAAAGGGGGTGATTATCAAAATGGCAAAAAAGAAAGTAGCTAAAAAGAAACCGGCAAAAAAGAAAAAATAATTTTTCTTTAAAACAAGACCGTTCTTACCAAATTTTTCTTAATGGACTTTTCTATTTAATGAATTGTTTTCCTGAAGATTTAAAATTGAAATTATTTCTGGAACGAATAAACCTAAGAACGGTTTTGTGTTTTACGGAGATTTTGAGGGTTTGAATTTTTTAGTAAAGTATCAGTTGTTTTTGGCTGAATAATTAAAGGTTATCTAACAAATGAAGGTAGATCATTTTTAATTAACCTTTTTTAATTTTGGATGAATTTTAAAATAATGATTTCTTAATAAGTCTAAATTCCGTTATTGGAATTTTAATTTTCTCATCCTCTTTTGTATAGAAAAAAGAAAAAAATAAACCTAACAACAGGGTTATTATTTTAAATTTATAAAGCTAAATAAAGGGCTCCCCCGGCTCTTTTATTATAGTTCCTTCATCTAGGCTCTGTTCTCTATATGAAGATGGAGTTAATCATCCCTTCTATTTTTCTCTTCTATTCTTTTTTTGCTTCTAGGGGATTTAATTTCCCGTATTGTGCCTCTAATTCTTTTATTCTCTTTCTGCGTTCGTTAAGGCTTTTAATGTAGAAATCAACATCTATTTTTACTCTTCCCTCTCTGAGTTCTAGTTGGGTTACTTCGTTGATCATATTCAGATCTTTAAGTATTGTATTCAAACAGCTTATTTTCTCTAGTAACGCTAACTCTTTTTCATTTGTTCCTAATTGTTCTAAGGAAACATTTGTATCCTCTGCCCACCATCTGACATTCATAATTTCGTATGAAACATCATGTCCCTTTATACTCCATTTTCTGGCCTCTTCAAGGTTCCCCCTAGCTATGCACTCACAACCTTTTTGCTCTAATCTTTCTATCTCTTCTTCTATTCTTACTATTCCTAATATTGTTCCTAAATCTTCTAAAGTAATCCTTGCGTCTTTTGTATGTCTTTTCATGTTTTTAAGTCCTATTAATATGTTTTCCCCCTCTTCTTTTCCTCCTTTTTTCTTCAAGGCCATTGCTTTAACGTCTTCAAATAAAGATATGGCTTTATTCTTGTGACCTTCTCTCTCTAGTTTATCTAAGTATTCCTCGGATATTTTTAAGTCTTCCTTTAAAGAAATTCCTGCATCTTTTACCCTTGAACGCAAGACGTAAATTTCAAATCTGACACTTTCTTCTAAGCTCTTTGTTTTGATTTCTTCTAAATCTTCTTTAAGTTTTTCAATAACCGCATTTTTGTCATCCTTTTTCTCCTTCTCTCCCAATCCTTGTTCTTGGGCAAAGGACTCAGGTTCTTTGAGGTTTTCTCCTTTCATATTTTTTTATTATTTATCATCTTTTCCCAAAAATTAATTGTTTTCTGGAAGTTAAAGTTCGACCTTTTGTGTATTCTCTAAATAAAGATGTTTTAAATAAATTAAATAAGAACAGATCGTGAAAAAAAAGTATGTGAATTATTAAGTATTCTCAATATTCTCAAATTCTCAAAAAACTATTCCATTTTTTCTGTTTTACAATTCAAGTATGGCAGAATTTAACAAATTAGTCAAATTTTTATTCTCTTGGCTATGATGATAGTGCACGCTTAAAAGATTAATATTAGCGAGCAAATGAAAATCCTATCCAAATTTTTTCTTCTTCAATCAATAATTCTTTTTCAAAAATTATTTTTGCTGAATGAAATTCGGAAGATTTAAAATCTGAAATTTGACTAATTGTTTCTTTTTCTATTTCTTTTTTAAATTGTTTAAAAATTTCTTTTATTTCCTTAGATTCAGTTTTCCAATATAAAACAATCCTGTCTTTGATAGTAAGATTGGCTTTTTTTCGCAAAGCATTAATCTGGCGGATAATTTCTCTTTTTAATCCCTCTCTTTTTAGAGAAGGGATTATTTTTAGATTAAGAGCTATTTTTAATTTTGGAGATTCAATTATTTTCCATTCCTGAATTGACACTTCATTTGTTTTTGGCAAATGTGTGACTATTTCTACTTCTTTTACATTAATTTCTTCTTTGATTATTTTTTTTAGATCGATATATTTTTCTAAAAATCGAAGATTCAAATCTTGTGATAAGATTTGCAGCAATGAAAGTGGTTGTCGAACTTTAATGCCTGCTTCAGATCGAGCTTTATGGGCTAATTCGCAAATATCTTGTACTATTCCCATCTCTTTCAACAATTCTTCTTTGATTGATTCTTTATTAACTTTAGGCCAAGAACAAAGATGAACAGATTCCGGTTCTTTCGGAAGTCTAAGATTTTGATAGATCTCCTCTGAAACAAAGGGGGTAAATGGAGCAAGAAGTTTCGATAAAGTCAAAAGAGTGTAATATAATACTTTTTGAGGACTTGTTTCTTCTGTATCTTGGGCAATCATTCCTTTGAATCGTTCTCTGCTTCGCCTTAAATACCAGGCTGATAAGTCCTTAACAAAATTCTCAAAGGGCCTACTAGCTTTAGCTAGATCATATTCGTCCAAATAGTTTGTTACTTCTTTAATAAGTTGGTTTAATCTGGCCAAAATCCATTGATCTAAAACATGGAGGTTGTGATTCGAAAATGATAAATCTTCTCTAAAATTGCTCTTTTTTCTATAAAGTTCGAAAAAGGAGTAAACATTTAAAAAAGGTAAAATCAAATTTTGCAATTTCTCTCTAACTCTCTGTTCGGAAAAACGATAATCTTCGCCCATAGGAGCCGAAGAATAAAGAAAATAACGCAAAGCATCAACTCCCAAGGTATCAAAAATTTCTTTTGGTTTTGGGTAGTTTTTTAATCTTTTAGAAAGTTTTTTCCCGTCTCCAGCCAGAACAATCCCATTAACTACCACATTTTTAAAAGCTGGTTGATTAAACAAAGCAGTAGAAAGAACATTTAAAGTATAGAACCAACCTCTAGTTTGGTCCAATCCTTCAGCGATAAAATCAGCAGGAAAGTTTTCTTTAAATTCCTTTTTATTTTCAAAAGGATAATGATATTGAGCATAAGGCATAGCTCCTGATTCAAACCAGCAGTCTAAAATTTCAGGGGTTCTTTTCATTTCTCCTTTGCATTTCGGGCACTTTAGAATCACTTGGTCAATATAAGGACAATGTAAATCCAGCAATTGATTTATTTTTCGATATTCACTTGGTTGTGGATAGGGGAGTTTTAGAATCTCTGTCTCATCCATGCTTTTCATTGTTCCTTCTAAGACCCACAAAGGGTCAGCATGAGTAACAATCAGAATATTCTTATTTTTGTATTTTTTCTCTAGTTCCTTAACAAAATTAAAAGTTCTTTCTTTGACTTCTTTTAAAGTTTCTCCATCTTTTGGCGCTTTTTCAAATTTTTGTATTTCATCTTCAAAAAAATTTCGATATTCTTTAACAGGCTTACCATTAAAAATACCATAATCTATCTCTCTTAATCTAGAATCATAGTTTACCTTCAATCCACATCCCTTAGCAATAGTTTCTGCAGTTACTTTTGTTCGATAAATATCAGAAGAAAAAATCAAGTCAATTTTTTCTTTTTTTATTCCTTGAACTAATTTTTTTAAATCCTTCTCGCCTTTTTTAGTTAATTTGGATATCTTTAATTCAGGCCACGAGCTAACAATCCTTTCTACATTATCTGCTTCTGCATGACGAAGAAGTAAATAATTATTTCTATATCCTGATTTTGTTCTTTCATAATCTTTTAGAACTATAATTTCTTTAATGCTTCCTATGCATTCAGCGTATCTACATTCTTTGCAAATCCAAACTGGGATTGGCGCGCCCCAGAAACGGTTACGAGAAACATTCCAGTCGCGCACTCCTTCAAGCCATTTACCAAAGCGTCCTTCTTTTAGATGATGGGGCATCCAATAAATCTTTTTATTATTTTCTATTAGATCATTTTTTATTTTAGTAACTTTCACAAACCAAGATGGCCAGAGAAAATCATAAACAGGCGCTTCGCACCTCCAGCAAAATGGATAAGTATGTTTAATGGTTTGAGCTTTATATAGTAAATTGCGCTCTTTTAAATTTTCAATAATATCTTTATCAGCCTCTTTGATAAATTTTCCTTTGGTAATCAGTTGCGAATCATTATATTTTAATTCTTGTTTAAATTCTCCGTTTTCATTAATAGCCACAATAGGCGGAATATTTTTTTCTTTACCTAAATTAAAATCTTCTTCTCCATAAGCAGGAGCAATGTGAACTATCCCTGTTCCTTCTTCTAAAGAAACAAAATCTGCGCTTACTACCTTATATAAGTTGAAATTTCGAGTTTCTAAATCTAGATGATAAAGAGGTTGATATTTCATTCCTACTAAATCTTTTCCTTTAAATTTTTCTATGATTTTAAATTTTTCTGCGATGATTGAAAGGCTAGCTTCTGCTAAAATCAGAGATTCTGAATTACTCAAAGCAATTTTAACATAATCGATTTCTTCTCCTATTGCTAGAGCAGCATTACCTGACAGAGTCCAGGGAGTAGTTGTCCAGACAAGGAAATAAGTATCTTTGGAATTTAAAAGCAGAAATTTTACAAAAATAGAAGGATCTTCCACATTGTCTTTATATCCCAAATTAACTTCAAAATTTGATAAAGGAGTGGAGCAGCGAGGGCAATAGGAAACACTCCGAAAATCTCGGTAAATCAAACCTTTGTCCCAAAGCTGTTTAAAAACCCACCAAACTGATTCTATATAATTGTTATCTAAAGTAGCATAAGAATTTTTAAAATCAATCCAACGAGCCATTCGTCTCATAGTTTCTTCCCATTCTTTGGTATAACGAAAAACGCTCTCTCGACAATATTGATTAAATTTTTCAATACCATATTTTTCAATTTCTCTTCTGCCAGAAATACCTAATTCTTTTTCTGCTTCATACTCTACAGGTAAACCATGACAATCCCAGCCATTTCGTCGAGGAACATAGTAGCCTTGCATAGTCTTATAGCGAGTAACTAAATCTTTAATAGCCATGGCTAAAATATGACCGTAATGGGGTAAGCCATTGGCAAAAGGAGGACCGTCGTAGAAAACAAATTTTGGTCCTTTTTCTTTTGCTTTTAGGCTTTTTTCAAAAATTTTATTTTCTTGCCAAAATTTTAAAATTTTGTTCTCTAGTTTTTGAATTTTCATAGAAAATTTGAATACAAAAGATGGCTTAATAATAAATAGAAAAACTCCATAAATAAAGTTTGTTAATTTTATATCCTTTTTATTTTAGCAAATAAATCAAGCTAGAGCAAACAAAAAATTTCATGAAATAATTCCGAGATCTCGTTTCGTTTGACTTTAATTTTGTTTTGTCAGGTTTTAAAATTGACGAAATTATCATTTTCTTTGCTTTGGTTTTTCTGATGATAAAAAGAGAAATTAAGTCAAAAATTTGTTTTAAGAAAAACAAAAATCCTTGAACAAAATTGTCCAAGGATTCTAGTGATTGAAAATTATCTCTGCTTCTCTAGTAGTGCCTATAATTTCTGCTAGTTCTAATCCATCTTTATTGTACATTCTGATGCAACCTCTAGTAGCTCGCTTGCCAATAGAAGAAGGGTCATTTGTGCCATGCAGCATGATCGGTTGATCAAATCCATTTTCAAAAACGATTCTAAATTTTACTTTTCCCATGGCATTTTGGGGGTCTCCTGGTCTAACGGCAGGCGGAAGTATTATTCCCCTTTCTTTATAATGAGCTCGCGTCTCTAAAGTTGGATACCACCAGGGATTTTTTTCGATTTTTACTATTCTACCTTTAAGGGGCAAAGGATACCAATTACTTGTCGGTACAGCCACTTGATAGCGCCGTAATTCCTCTGCTCCATTGCCTTTTATTTCATAGAGGACTAGTTGTCTTTGATTAAAACTCACCTCCAAAAGAAATTCCCCCTTAATCCCTTCTTCTGCGTTTACCACAGTTGCAACGATAAGCACTGTAAAAAATATCTGCACTATTTTTGTTAAAAATAAAATTTTCATCCTTCGCCCTCCTCTTCCCTGTCTTTTTCTTCACTTTCTTTCTCTGATCATTGTTTGCGCCAAGGAGCAATGGCCTCTACTTCTTCTGTTGGTCTGTTTTGTAAAAGAAACTCGTAAAAAACTTTTCTAAGACCATCTTCCTTTCCTAGTTTCTCAACGTAGTCAACTGTTTCGGGCATAAGATCTGTTCTTTCTATCTCCTGGGCTAAATTCCATTCTGCTTGCAAAGCTTTAAGTTCAGTCTCCCAGATAGTTCTGGCAAGTTTTAGCTTTTCAAAATTTTCTACAGGAATTTCTTCATATCGAAGTAGTCGACCTTGAAAGAAATCCTTAATATGTTCCCATTCATGTTGTAACACTAAATACAAAAGATCTCTCTCTGTCGCAAGAAGAAAACCTGGGTTTATCACTAAAACCAAAATAATTTCCTCATCGATCTCTACAGGGGAAATATACATTCTTTCTGTCGGTCGGTTGGTTCTGAAACAAAGAAAGATGTCCCCGCTTCGAATAAGAGAATCTAATGTTTTTCTTATCTCTTCGTTTGGATGATCCTGAATCGCCCCTTTCAATATCGCTTGGCCCCTTTTTTCTTTTTCAGCAAGTTCCTTTTGAGGGACTATTTCAACTGTAGTTCCGGATCGAATTTTTGTTGGCTGATCTCTTATCTCGATGATATTCGAACGAGTGCAACCTAGAAAGAAAAAGTTAATCAGAAAGAAACAAAGCAGAAATAAAAACTTTTTCATCCCCTCATTCCCTCCTTAAATTTTTTTCTTAAAAATTAGTCTAGGGCATTATTCTATTCTTTTTTTACCTCTTCTGTCTTCTTAATTTTTAAAATTTAAACAATGCAACTTTTATTTCCAGGTGACGCTTCGGTTTTGTCTGGCTTTAACCAAAACGTTGGATTATTATTTACGTCAAGAATTATAGATGAAATAAAGTTTTGCGCTACATTTGCAAAGATGGTATTGACTCAAGCCCTTGAGCGGGACAGCGGGAAAGAAGGATACAGGAAAAAATGAATCCCTACTCTGTTTTCGCTTCTTAGGACCAAAAGCCTTAATTAATCTATTAATCCTTTTTTGTATAAATATTCTATTGTTTTTATCCCCATTGGCGTTAAGAGATAGTGATGAATATTTCTATACTTAATGAAAGCCTTGTCAAAGATTTCTCTCGACAATGTGATTTTATCAAGAAGTCGAACGTGATATAAGGAAAGTTTTATCATCTCTAATTTATCTAGACTTTTATTAAAGCTCCTGTCTTTTATTATTCCTATTTTGTTAAGAATTTTAATTCTTGATTGCAGTTCTTCCATTACCTCGCGCTCAAGAGCTTCATGTTCGGTTTCGGCTTTTTCGATTTTCCCGCCAGGCAGAATGTAGAATAAAAAGCCACGTTTTCTAAGGCAGAGAACGCTTCTATTTTTTATAACAACTGCAGCAGATTTATTAATCATAAATCTTTATTTAAGAATTTTAACCCGTGTTATAATTTCTTGAATCACAGCATCGTCATCACCCTCAACGTAGAGAATATTGTTTTTCTTCTTGAATTTTTTAAAATAACTATACAGATTTTCTAAAAATATTTCAGGATTTTCATTCTCAAAAATTTTATCTCTACTTACCCTTGTTCCCGCCCTTCGTCAATTAAATGATTTAACACGGAAAATGCGAAGGCTAGTCGCGTTGCATTCAATCAGTTTTTCAGTTGAGCTATCTTGAAATGTTGCGGGAGTGGGATTCGAACCCACGATCTCCAGATTATGAGCCTGGCGAGATGCCACTTCTCCATCCCGCGTTAATTAACAATATTTGTTGTTTGCTTTGGACTAGAATTTAAAATCTACTTGTCCTATAATAGTTAATAAATGAAGCAAGTTATTGCTGCTACAAGAATTCAAATTTCGGATTTCGAATTTCGGATTTAAAATCATGAAGAGCAAATCTTTATTGATTTGTTGTAATTTTTATTTTATCTCTGCAATAGAAGGTAATATTTGCTCTCTAAAAAGAAAATTAATGGGCAGTGTAGGATTTGAACCTACGACCTCCTCGATGTAAACGAGATGCTCTACCACTGAGCCAACTGCCCAGAAAATAAATAAAGTTTTCAAATTTTAGATATCTTCATTTTATCAAAATTTTTTAAGATTGACAAGCGCCTTTCAAAATGTTGAGAATTTTCAATATTTTTTCTAGAAAATCAATCATTCTCATAATCTTTTTAATAATTATTATTTTAAGTCTGGTCAACTTAGCCAGTCTTTTGATTTTTGTCCCAGAAGATAAGAAATTAGATCAAGAACAGGAAGAATTAAAAATAACTCCAATTATAGAAAAAAGAAGAATGCCCCGGCAAATGGACGGTGTATTGGTGGCTGAAGAAAAAGCTAATTTGTATCCTATAGCTATTACGATTGAGAATATGGTTGAGGCTCGACCTACCTCTGGATTGTCTAAAGCAAATTTGGTTTATGAAGCTATAACTGAAGGGGGTATTACTCGATTTTTAGCTTTTTATGCCTCTGATGAAGAAATAAAAAAGATTGGCCCAATAAGATCAGCCCGGCCTTATTTTTTAGATTGGACTGAAGAATTTAAAGCTTTTTATTTACACGTGGGAGGCAGTCCAGAAGCTTTAAAAAAGATTTCTCAATATCAAATCTTTGATCTAAATCAATATTTTAATGGAAAATATTTTTGGCGAGCAAAAAATAGATCTGCTCCTCACAATGTTTATACTTCTTCTAAACTTTTATCCCAGGCCTTAAAAGACAAAAAGATTCCTCTTGAGGGAAATTATCAACCATGGCTATTTAAAGATGAAAATGAAGTAAAAGGCGATCAACCAAAGATTAACAAGATCACCATCAATTATTCTACTTTTCCTTATCAGGTAGGATGGGAATACTCTCCTTTGGACAATACTTATAAAAGATTCCAGGCCGAGAAACCTCAGACAGAGGCTGATGGCTTAGAAATCAAAGCTAAAAATGTTATTGTTCAAGTTGTAAAAACTTATATTCTTGATGAAATTGGTCGCCGCAGAAAGGAGACTTTGGGAGAGGGCAAAGCACTTATTTTCCAAGACGGTCAGGTTATAAAAGGTAAATGGATAAAAAAAACCAGGGGCGCGAGAACAAGATTTTATGATAATCTTGATCAAGAGATTAAATTCAACCGAGGCACAACCTGGATCCAAGTTGTATCAAGCGAAAAGATGATAAATTACGAATAAGAAGAATAAAAAATGACTAAAACCAAAAGCTGAATTTTAAATAGTTTTTTCTGTGTTTTGTAATTTTATTAAATCATTTCCTGCTTTATTTTTTGAAACCATGAAACTATTCCTTAAGCTCTGCGGCAGGGTACAGGGCGTTTTTCTGCGCAGTATGATTCGAGAAAAAACTCAAGAGTTAAATTTAAATGGTTGGGTTAAGAACTGTTATGATGGAACCGTAGAACTAGAAGCAGAAGGAGAAAGAAAAGATTTAGAGAAATTAATACTCTGGCTTAGAAGAAATCCTGGTTATTCTCGAATAGATAAAATAGACATAGACTGGCAGGTGGAAGAAAAAGGATACAAAGGATTTGAAATTGTTTATTAAAACTCAGGCCTTAAGGACGAAGCAAAGTACTTAAATTTTAAATACTGAACCCCAAGTAAATCCATTGACACACATAAACAAAAATAGGATTGTTGAATCATTCAGCAATCTTATTTTGTTATTTTAGCTATTTCTGATATACTATAGCTGTATGTCTCAGAAAATCAAATTAATCAAAAGTCGAGAAATTTTAGATTCAAGAGGTCTTCCAACTCTGGAAACAGAAGTTATTTTAGAAAATGGGATTAAAACTAGAGCCTCTGTTCCTTCAGGAGCTTCGAAAGGGGCCCAAGAGGCCCTAGAATTACGAGACAATGATCCTAAGAGATTTAATGGTAAGGGAGTTTTAAAAGCTTGTCAAAATGTAAATAAAGAAATAAACCAGATTTTGAAAGGAGTAAAAATTACTGAACAGCAAGAAATTGACCGACGAATGATTGAGTTAGATAGAACAAAAAACAAATCAAGATTAGGAGCTAACGCCATTCTTAGTGTTTCTTTAGCTTGCGCTAGAGCAGGAGCAGAAACAATGAAGATGCCTTTGTATAAATATATTAGAGAAAGATTTCAGTTGCTAATCAGCGATTACTTTCTTCCTGTTCCAATGTTTAATATCTTCAATGGCGGAAAACATGCAGATACAAACTTAGATTTTCAAGAATTTATGATTGTGCCTCGGATCCAGTCAAAATTCAAAGAAATGCTAAGAATGGGAGCAGAGATTTTTCATAAATTAGGAGAGGCGCTTTTAGAGCATGGGCTGGACACTGATACAGGAAACGAAGGGGGTTATGCTCCTGATATTATCTCAAGTAATGAAGCTATAGAATTAATTTTAGAAGCTATTGAAAAAGCAGGATACAAATCAGGAAAAAATGTTTTTTTAGCCATTGATGCTGGAGCTTCTACCTTTTATAACAAGAGAAAGAAACAGTATGTTTTAGAAGCAGATGGTTTGTCTTTAAATCAGAGACAAATTATTGATTTCTATCTTGATTGGCTTAAAAAATATCCTCTTATTTCTTTTGAAGATCCACTTTACGAAGAGGATTTCAAGGGCTGGAAAGCGTTAATGTCAAAGATTAAACTCCAAAAGTCAGATATTTTGATCATTGGTGACGATTTAATAGTAACTAATATTGAAAGACTAAAAATGGCCAAAGAGAATGAACTTTGTAATGCGGTTATTATTAAGCCGAATCAAGTTGGCACCTTGACAGAAACTATGAATTGTGTTAAGTTAGCTCAAGAGACTAGCTTTAAGATAGTTGTCTCGCATCGGTCCGGAGAAACGAACGATGCTTCCATTGCTGATTTAGCTGTAGCTGTGGGAGCAGATTTCGTTAAAGCTGGCGCGCCTTCGAGAGGTGAAAGAGTGGCAAAATACAATAGGTTATTAGAGATTGAAGAGGAGATGAAAGGTAAAGATAAAATATAAAAGAAGAAAATGTCAAAATCCAAAGCCGTTTCTTTTCTTATTTCTTTTTAAGGAGGGTATTTCTAAAATCAAATTTAAGGAGGAGTGATAAAAATGGGGGAATTGATAATAGTAGCATTAATAGTAGCCATAATGTTTTTTGGCCTAGCTGTTACTTATGCAAATCTTTTTTGTCCGGAGATAAGAGAAAAAGCAAGAAAGAACATTAGAGAAAGAATGATTCGATTATTTCCGCATATCTTCAAATAGTTTCGTGCCTCGACATAGCTAGGTGAAAACCAGAATGCTTGTTATCATAATCCATTTGTGGAGGATAAATTTCCTCCTCTTTTTTATGTGCGTATATTCTAGGTACATAGAATAGGGTTTCGAACTAAAACAAATTTTCTTTGGATAAATAAAAAAAGTGTCAGCCCTTTGGCCCTTGATCAGTTAATTATTAAACCTGGATTTATGGATGTCCTCTATAATAATGAATAAATAAATTTTAAAAAGCAAGCCTATTCAAAGGATAGGATAGGCAAACAAAAAACAGGAGGAAAGTAAATAAGGACCTTGCTTTTGTCTATTGTTTTTTAAGGTTTCTTTAAATTTTTTTCTTTGATTCATTGGATTAGATTTGCTAAAATAATGGTGAAGACGTAGGTTTCGTAATTCAAGGTAGATTTTAACATGCCAACAATCCTTGCAGGAATCGAATTCCTTTTCTTACTGAAGATTTCTATTAAGGAGTTGCTTCTTTTGTTGTGTCTAAGTCAAGATTCACAAGACTTCATCATTTTTTCCGCCATGATAAGTAAGAGAAAATATTAAATGAAACGAGACTTGGGCTAAGATGGGGAGTAGTGTAACGGTAACACACCAGAATTTGGATCTGGTAACTGCAGGTTCGAATCCTGCCTCCCCAGCCAGATAGGCTGTTTCTTTTGGAGAAAATCCAAACTTTATAAAAATAACTAAATGATGAAAATTTTTTAATTTATTTTCTTATAGCTTTAATCCACAGTAAATAGCAAAAGCAAAATATTTCCATGCGCTATCAACCTCTTTAAATCCAATCTGTTTTAGCCATTTTATTTGGTTTTCAAGTGTAGTAGGAATATCACAGGCATCACTTTCGGGACAAATTTTACCTTCTATAGATTTTAAGGTTAATAAAGTTACTTTTTTTACCTTTTGATATTTTAGGAACTTTTCTTCAATTTTCACACTTTTTTTATTGATAAAATCTGAATTAGAGAGAATAAAATCTCCATTTATAAAAATTCCTTTTGGTTTTAAAATCTGATAGATTCTCTTAAATAGTTTTCTTTTTTGAAAATCGGTTAGATGATGTATAGCTAAAAGTGAGATTATAGCATCATATTTTTCCTTTGGAAGAAAACTGCTGAAATCTTCTTTTATCAGTTCTATTTTTGATGAGAGTCTTTTCAGCCTTTTTGAAGCAATCTTTAACATTTTTTCATTTTTATCAATTCCAGAAATCTCAGCCTTTGGGAATTGTTGAAGCACTTTTAAAGATAGATTTCCAGTGCCTATTCCTAAATCTAAAATCTTTATTTTCGTTTTTTTCTTGAAAGGTAATAGCGAAACAATAATCTCTATCATTTCTTGATATTTGGGCACTGCTTTTTTAATTTTAATATTGTATTCTCTGGCTTTCATTGAAAGTCCTTTGATGAGAATTAAATGTCAAAGATAGATTTTATTCTAAAATTTTAATAGTTCCTTTAGTAGCATTAACTTCTACTTTCTCTCCGTCTCCTAAAGTTGAAAGAAGGTTTTTAATACCTACTATACATGGAATTTTTAATTCTCGAGAGACAATAGCAGCATGAGAAGTAAGTCCACCTGTTTCAGTCAAAATTGCTTTTGCCCTCCTCATAATTGGTAAATAATTAACATTAGTAAAAGGAGCAACCAAAATATCGCCTTCTTTAAACTTATGAATGTGACTAATATTTAAAACAATATTAACTTTTCCTCTGGCTACCCCTATTGAGGCTGCTATTCCTTGTAATATTTTTGTTTTTTTCTGGAAAGAAATTAAAGAAAAATATTTTTTAAAATCTTTTTTGGGTACTGATTTAATGATTTCATTTTTAATAAGATAAACCCATTTTTTATTTCTCTCTTTTATATTTTTTACTTTTTTATCTTTTAATAAATCTATAATTTCATTAGGAGATAATTGATATAAAAGTCTAATTTGAGAAAGGGAAATCTTTGGAAACTTATATTCAATAATTTTTCTGAGATAAATATTAACTTGATTTAAGACTTCTTTTTTTCTTTCATTATAAAGGTAAAGAATTTCTTCAATAATTTTTATTTTTCTTAAAAGATTAACTGGTAATTTTTTCTTAACCCTTTTTATTTTATTTATTCTTTGGTGCATTCCCTGAAGATGGGAATCAAGTTCTTTTTTGTTTTTTTTAAACTCTTCAATCTTATTTTCTACATATTTTAAATCAATAATTTCGCCGATATAGTCATGAATTAACCAATAGAATTTTTTGGCAATTAATTCTGATTTCACCTTTCCTTTTTAAATTAAACTTTGTATTTAGTAATCTGAAAACAAATATCAGGATGCTTTTATTTATTTAACAAAGGTTTCTTTACCAATCTTGATTTATGATTTTTTTAAAATTAAGATTTTTATACAACCTTTTTCTTAAGATTATGACATCTTTTTCTCAAAGTATGACATTTTTAAATGGCTTAACTATGAAATTATCGTATGGTTACTACAAAAATAAGAAGAGGTTGAAATCTAAAAAAAATGTTATAATTTATTAAGATAAAAAATATGGCTAAAAAATATAAATCTTGGCAAGAAAAATTAAATTAAATAATAGCAAAGGTCTGCCAAAAATAGTAAAGATTACTCCCAAAATGGCTGACAAATGGGGAACAAAAGTTGGCGATACAGTAGTTGTTCCATCACTAATTGAAGTAGACGAGATTATGAAAAAAGTTCCCAAGGGGAAGTTAATTACCATTAATGAAATTCGTGTGGCACTTGCTAAAAAGCATAGAGCTACAATTTGTTGTCCAATGACAACTGGAATTTTTGCTTGTATTGTATCTAAGGCAGCAGAGGAATCAGCCGTAAAGGGAAAGAAAAATATTGCTCCTTATTGACGGACATAAAAGCAAGCGGAGTAATAAACGAGAAATATCCGGGCGGAGTAAAAAGCTAAAAGAAGCTCTTGGAGAACGAGGGGCATAAAATTATCCCAAAAGGCAAAAAAATGGGTGGTCGTTGATTTTGAGAAACATTTAGTTAAATTACGAAGGGTAATATTTATGGAAATATCAAAAACTTGATTTAACAAAAGAAATAAGTTATACTATACACAATAAAAAACCACACCTGAAATCGTGGAAATTGAGGAAGGGAAATTCCTGACAATAGAAGGAAGTGGTGCTCCTGGGGGTGACGAATTTCAAGCTAAAGTTGGTGCGTTATACTCACTTGCTTATGGCATAAAAATACTGATGAAGAAAGAAGGCAAGGATTTTACTGTTGCAAAACTTGAAGGTTTATGGTGGGTTGATTCTGATAAACCATTTATTGAAGTTCCTCAAAAAGAGTGGAGATGGAAACTTTTAATTCGCCAACCAGAATTTGTAACCCCTGAAATTGCTGAAAAAGCAAGACAAGAAGTTATAAAAAATAAAAAGATAGACCTGGTAAACGAAGTTAAGTTCGAGAAGATGAAAGAAGGCAAATGTATTCAGGTATTGCATATTGGTCCATATTCTACCGAAGCTGAATCATGGAAAAAGATAATAAAATTAATGAAAATGGTCTTCATCATGAGATTTACCTTTCTGACCCACAAAATGTTGCACCAGAAAAACTGAGGACTATTTTAAGACAACTGGTAAAAGAGAAAAGATGAGAATAGAAGATTATGGGGGCTTGGGCAGTCTATACTCCTCACATTTTAAGATCGGACTTTGATCTGAATCCTAATAAGGGATAATTAAAGTTTGTGTTATTTAAATAATCAACAAATTTTTATCAACCATTGATTTCTCGAGTAGAGCTATTATTATTACCAATAATGGTTTGTAATTCCTTTATTTGTTTTTCATTTAGTCTTGGATACTTCATTAGCTAGATTATATCATAAAGAGTCCATTCTTGGAATGTGATGTGAATATGGTACTTTGTATTTTGCCTTGCTTCGCTCGGTTACTTAACAGCGATTAAAGGGGAATCCTTGCAGGATTTTGCCCAAATTTTCACTCTATGAAAATTTCTCTTAATTGCATACGATACGCAATCGGTTTCGGGACGATTGGAAACAAAAATATTTATAAGATGATTTCAAAGCCCAAATTCAGTTCCAGAAAGCTATGGAAAGAGATTTAGGAACAAAGATTATCCATGTCTATTCTCTTCAGGTTAAAGGTAGATGCAGGATTAGATTCAATAACTTTCAGGATAGATTAGTTAAAGAATTAAGATTAGCTAATATCTCAGATATAAAAGAAGCTAATAAATTTTTAGAAGAAGTCTTTATTCCAAGATTTAGTCAGAGATTTGGCATAAAGCCTCAAAAAAGAAAAGATTTACACCAGAAATTAACTAAATATGAGTTAGGGAATCTAGAAAGCGATCTTCTCTCTTCAGTCTTATAGATTTGTTAATAATGATTTCACTCTTAGATATCAAGGAAGATGGTTCCAATTGCTAGAAACTCAACCCTGTTTAGTAAGAAAAAGAAAAAAGGTCTTAATTGAAGAAAGAATTGATGGAACAATTTTCCTCTCTTTAAGAGAAAAATGCCTTAATTACAAAGAACTATCAAAAAGATCCGAAAGGATAAAAGAAATACCTTTTTAGCTTTAATCAGAACAAGATCTTCTTGGAAACCATCAGCCGATCATCTCTGAAGAAAACCTTTCATTTTTATTCCTGAAAAAAGGTACCAGACATCATCTCGGGCCTAAAACGTTTACTACGGTCATCCTAGAGTCTCATTTTTTAATCGATTTTCTAAAAAACCCAGATTTTAACCAATTTTTCTAAAAAATAGAATTTTAAAGGTCGAGGTTGAAATCTAAATTCTTCAAGGTATGACATTTCTAAATAGCCTTGATAGATTTGAAATATTTTAAAATTAAATAAAAAATCATGATAAAGCATTTTACCCATACTTCTGATTTTAAAAAAGAAGATTATCTTAAGGTTTTTGAAATTACAGAAAAACTGGAAAAGATGAAAGACACGAGTAATATTTGTAAAGGAAAAGTTTTAGCCGTCGCCTTTTTAAAAGAGAGTACTCGCACCCTGGCTTCATTTCAATCAGCTATGATTAAATTAGGAGGTGGCTGGATGGGCTTGATAACTAAAAAAGGAACATATATTGAAACTGGAGAAGAAAAAGTAGAAGATGCTTTGATGAGCTTGGCTGCAGCAGCTGATTTAATCGTTATAAGAGGCGACAAGATAGATTTTGCTCGACTTAAAGAGAAAATTAGAATTCCTATTATCAATGCTTTAGCTGAAGATGAGCATACGATTGCCGGATTATGTTTTGCCTACTTTCTTAAAAGACAATTCAAAGATTTAAGAAAGGCAAAGGTTGGTATCTACGGAATGACTGCTGCTTCAAGGCCCTGCAAAGCAATTTACAGAGTTTTAAGTCATTTTGGTGCAGAAGTTTATGAAGATTCAGTTATTCCTGAATTAGGAATGACTCCAGAAATAAAAGAAGAGGTGATCAAAAGAGGATTGAGATTAAAACAAGCGCCCCTGGAAGAATTTATTGGTGAGATAGATTTTTTTTGGGTTGTTGAAGGTTTGCCTGTAGCAGGAACCTCAGAAGATTTGGTTAATCAATTTAATAGAAAAGTTAAAATTATTGGCCTAGAGGATGTTGTTAAGCTGAAAAAGAAGGCTTTATTTGATTTTTCTGAACCTCGTTATTTAACCGACGGTAGATGTATAGTTGATAAAAAAATAGATATTCATAAAAAGAGGGCTCAAGCCTTGTCAGGTTTTCTTGCAGGAATAATGGGAACAATTGTTTATTTGTTAGAGGCAAAAGTAAAATAAAAATTTTCTTTAGAAGAAATAAAAAAAGAGAGGCTTTCTTATTGTCTTTTAAATATTTTTTATTTTCTCTCTCTTAAATCTTTTATAATTTTTCCAGATTTTATAACAGCTTTTATCCCTTCATCCAAATTCTTACATAAATCTTCCATACTACCATCTGGTTCTAATACGGCTTTTATTTCCTCGCTGGACAATTCTTTTTTTAAAATGTTGTCTATTAGAGAGGGATCTATTATCATAAAATCTGCTGAAGCACCCTCTATAAACCTGCCTCTTTTGTTTTTTTCATACTCGCCTGCCATTGCTGCTGCGGCAATAAATGCCTCTTCAAGTGTTAATCTTTCTTTTTCGTTTGGATGATGCGTTGCACACCAGAGAGCAAAGAGTATATTTTGAGGCATGCCGTCAGTGCCAAACATCATGGAGACGTCGGCTTTGACTATGCTTTTATGAGGACAAATGAGGCTAGCCCTCTCTTTTCCTAATCTTTTTTCAAAAGCGTAAATATCGGTTATAAAATTCGGCTGGGATGAAATCCAAATTCCAGTTTCAGCTACTTTTTTAATCTCTGGCTCACCAGCTATTTCAAAGTGTTCAATTCTAAATCTTCTATTATCGTCTGCCTCAAGCCACCTTTGGGCAAACTCAATGGCTTTTCTAATAGCCTCATCACCAATCGCATGGGTGGCTATTTTTTTAATACCCATTTCTTGAGCTATTTTAAATGCCTTTTTAGCAGTTTCTATTGTATCAACTTCAATACCTTTTGTTTCCTTATCCAAATATGTTTCTCCTAATTCAGCAGTATAAGAGCCAATAGAACCATCTTTAAAGATTTTCAATCCTACCATGTTCTTTTTAACAAGAGCTTCAAATTTTTCAAATAAATCTCCAATTTTCTCGGATTTAGTCTGGATAATGGTTAAAACTTCTGGTCGAATATAAAATTCTGTTATAGGAAATTCAACTCCAGGATGTCTTTTCCCCCATATTTCTGCACTTTTTATCATACTAGCAAGCTCTCCTGGATTAAAAAGTACCATATCATGAATACTAGTGATTCCACGGTTTAATTGTTCTTCTATCCACTCCACCCTAGTCTCGGCCAACTTTTCGACTGAATGCTCTGCTTCAGCTACTTCAAAGGCTAAAATAGAATATTCTTCAGTAATTCTTCCTGTCCTTTCTGTTTTTTCTCCTTTAAGTGGTCTTCCAATATCTTTTTCTCGTGCTTTGCTTAACTTATTAATTATCTCTAAACCTTTAGTATTGACCACACTTCCATGAAAAGAAGTATCCATGGCTATAATAGGAGTATCTTTGCTCACTTTATCAAGGTCTTCTCTGGAAAGATGCGGAATTTCTTTTGTGCTCCAACCAATACCTAATACAATGCCCTCTTTTGCCCTATGTCTTCTTTTCAATTGTTCTATAAGCGACTTTTTATCTTTTATTTTAGACAGAAAAGCGGGCTCGGTTGCTTCCAGCATAGAATAGCTTGTAGGATGAGTATGGGTATCAACAAGACCTGGACAAAGGGCCCCTTCTTCAATTTTGAGATCAGTAATTCTTATAGAAGGAGTTTCTCCCAATCGTTTTTTGGATTCTAAACCTTTAATCCACTCATTAACGTCTCGTGGGTCGCCAATCTTGACAATGGTACCTGATTTTTGATCAACTACGATTTGAACCTCTGGCCCGAGTGTTTCTTTTTCCGGAACTCCCATTATTTCCGAAGGTATAATTTTAAAATACTCTCTTTCCATTTTTTTACCCCCTTTATGATTTAAAAATAAAACTAAGACTATAAAAATAATATTATCTTCTCAGAAATTTGTCAAGTTCTGTCTCGTAACTGTCGTAGCTATATAAAAAATTGACTTAAATTTCAGAATATGCTATTCTTTAATAGAAATAAGATAATTAAAAACGAAAACTTTGGCAAATTTTCTAAAAACAACGCAAAATAAAGGAAATTTTTCAAGAAAAAATGTTGATTTTTCTAGGTCTTTGCCAATTTTTGCCAAAGTTTAGTAAAAATAACATGTTTAAGCCACCATTTCGAAAAGAAGTTCCTATTAAGGAATTTGAAAAATTTGAAAGCGTCAAAAAGGATTTAGAGACTTTAAATAGTATGATTGAGG
>DDKT01000016.1 GCA_002339755.1 Patescibacteria group bacterium UBA2591
GCTAGATATTGAAATAAGAGAAAAGCTAAAAGCATGATGGTGAAAATAGTACCAATCTCTGGCCAACTCATACCTAAAGTTCTGAGATGCAATGGAGTATAAATAACCATCCATGAATAAAAAAATTCCAAAAGAAAAGAAATACAAAGTACTTTAAAAATCGACTTTTGGCGGAGATAGACTTCTTTAAGAAGGGAGAAAAATCTATAAGTAAAAATATATTCCTCTACCCGGTCTTTTCTAAAAGTAGATCTAAAAGATAGAGTAGCCAAAAATGTTAAAAAAGTAAGAATTAAAAATATAAAAGGAAAGCCGTATTTTTCAAGTAAAACACCAGCTAAAAAAGGAGAAACAACCCAACCTAAATTGATGATTGTATATTCAAGGCCTCTAATTCTCCCTGTAATTATATCTGTTGAATATTTTTCTACAAAGATGTCATGAACAATCCAAATAACCCAGAGAACAATTAAATGAAAAATAGAAAGCAGAAATCCTAGCCAATATTCTTGGAAAATAGTTAAAAGAAAAAGAGCAATTGTATTACTGATTAATAAAATAAGAAGAGTTTTATATCTTCCATATTTTTTAATAATTCTTGAAAGATTATTAATAACAAAAAAAGCAATGAAATAAATCAAAACAAAAATAAGTCCTAGATTTTTGAGAGGGATAAATTTTTCAATATAAGAAGATCTAAGATAAGCAAAAAGAGCAGAAATTAAAGATAAAAGAAAAGCTATGTAAAAGAGAATTTTGAGTTTTTTGGGCTCAAATTCTTCTTGATGCTTGAGCATATATAACAGATTTAAATATTCTAACTTTGACTTATCTACTGTATAAAAATAAAAAATCTACCTCTAATTGAGTTTTTTATAAATCTTTCAAAATTTTAGGGCTAAAATCCGCTCTAGTTTTATTTTTCTACAGAAGCTACTTTAGCTACTATCCGATACTCCATAATCTTATTCTTCTTAACAACTACATTCTGACTGATTATATCCATACCTGTCACATCTTCTTTTTTCATTTTCTCCAGAATTTCCCTAAGAGCGCCCTCAAAGCTTTTTGGCGAGGCTCCGATAACCTCAGTGATTTTGACTACACACATAATAAAGAATTTAAATATTCTTTAAGGTTTTCTATTCTTACTCTTTTTTGTTTCATACTGTCTCGTTCTCTTACAGTTACACATTTATCTTTTAAACTTTCGAAGTCTATAGTTACGCAATAAGGTGTGCCGATTTCATCCTGACGTCGATAACGTCGACCAATTGATCCTACTTCATCGTATTGAATTGTCCAATATTTTTGTAAATTACAATAAATATTCAAAGAAATCTTTTGTAATGACCCTTTTTTAATTAAAGGCAAGACAGCTATTTTAATTGGCGCTAAGTCTTTATGGAGATGTAAAACTATTTCTATTTCTTTGGTTGATTTGGTGGTTGTGGTTCGGCCTTTCTCTATTTCCTCATAAGCATCACATAAAAATGCTAAGAAAGAACGATCAACCCCTCCTGAAGTTTCTATAATATGTGGGATGAATTTCTCTTTTGTTTTTTCATCAAAATAACTCAAATCTTTACCACTATATTTACTGTGATTAGACAAATCCCAATCACCCCGATAATGTATTCCTTCTAATTCGTGCCAACCGAAAGGGAATTTGTATTCTATATCTAGAGCCCTTTTAGCGTAATGGGCTAATTCATTTTTTTTATGTTCCCGAAATCTTAAATTTTCTTTTTTCATTCCTAATTTAAAGTACCATTCTATTCTTTCCTTTTTCCAATAATTAAACCATTTTTCTGCTTCTTGGGGATGGATAAAATATTGCATTTCCATTTGTTCAAACTCTCTCATGCGATAGGTAAAATTTCCAGGCGTAATTTCATTTCGAAAAGCTTTACCTATTTGAGCAATGCCAAAAGGAATCTTCATTCTGGTAGAATTCTTTACATTTTCATAATTCATATAAATTCCTTGACAGGTCTCTGCCCGAAGATAAGTTACAGCTGCTTTATCTTCTACTGGTCCAACGAAAGTCTTCATCATTAAATTAAATTTTCTTTCTTTACCTAATTCTCCTTGGCATTGGGGACATTTATTATTTTTTGTTTCATCTGACCGGAATCTTTTATGACATTTTTTGCATTCAACCAAAGGATCTGCAAAACCACTTGTTAAATGACCTGAGGCTTGCCAGACTTTAGGAGACATTAAAATTGAAGAATCCAGACCTACAATTTCATTTTGCTTCCAAACCATTTCTCTCCACCAACTTTGTTTAATATTATTTTTGATTTCAGTTCCTAAAGGTCCGTAATCATAGCAACTTGAAAATCCTCCATAAATTTCACTGGAAGGAAAAATAATGCCTCGGCGTTTACAAAGAGAAACAATTTTTTCTAATTTATTTTGTAACATAATATTAATTCGGATTTATTTTTTTTATTTTTTTGTTTGAGTAGAAATGTTGATTAGGACCCCTACTGCCGCTAGAGAAGTAGCTAAAGCTGTGCCGCCGTAACTAACAAAAGGAAGAGGAAGACCAGTTAGGGGCAAGAGTCCAATTATACCTCCGATGTTTACCATAGCTTGAAAAGTAAACCAAGAAGTAATACCAACTATTACAAGTTTAGCAAAGGGGTCAGGAGAAAATCTAGCCAAATGTAATCCCCGAATCATTAAGATTAAAAATAAAATAATCAGTCCTGTAGTAAAAAAAAATCCTAACTCCTCAGCAATAATAGCAAAAATAGAGTCACCTGCTATTTCAGGTAAATAAAGATATTTTTGTCGAGAGAACCCTAATCCTTGACCGAAAAGCCCTCCTGATCCAACAGCTAGGAGCGCTTGCTTTAGATGGTAGCCAACACCTTGGGGATCAAATTCTGGGTTTAAAAAAACTGCTAATCGAGCTAAACGATAAGGAGCAATTCTAATTAATAAAAAAAATAATCCCAAAGTTCCTAAGCTGGCTAAAACAAGATGCCAAATTTTAGCTCCAGCAACTAAGAAAATAATTAAAGAAATCAGAATAATAATAGAAAGAGTTCCTAGATCTGGTTGAAGAATGATTAGAAAAGAAATGATACTTAAAAAAAATAAAAAAGATAGAAATCCATAGGAAAAATGAGTTATTTCTTTTTCTCGTTTTTCTAGCCAACAAGCTAAATATAAAATAAGAGTTAATTTCAATAATTCACTTGGCTGAAAAGAAATTCCAAAAACATTAATCCAGCTCCTAGCTCGACCATAACTTTCTCCTAGTCCAGGCACAAAGACAAGGATCAAAAATATAACATTGATAATAAAAAGAGGGAGGGCGTATTTTCTCCATTGACGATAGTCGATACAAGAAGTGAAGAACAAGAGAATTAACCCTGGAATGAGGCCAAAGAGGATTTGACGTTTAATTAAATAATTAGGATCTCCAAATTTTTCATAAGAGACAATTACACTGACCGAACTTAACATTATCAAACCGAAACAGAGAATAAAAGCAATAAGTCCAATTAAAATATAGTCTGGTTGATGGCGATACATGCTGTGGTAACAATTTATTTTTCTTCGAAGTCCAGCCTCAAGAGACGGATAAAAATAAGATATAACTTGAGAGTCTTGAATAATTACCCAGCTTTTTCATTTTAAGGTCTTTCGTGCGTTCAGGATAAAAGCGTTGGGCCGTCCAACAATTCCGGTCTTGACATACAGTTCTCGACGTAAATAATATTTTTAACATAATGTGGTGCCGATTTTAAGTTGACCAAACTCAGTTAAAATCGAAACTCTGTCCGAAAGCAGGAGTTGCGTCATTTAAGATTTAAGTCCGTTACTATAGGTTTTACAAAACTTTTAACTCTTGATTTTTATCCTTTCTTTTTTCTTCTTCAACTTTTACTTGAACGACATCAAGTTTCCAGCCTGTCAATCGAGTAGCTAAACGGACATTCTGGCCGCCTTTGCCAATGGCTAGAGAATATTGATCTTCTTTAACTTTAACTACAGCGCTTTTTTCTTTTTCGTTTAAATCCACTGATAAAACTTTAGCTGGTGACAAGGCATGTTCAATAAACTTCGCTGGATCTTTATCGTATTGAATGATATCAATTTTTTCTCCTCCTAGTTCTGAAACGACTGTTTGAACTCGAACACCTTTCTGACCAATAGCGCTTCCTATTGGATCGATATGTTCCTGTTTAGCTTCAACAGCTATTTTTGTTCTTGTCCCAGCTTCCCTGGCCACAGCTTTAATTTCTACACTTCCACTACTGATCTCTGGCACTTCTAAAGAAAATAGTTGATGGACTATTTCTGGGTAAGTTCGGGAGACAATAATCTCTGGTCCTTTGTTGGTTTGGTTGACTTCTAAAATAAAAACTTTCATTCTTTGACCCGGGGTATAAGATTCTGTATGGATTTGCTCTTGAGGAGGCAAAATGGCTGTAACTAAGTCTATGTCAATTAAAATATTTTTGCCTATTTTTTTTTGAATGATTCCCGTTAATACCTTGCCTTCTTTTTCTTTAAATTTTTTGTATAAAGATTCTCTTTCTGCTTCTCGAAGCTTTTGAGTAATTACTTGTTTGGCTGTTTGAGCAGCTATTCGGCCATAAGCAGTTGGTACTTCAAGTTCAATTTTTATAAGATCCCCAATTTTGGCATCTTTTTTAATTTTTCTTGCTTCTTCTAAAGTGATTTCTGTTTTTGGATTAAATTCCTTCCTTTTTTCTTTATCTTCTTCTTCTTGTTTTTCTGTTACTTTAGATTGATCTAACCCTGGCTTGAAACCTGTATCTGGTTTACTTAGATCCTTTTTTTCTTTTGCTGTTTCTAGGTTTGAATCCAAGTCTTCTATTACCATTTTAACATCGAATATTCGGGCTTGTCCGGTTTCCAGATCGAACTCTGCTTTAATATTTTTAACGCTTCGATCTCTTTTAGAAACAAAATCCTTCTGATAAGCAGCAGTTAAAGCTTGTTCTATGGTCGCAATTACTGCCTCTGGAGAAATGCCTTTTTCTTTACAAATTTGATCGATAAGAGTAAAAATTGTTGATTCCATTATTAATATTAATAATAAAAAATATTATTTTTTTTAAAGATTTTGGATTCCGGGTCAAAATACGGAACTTACACACTTGAATAAAAATTAAACAAATTTTAAAGAAGTTTTTTTGGTTAAGAATTAATCATTTTCAGCTCTAACTACGTAAGTTCTTGGAGATTTGGGATTTCTGTTATTTTTTTAAGATGAAAAATTAAAGACAGAAAATTAAAAATCGAATTAAAAATCTAAAATACATTCTTCCCCCTAACTAACTTCTACTATTTAGAGTTTGTTTGATTCTTTTCTGACTTACTCTCTTCTAACATTAAACATTTGCCGTTAAAAATAGCCCCCTCGTTAAGAGAAAGAATCTTCGTTTCAATGTCACCCAAAACTTTTGCTCCTTTGGTTAATTCTACTTTCCCTTGAGCCTTAATATTGCCCCGAATTTCACCATTTACAAAGACATTTTCTGCTTTTATATTTGCCCTGACTCGCGCTTTCTCGCCTATCCGGATGTCATTTTTTGTTTCCAAGCTTCCTTTAATTTCTCCTTCTATAATTACATTTCCTTCACCAATGAAATTTCCTTCCACTTTGAGCAAAGAACCGATAATAGTTTCTTTCTTTGAGAGTTCTTTTTGGATGTAGTTGAATTTCTTAAACATAGGCTAAATTTATGTTTAATTTAATATTTAATTTCCTGTAGGATTTTTTTGAGGCAGATCAATTAATCCCCAATTATTAATTTAAGACATTTAAAGAAACTTGTCAATTTTTTGTATTGAGTGTAGTAGCCATATGATAATTTCATAGTTGAGCCATTTAGAAATTTCATACTTTGAAAAAATGTGTGTCATAATCTTCTTAAGAAAGGTCGAATTATATATTAACGGTCAAATGCAAAATAAAAGGGGACCACTTATTTATACTAACCCTAAATAATAGACGACTGTTTTTGTCTCGGAATTTAACTTAAAAAATTAGTATTTTAGTATATTTTTCGATATAATGTAGACATACTGATTTTCTATAATTATCTTGCAAACTCTTTGTCAAACAAGGTGGAGGTTTTAAGAAAGCTAGTGAGTAGATCGGGGTGTCTTCTGACTCGGTTTTTATGCCTTCTGATAGCTTTATCTATCTCAGAGAGGGTATCAGCATAAAGATTAGCCAAATCCCTCTGTTTGCCAGCAGAGAAAAAGTATTCTAAGGGATTCAATTCTGGGACATAAGGAGGGAAATGTTCTGCAGATAACCATTTCTTTTGATTTTCTAAGAATTCTTGCATCTCTTCAGGGCGATGAGCGGGTAATCTATCCCAAAAAAGAATCAATCTTCTTTTAATATGTCTTCGTAGTTCCTTAAGATATTGAATAATCTCCCTTGAACCTACTTTCTCCTTGAAGATCCGAAGATAAAGCTTTGGTTTCCGAGCTTTAGGGGTACAAGTAATTATTCCTATGACTGAACGGCGTTCCCAACGAGTAGCTCCGGATTCAACTATTGGAGTTTGGCCTTTAGGCGCCCAGGTTCGTCTGATAGTAGGACGTAAAGAAATGCCTGATTCATCTAAAAAGCCAATAATTGCCCTTAATTTTAGCCCCTTTTTTTGATAGCTGGCCAGGTTTTCTGTTTCCAGGAGGCTATCATTGCTTCATTTCGGTATTTACTCCTTATTTTAGGTTTCTGGCAACTCCAGCCCATAGACTTAAGAAGCCACCAGACATAACCAGGATGGAACTTTATACCTGATACCTTCTTAATTACCTGGGTTATCCGCTTAAGGGTCCAGATGTTGGTAGTCCAACCAAAGGCTTGAGGTCCTTGAAGAAGCGCTTCTTTGACCTTTTCTCTCTTTTCTTCAGTTAAACGAGACTTAGGGCCTGGTTTTCCTTTACTTTTTAAGCCTTCAATACCTTCTTTTTTCCAAGTTTCATACCATTGACGAACCGCTTCACGGCTAACGCCAAGAATTTGGACAATCTCTTTCCTTTTCTTTCCTTTCTTAAAGAACTCAACAGCTTTAAAACGACGTTCCTCAAGAGCTTGACGGTTTTGGCGGGATAATGGAGATTTGTGAGATTTTAAAGCGACCTTTTTCATATGTCTCCATTATGCCATCAATTGATATTTTTGTCAATTTATTTAACGGAAATCGGTAGGGTGGTTCTCCACTCCTAAATTTGAGAGAATGAGATTCTATAATTGAAACAGGAGATCTTTCCTCTTTGACTCAACTCTAAGGAGTTGATTGTCTTTGTATAAAGTTTAATCCTTTGGTTAAAGGGCCTTTACCTATGCTGTTCTAAAAGGAAAGAAGGGTCCACTATCCATCTTTGAGGAGAAAAAAAGGCTACTTCGCCTCTCCTTACTTACTCATTAATAGTTGGACATTCTTCAAAATCGTCTAAAATTTTGCAACCGATAAGCTAATCAATATAAATATAAGGAAAAAGGGATGAATGGGATCAAATTCAATTTCTTGAACTAATCCTTCATCCCTTCCTTAATATTAAGAGACGACGGCCGGATTTGAACCGGCGAATAAAGGTTTTGCAGATCTCTGCCTTAGCTACTTGGCTACGTCGCCCATTAAAGGGACATTCGTGTCCATTTAAAAACTTTCCTTTAGATTCCCCAATTTCTCTGCAGAGTTAAGTATGTTTGTGATCCGAAGACCGAATTTTTCCTCGATGACCACTACATTTCCTTTAGCGATCAACTTGCCATTCACCAGAACATCTACTGGTTCACCAGCTAATCTATCGAGTTCAATTACGGATCCAGTCCCTAGTTGAAGTATATCTTTCAGAGGCATCGAAATCCGACCAAGCTCAACACTTACCTGCATAGGCACATTTATCAAAAAATCAATATTTTTTGAAGGTACCTCCCTTACCCCACTTGGTTTTAATGGCGCAAATTGAACTGGATGGATGGCTCCAGGATGAAAGGTTGGTTCCTTTTTAGCAGAAGTCATGGACTGACTGAGGGAGATAGAAATCAATTGAATCAATAAGGCATCTTTCTCTAAGCCGCCTATATTCATCTTAGAGGAAGCTTCTACCAGACTCTCCTCTTCAAAGAGGGGTAGATCGATCTTTCCACTAAGGTCAACAAGCCTTACCTTTGGAGAAGAGACCGAAATTTCAGAGCCAGTTAAAGAAGAGAGAGCAGAGACAGCACTATTCATCATCTGACTCATGACTTCACCCACAGCCCCAAGGTAGAGCTCATTAATCTCATCCGGAGGAGAAGTCCCATCCCCACCCATCATCAGATCAGCAACTATTGCCCCAGCCTTCTTTTCTAAAAGTAGATATGTGGAATCTGAGAATGGCTGCCTATAAGAGAATTCACCAAGAAACATAGCCTGGCCTATCTTTCCTCTGATCTTGTCCGGCGAAGCAGTCTTAATCTCCGGTGGAGTTACTTTGACCTCAACCTTGAGGATGGTAGAGAGAGCGGTACCTATAGCCTCAAAGGCTGTTCCAAAGAGAGTGCGCAAGATAGTTATCTCATTTGGAGATGGTCTCTCTTCATTCATCATCTTCTCAACCATAAACTTTTTACCTCCTTCTTTCGATTTGTGTAACCTGAGCGGTCACTCTGTTTCTAATTACCCAGGTCAGCATAAGAACTTCCTTCTATCACCTCCCTTTAAAACAAGATCTCCATTAGCCTTTGTAGTAAGCTTGAGGACATCACCTACCTGGAGGTCAAGTATATCACCCACACTGATCTGTACTATTCCAAATTCAGCGGTGACTATAATAGGAACTTCCTGAATCCCTTGATGCATTCTTCCTTGTGTTTCAATACTTGCCTTCGTCTCAGGCTCAGTAGAATATTTGTACTGCGGAGTAAGCCTTTCTGCGATAGGTTCAATCAGGCTATAGAGGACGCAGTGGCGAATTGTCTCCTCTAAACTTCCTTATCTTTATATTCAAACAAAGCAGCCACAGCGACAACCTCTTCTGAGAGAAAGATCTGCGCGCGTTCAAGACTAGTGATAATAGACCTCAATTTGAGGCTCAATTGGTTTATATCTGCCCTGGCGTGTCCTTATGCCCTCTACTATCCTCCCAAATATCCCTTTAACCACTTCTAATTCGATCTCTGTTAGCCCTCTCTGACCTTCAGTCCCTTTGATCTCTTCTTGCTTACCCAACAGACAGTCAATGATAGCTAAGATTATACTATTACTCACTTCGATCTTCAATAAGGTTAAATCCTTTCCACGGTTCGATATTATGTTACTTCTAGACAGAGAGGCCCCTGAGGGAAGTTGTGAAGTCATCATACGGAAGCTGACAATACTCCCCATCTCTCTCTTTTTCATAGCTTTTTTGTGTCTATTCTCTCTTCAGAATAGTTATTCCTGTTCTCTTTATCTCTTCCCAACATTCCGCCGGTATAGAAATCTTCTGGCCTAAAGGGAATTGGTTCTATTCGGCCATTGATCTTTCTCCTTAAAGAGACTTTCTTCTTCGATCCTCAAATCTATCTCCTGTAAAGGCAGCGGAGACCAGTGCCCCATCTATGTTGCTCTCGGGTCTTGTCACTCCCTTGATACAGGAACCAAAGATGATCGCCTCCGATATATGAATCTGATTTTTCTCCAGCTCCTCAATGTATCTTCTGACTACCTTAACTATTTATTGGATCTGCTCCATCAACCATCCTTTAATCTCCTCCATCTTCCTTAGATGCTCTTTAGTAAATTCCTATCTTAATAACGTTATTAAGAGGTTAACTAACATTTACTTTCTGAGATATTTCTTTCACATTTAATGTTAATGCTCAGGTAGTTTGTCCTGCTTTTGAATGTCCTACCTCTAATCTATCATCTCTTCTAGAAGTAGTCAAATGCATGACTTCCTAAATTACCTCGTTGGTAGTCATGGGACAGATGAAAGTAGACCACTTTTAATTAACTTTTCTTTTGATTTTGGATTAATTTTAAATGATAATTTTTTAATAAGCTTAAGTCTCTGTTCATTTTCAAAATAAACATGGAGTTTTTTTAAAGGAAAAACCAATGAAATTTAAGGGTTTTTTTGTCCTTCCTTTAAATTTAATTAATTTTTTTCTTTATAGATATGTTGCTTTACAAAAAAATCTTTTGTTTTAAGTTTAGAATATTTTCTCTTAAAAGGCAACCCATAAGGGGGTAACCTTTCATTTGTCCACCAGCCTTTAGGAAGTTATCCCGGTAAAAATTCTCTCCCATCTCATGGACTTGAGCTAAAACTATTTTAGCCCCTTTGTTTCGTCTGGTTGATACAGAAGTCCATGTAATTCTAGACCATCTTTAGTATAAATTCTGTGAAATGATATTTTCATCTTTGACTAAAAAAAATTAATAGTTTTTCTAAGGGTTGGGTATTTATTATATCTTTTTTTTCGATCCAACCGCGACGGGCTTGAGCAATGCCAAACTCAATAAAGCGGAGCTGATCTTTATGGTGGGCGTCACTATTGATTATCATCTTTGCCCCCGCCTCCTTTGCCCGCCGGATATTCTGATCATTTAAATCTAATCTTTCCGGATAAGAATTTATTTCCAAAATTACTTTAAATTCTTTAGCTGCTCTTAAAATTTTTTCAAAATCAATCTGATATTCATCCCTTCTTTTTAAAATCCTTCCTGTTAAATGGGAAATTATATTAAGATGAGGATTTTTCATTGCCCTAATTATTCTTTCCGTCATTTTTTCTTTTTCCATCTTCAGATTAGAATGAATACCAGCAATCACATAATCTAATTTTTTTAAAGCCTCATCTTTAATATCAATTGAACCATCGTTTAAAATATTAGCCTCACAGCCTTGAAGAACCTGTAATTTTGAGTTTTGATTTTTAAGTTTTAAATTAATTTTATCTATTTCCTTTTTTTGGAGAGCTAATTTTTTCTCATCTAAGCCATATTCAATTCTAAGAAATTTTGTATGATCAGCAATCCCGAGATATTGATAACCTAATTTTTCTGCTACTTCAGCAATCTCTTCAATAGTATTTGCTCCGCCATCCCATTCACTATGGCAATGAAAGTCTCCTTTAATATCTTTAAAATCAATTAATTGGGGCAATTTTCTTTCTAGAGCCGCCTCAATTTCCCCTTGATCTTCTCGTAGCTCAGGAGGAATCCAATCCATTCCTAAGGCCTTATAAATCTCCTCCTCAGTTTTTCCAGCAATCATTCTAGGGCCCCTAAAAAGACCATATTCAGAAAGTTTTAGACCTCTATCCATGGCAATTTTCCTAATAGCAATATTATGTTCTTTTGAACCAGTAAAATATTGAAGAGCAGAGCCATAGCTTTTAGTTGAGACTACCCTGATATCCATATCAAAACCTTCTTTCATTCTGACCGAAGATTTAGTGGGGCCCTTACCCCAAATTTTCACAATTCCTGGTAAAGAAACAAAAAAATCCATTACTTTCTCTGGATTTTTGGAAATAACCAAAAAATCAACATCACCAATTGTTTCTCTCATCCTCCGTAAAGAACCAGCTGGATCAATTTTTTCTACCTCTTTTAAGCTTTTTAATTTTTGATAAACTTCTTTTACCCTGGGTAAAATCTCACCTAATAAAAATCTTCCTTTACTCCTTTTTAAAAAAGCAATTCCCTCTAAGATATTTTTCTCTGTTTTCTCATCAAAACCAAAAAGAGGACAAATCTTATGGGCACGAGCGGCTTTTTCCAAATCCTTTAAATTTCTAATCCCTAATTTTTGATATAAAACTTTAACCCTTTTGGGACCCAATCCTTCAACCTCTATCAATTCTTTAATATTAACTGGTGTTTTCTTTTTTAATTCTAGATAATATTTTATTTTTCCTGTCTTTAAATATTCTTCAATTTTTTCTGCTATACTTCCCCCTACTCCTGGAATTTTCAAAAGAGCTAACCTTCCTCCTTGTTTATAGATATCTTGGATATCTTTTTCTAAAGTCTCCAAAGTAATAGCTGCTTTTTGATAGGCATAAGGTTTAAACTGCGCCCCTTCCATCTCTAAAAAATCAGCAATCTCATAAAATATATTAGCAATTTCTTGATTTTTCATATCACTGATATACAAATTTACAAATAAATGCGAATCTACAAATTACGAATTGTTAGTTAAGGATTCTTTTAGATTTAAGGCTTTTATCATAGGAGAAATTTACTGTTAGCCCTAAATTCATTTGTAGGCTAGCATCAGGATTCTTATTCTTCTTTAGGAATTGAAGTAATCTTTTCTTTTGGCAGAAGACCCTTTTTAATTAAAAAGCATAAGAAAGCAGAAATTATTCCTAAGACAAAAACTCCAATAAAAAGAGGGGTAAAACCAAAAGACTTAGCCACAATCCCGCCCAAAATTCCAGCTATTCCAGCTCCAATGCCAATTGAGGAACTTTCTAGCCCCCAACTTAAAGCTTCCTTTCCTTTGTCGGTATGTCTGATAAAAATGCCTCCCCAAGCAGGAATGTTCATTCCCATACCAAGACTGTGGATGAGCTGTAAAAGATAGACATGCCAAGGCAAGGTAGCAAAAATATAACCCAAGGGAACGAGGCTGGTTAAAATTATTCCAAAAATCATAAAATAATAATCGTCCTTTTCTCCTTTTCTTTTATCTAAATACCGAGCAATTGGAATTTGAATGATAGATTTCGCCAGCCAATAAATTCCAATAGCCATTCCGGCTAATTTCACATCTCCGCCCTTGATTTGTTGGGTAATAAAAATTGCCAAAATTGGAGAAATCAATCCCCAACCAAAAAGTAAAACTAGATCAGATAAAATTAAAATTTTTATAATTTTATTGATAAAACCGATAGATTTAAACATATTTTTCTCTTTTAATTTAGATTTAGAACGTTTCTGCTTTCATTTCAAATCTTCTTTATTTTTCTAAACACCAAAATCCTACCTTCTTAAAAATTTAGAATCATTATAGCCAAGAGAATAAAACCTCTAATTATATCCTAAATCAATCATAAAAATAATGCAACGTATTAACCGCTCTAAAATGTAAGTGAAATGGTATTGGTTAACCGATTTAAAAAGTAAGTGAAACAAATATTTGGTAAAATGAGAAAAAGGTCGAAATTTAGATACTTTTATTAACCTTAATCTCATTTTACTCATATGGATATGTATTCTAAAAACCAATATCTTAAAGCTTTAGTTGAAAAAAGGGGATATTTTTTAAGATCAAAGAAGGAAAAATCAAGGCTTTTAGATGAGTATTGTCAAATTACTGGTCTAAATAGAAATTATAGGGCAAGTTTGTTTTTCAGACCAATTGTTTTAATTATATTTTGAATTATTAGTTTAAATAAAAGGCTTTTTCGTTTTAGACCAAATAAGAAAAATAATAATTGTTTTGTAGAATAAAAGAATTGGACTCACGTTAAGAAGTTTGTTGGTTATTTAAAATATGATAGTTATGTCCAGGTTCAGATACATATG
>DDKT01000017.1 GCA_002339755.1 Patescibacteria group bacterium UBA2591
TTTAACCAGGTTTATTCCTGGAATAATGCCTAATTTAGAAAAAATGGCAAGATTGGAGCGGGCTTGTATCGGAAATTGGAAGTTTCCGATACAATAAAATAATTATTTTTGCTTAAGATTCATTTTTTTGCTAACTCTAAAATTCTCTAGGCCTGATATCAACTTCTTTTTGTAATTTTTTTATAGAGCTAAATCCCAGCTTTTGAAGACTCTGTTTAAGGCCAGCGATAAGTTGAGGAAGAAAATCATGACCAGAACCCCGATAAGGCACTTTTATAACTTTACCTTCAGCAATTTTTATCTTTGCTTTGTCAATTCCGTATCTTGCTCCTCCCCTTTTCTCCATAGCTTCTAAAGATCCCATGCCTCGATATTTTTTGACCATTTTATTTTCCTCATAATCAAATTCTTTTTCACCAGGCGCTTCTTCCAAGCCAGCCAACAAAGACCCCATCATTACAGTTTGAGCTCCCAGGGCTAAAGCTTTAGTGATGTCTCCTGGCTTAGCTACTTCCTGATTAATTTCTTCAGAAATTTTTATTCCACCATCAGCAATTATAGGCATAAAACCATATTTTGCTTCTAATCTTTTTGCCTCTTGAGCGCAATCCAAAACTGCTGAACCTTGGGCTCGGCCAACTCCTAGTTCTTGTTGAGTAATACAAGCAGCGCCTGGCCCTATTCCTACTCTTAAAGCATCACAATACTCTGATGCTTCTTTTATTATTTTCCCCACCATCTCAGCTGAGTCAACATTGCCCAGAACTATCTCCAAGTTTGAATAATTTTTCTTACACCATTTAGCAATTTCAATTTGCTCCCTAAAGAGAACACCAGCATCCAGGACAATTCCATCAATACCAACCTCAATACCTTTTTTAATTCTTTCCTTTGCTATCTCTAATCTTGATTCAACAGCAATAAATACTTTCAGTTGTTTATTTTTATCTTTGGTTGCCAAAGGATATAGTTCATTCTTTCTAAGATCACTATCAGTAACCAAAGCCACAATTTTATCTTCCTCATCAACAATAGGTAGTGTATCAAGATTATTTTCTTTTATTATTTTATTAGCAAATTTTAGATCATTTTTATCAATGGTTTCTTTTTTAGTAGCTACACATAATTTAATCCTAGGGGTCATTATTTTTTCTAATTTAATATCCATATTTTCTCGATATCTAACATCTCGGTGAGTAACAATTCCTACTAGCCTTGAATCCAGAGTTCCATCTTCAGTTATGGGCACACTAAAAAAACCGTATTTTTTGTTAATCTCATAAATATCATGAATTGTGTTTTGAGGTGAAAGCACCAAAGGTTTTAAAACAAACCCAGCTTCGAATCTTTTAACCTTCTCCGCCTCAGCTATTTGTTCCTCAATAGTAAGATAATTATAATGAATTACGCCAATGCCACCATAAAGAGCCATCAAGATAGCCATCCTTGAATCAGTTACTGTATCCATTGGCGAAGAAACAAAAGGAGTCTTAAGAATTATTTTTTTAGTAAAATGAGAAGTTAGATCAACCTCATCTCTTTCAAAATCAGGAAAACGATTGGCTACAAGAATAATATCTTTATACCAAAATTCTTTATTAATTAAATTCGGATGTAATTTAGGCATAATCCAAAGGAAATTCAAAAATTAGAATTCAAAACTACTTATCACTGTCACTATTCTTAAATTCTCAAAAGAGACTAATGGTTTGATTATGGCTCTTTGGAAAAAATCTCCTGGGTTTACTTTGATCTCTTCAACTTCACCTATGATTAAACCAACGGGAATATCAATTTCCAGTCCTGCGGTTACTACCAGATCGCCAGGATTAATCTTTTTATCTAAAGGAATTAAGTCCATTTCTAAAGAAAAACCATGTTTTCCTTTAACAACACCGCTAGCTTCGTTTTCTCCTTGAATTGAAGCAGCAATCCTGCTTTGAGGATCTGAGATTAAAAGAAGCTGAGAAGTATTTTGATCAATTTTTATTAATTTACCAATTAAAAATCCTTCCTTTATTATTCCAACCAATCCTGGTTTTAGACCATCTTTGGCTCCTTTATCTAAGATTATGATTTGATTCAGGGGATTTAAGCTTCTGCCAATCACTCGAGTTAGATGATATTGATAATTCTTTTTTTCTAAAAAGTTCAATTGCGTTTTCAAATCTTCATATTCTTTCTCTCTTAATTTCAATTCTATGTTTTCTTTAATCAATTCATTAACTTTTGTTTGTAATTTTTTGTTTTCTTCAATTAGATTTTTTTTAAGATAAAAAAAACTCAGCTTTTCTCCTATTCCTATTCCTAAGCTATAAAACTGCTTTTGGGCAGGAGAAAGCAATTGCTGACCTAAATTTTTCAAAGAAGAAAAAATTTTAATTTCTCCCACTAGGGAGATAATTGAGACAATCAAAATTATTAAAAAAATAAAAAAGACTTTTAAGAATTCCTTTTTGGTCTGCATTCTATGAATAAACAATTAATATTGCAAGGTATTATTATTTTAAAATAATAAACGATTGTTTTTGGTTTCTAATTTTATATTTTAGTATTTTGAATACTTTTTTTGAATAAAGTTGAAAAGTCTCTGGAATTCGAATAAAAAAGCTGAGTGATAAAATGGATTTAAACTTTAAAAATTAACGAAATGGATGTACAGTTGGTAAAAGCAAAACATCTTTTAGGCGCTCAAGATCTTCTAAGACTATGCCGGCTCCACGAACTACAGCTGTTAAAGGATCATCAGTTACTCTTACTGGAATCTGAATTTCTTTGCTAATTAATTTGTCTAGATTCTGCAATAAAGCGCCTCCGCCGGTTAAAGTAATCCCTCTTTCATAAATATCAGCTACTAATTCTGGAGGAGTAGTTTCAAGAGTGTTTCTAATAGCCTCTAGTATTGTTTTTATTGATTTATTCATCGCTTCTCTGATCTGAGCATCATTAACTAATATTTCTTTGGGGAGACCAGAGATCAAATCTCGACCTCGTATTTTTGTTTCTTTTATTTCATTTGAAGACCAAGCAGAGCCGATTTTAATTTTAATCTCTTCAGCTGTTGATTCTCCTAAAAGGAGATTAAAATTAACTCTAACATAATAAATAATATCTTGATTTAAGGTATCGCCAGCAACAGAAAGTCGTTTCCAGGTAACTATTCCACCTAAAGAAATAACGGCTATTTCTGTTGTTCCTCCGCCGATATCAACAATCATCGTTCCCACTGGTTCCTGAATTGGAAGTCTGGCTCCGATAGCAGCAGCCATAGGCTCCTCGATTAAAAAAGCCTTTCTTCCTCCAGCCTGAATTACCACATCCTCCACTGCCTTCCTTTCCACCTCAGTAGTATCTAAGGGTATTCCAATTACTACTCGTGGCCTAGGCAAAGGAATAAATCTACCTTGATGAACTCTTTCAATAAAATATTTAAGCATTTTTTCTGCTACCTCAAAATCAGTAATAATTCCTTGAGCTAAAGGCTTAGAGACTGAAATATAAACAGGAGTCTTGCCAATCATTTTTTTTGCTTCTTCGCCTACAGCTAAAATTTCATCAGTTCTAGTATTAACCGCCACTACAGAAGATTCGTTAATCACAATGCCCCTGTCTCTAACATAAACTAAAGTATTAGCACTACCAAGATCAATTCCTATGTCAGGAAAAAATTTTTTAAAAAATTTATTTAGCATGGATGCACATAGGTACTCGGTCGCTTCGCTCCTTCGTACCTTATTCCGCCCTAATTTTGCGAAGGTAATCCAGGGGCGGCATACTCGCTCGCCTTTGGTTCGTTCGGGGTTATTCACCCTCTGTGCCGCGAGAGCTTAGCAATACTTTTACTGTTTCTTTATCTTTTTATCCGCTTGGGATGGCAAAATTAGAGCGGGCTTGTATCGAAATTATTTAAATTCCGATACAACAAGATTGGTATAATCTTCCTTCAAAAATTTTTATTTCTTTTTATACACTTCAAAAAAGTAATACTTCTCGTAGTTTCAATTTTTTAAATCTTTAAACAATTCCAAAGATTGTTATCCTAAAGTATCGAAAAGGATCCTAAAACAAAAGGGTTATTTTGGGCGGAAATCTTCTCATTAAATTAAACCAACGTCACTGAAGCCACCTTATCTCCTCTTTCCTTGAATCTCATCAATCTTACTCCTTGGGTGACTCTCCCCAAAACAGGAATACTTTTTAAAACCAAACGAATAACCTGGCCTTGGTCGGAGACAATGATTAAATCTCCCTTTATATTTTCTGGAAGATTTTGTTCATCAATAACCATTGCTCCTGTCAAATTTCCAGTAAGGTTAGTTATTTTAGCTGTTTTAATTCCTGTGCCTCCTCGACTTTGTAAACGATAATTTCTTAAAAGGCTCTTTTTCCCAAAACCATTTTCAGAAATAGTTAATAATTTTAAATTTAACGACTTCGGATCTATAACGCTCATCCCTACTATTTCATCATTTTTCTTTAATCGGATTCCTCTTACTCCACTGGCTATTCGACTCATAACTCGAACATCTTTCTCTTTAAATCTAATAGCTTGGCCTAAGGCGGTAATTAATACAATCTCATTTCCCCCGTTTGAATATTTAATCCACTTTAATTCATCATCTCTTTTTAGCTTAAGAGCTATTAGGCCTGAACGCCTAATCGTTTTAAAATTAGTAACATCAACTTTTTTAACCAATCCTTTTTCAGTAACCATAATTAAACAGCCGCCTCCCATAACTGTCCTTGGTTTTTCTTTTTTTTCAAAACCTAATTTCTCTGCCTTCAAAGATAGAATTGCTGAAATTTTTTCTTCTGTTCCAATTTGTAAAAAATTAACCAAAGCCTGGCCTTTAGCAACCCGAGGAGCTTGAGGAACGTCATAGGCTTTAAGTTGAAAAACCCGACCTCTAGTAGTAAAAAACAACAAATCAGCATGAGTAGTGGTAGTAAATAAATGTGCAACTATATCTTCTTCTTTTGTTGTCAAACCAATTACTCCCTTGCCTCCTCGAGCTTGAGTTTTAAAAGTTTCTGGAGTTAAACGTTTTATGTAGCCATCTTGGGTAATCAAAACTACACATGGCTCATCAGGAATCAAATCTTCTTGCCCGAATTCTTTAACTGGTTGAGGCACTATTTTTGTTCGGCGCTCGTCTTGGTATTTCTCTTCGAGTTGAGCTAGCTCTTTTTTAATCACTTTCAAAATAGCCTTAGGACTCGCCAAAATAGCTTCTAATTCTTTAATTAATCTCGATTTATCTTTTAATTCTTGTTCGATCTTTATTTTCTCAAGATTAACTAATTGCTGTAATCTCATCTCTAAAATAGCTATGGATTGTTTTTCGGTTAATTTAAATTTTTTAATTAAATTATTTTTTGCTTCGTCTCGGTCTTTTGATTTTTTAATAAGTTTAACTATTTCATCAATATTAGCCAAGGCAATCTTTAATCCTTTTAAGATATGAACTTGCTCTTTGGTTTTTGTAAGATCAAATTCAGTTCTTTTTTTAATTACTTTCTGTCGATGTTTAATATATTCTTCTAAAATTCCTTTTAGATTCAGAATTTTCGGTTGAATCCCGTCAACTAAAGCTAAGGTATTAAAATAGAAAGTATTTTGGAGTTGAGTTAATTTAAAAAGTTGATTTAGAATTCTCTGAGGATAAGCGTCTTTTCTTAAATCAACAACAACTCTCATTCCTTCTTTATCTGTTTCATCCCTTAAATCTTTGATTCCTTCAATCTTCTTTTCTCTCACTAGCTGGGCTATTTTTTCCAAAAGATCGGCTTTATTGACTTGATAAGGAATTTCAGAAACTATAATTTGCCAATGATCTTGAGAACTTCTTGTAATATCAGTTTTTGCTCTAATAGTTATACTGCCTTTGCCAGTAGCATAGGCTTGTTTAATTTCATTAATATCATAAATAATCCCACCAGTAGGAAAATCGGGTCCTTTAATAAATTTCATCAATTCTTCTACGGTAGCCTCAGGATGATCGATGAGATAACTTATCCCATCACAGACCTCGGCCAAATTATGAGGAGGAATATTGGTAGCCATGCCCACTGCTATTCCCATACTACCATTAAGAATTAGGCTTGGTAACTTAGCCGGCAAAACCAAAGGTTCTTGTTGGGTCCCGTCATAATTTGGACCAAAATCTATAGTATTTTTCTCTAAATCGGAGAGCATCTCTTCAGAAATAGAAGTAAGTTTCGCTTCAGTGTAACGCATAGCTGCCGCTGAATCCCCATCAATTGAGCCCCAGTTTCCTTGACCATCAACAAGAGGATAGCGTAAAGAAAAATCCTGAACCATCCTGGTAAGAGAATCATAAACAGCCGCATCGCCATGAGGATGATATTTGCCCAAAACTTCTCCAACCACCGTAGCCGATTTTCTGTATTTAGCTCCACTTCTAAGCCCTAAATTCCACATGGCATAAAGAATGCGACGATGAACCGGCTTCAGTCCGTCTCTTACATCAGGCAAAGCTCTTGAGACAATAACACTCATAGCATAGTCAAGATACGACGCTTTCATTTCTTCAACAAGCTGAACGGGTTCGATTTTGCCAATAGTTTGGCTTGGTTGTTTTTTTATTAATTGTTTCTTAAAGGGCATAAGAAAGAAAATTATCTCAAAGCTCAAAATTTCTCCACCTCTCAAGCTCTCTTCGCACATAGGCGCTCGATCACTTTATTCCCTCGCGCGCTATTCCGCCCCAATTTTGCGAGATTATTATTTGGCGAGGCGCTCGTTCGCCTTCGGCTCGCTCGGGCTTATTCAACCA
>DDKT01000064.1 GCA_002339755.1 Patescibacteria group bacterium UBA2591
AACTTAAATTGAGATGTTAACTTTCTTCTTGTTTTCATAGACATGGTAGAATAAATATTATTATTTGTGAAGACTGATTCTATTCTACCACATCTTTTAGCAAGTTAAAGGACTACTCCAAGATTTGGGGTTCAGGTCTACCGGAAAAATTAACCGAGTAACATCCCCTTTTACGGTTATATAATTTGGATTTTTTGGAATAGCGCTTAACATTAACTCAGAAATATCAAGAAAAACAAGTAAAGGAGTTATATTATATTTTTTACTTATTTCTTTATACAGATAATCCCCGACTATTCCTGGACCAGATCATGCATCAAGAATTAGGATTTTTTTATTCCTGGGAAGCAAATTTATTTCTATGGCTCGAAACATCGCGTCCAATATATCTCTTCTGATTTGATAACCCCTTAGGGAAGTATAATAATTTTTACCTAATCTGAATTTATCACGAAGTGCTATCTTTTCGGTTGGGGTCTTTTTATTAATTCTTTTTTTCCCAGTAGTCATAAAATAGGAATAAATTTTAAGTTATAACCCAAATTTTCCGGAATTACCGCGCGTTAGGTCATTTAATCACCTAATCGAAATAGGTTTTTGTTGGTTGGTTAAAAAACTAACCGTAATGGGTTTAACCCTTTTTAATAAAATGACAGCCGCGGCTTTTTTTATTTCTCAAGGCTGCTTTAGCGATAATTAAAGCTGCTCCAACACCATTACGTAGACCAATTAATTCATCGCAAATCTTTATATCTTTATAAAATTTTTCTATTCTAAATTGCAAATAACATAAATCATCTACTGCTCTTTTTAATCCCTTAACTGTTCTAATAATTCCAACATAATTCCACATAATAGATTTAATAACGAACCAATCTTGTTGAATAAGCGCGGGGTCGAAACTTTTTACTCCATGGGTATATATCCATGGCCGAATTATTCTTGGATCAATAGATTTTGAATCAGAAATAGTTAAAAAAATATCTCTAGCGCATCTTCTGCCCCAAACTAAACATTCTAAAAGAGAGGTGCTAGCCAATCTATTTGCTCCATGAAGACCAGTACAAGAAACTTCTCCAACTGCGTAGAGATTGTTAATACTTGTTCTTGAGTCTTCGTCCACCTTAACTCCTCCACAAAAATAATGAGCAGTTGGGATAACTGGTAAAGGCTCTTTGGTTATATCTATACCATACCGAAGACAAGCGCTATAAATATTAGGAAAATGATTTTTTATTTTCTTTTCAGAAATATAAGAGGCAATATCTAATAAAACATAATTTTCTTTACTTTTTAATAACTCTTTAAAAATACCTCTTGCCACTATATCTCTAGGCGCTGTACTCCCTCTTTTATCATATTTGTTCATAAATAACTCGCCTTTTTTGTTTTTTAATTGAGCGCCTTCTCCCCTTATTGCTTCAGAAATTAAAAAATTAGAAATATCTCGATGATAAAAAGAGGTAGGATGAAATTGGATAAATTCTATATTTTTAAGTTTAGCTTTTGCTCTATAAGCAGCGTAAAGACCGTCTGCTCTAGCTATTTCTGAATTTACTGTCCGTAAAAAAAGTTGACCAATACCACCAGTAGCCAAGACGGTTTTTTTGGCAATAAAGCTCTTAACTTTTCCTTTTTGATTATCTAGAATATAAGCCCCTACACAGGTAATACTTTTTGGGAAATCAATAGGCCTTTTTATAGATTTCTTTAAATGGTGCGGTGTTGTTAATAAATCAATTAGAGTATGATTTGAATAAATTTTAATATAAGGGCTTTCTTTAACTTTTTTGATAATCTTTTCTTCAATTGCTCTACCAGTTTCATCTTTGATATGAATGATTCGGCGACAAGAATGAGCAGCTTCTTTTGTTAAATGGAAGCTTCCTTTTTTGTCTTTTGAAAATAAAACCCCGCATTTTTTAATTAAAATGCTTTCAACAGCAATTGGGCCTTCTCTGGCAAGAATTCCTGCTGCTTTCTTATCAGATAAACCTGCCCCTGCTTTTATAATATCTTTTTCTAAAAGTTGGGGATCGCCTTTTCCTTTATAGATAATGCCACCTTGAGCATACTTTGTATTTGACTCTTCAATATCTTTAGCTCGCGTAATAAGAAGAGTCTTAATTCCTTGCTCTGCCAACTCTAAAGCAACGGCGCAACCAGCTAAACCATTTCCAATTACTAAGACATCGGTTTCTATAATCTCTTTTGATTTCATATTTAAACTAAATTTTTAACATTTTTTCTATAGCTACTCTTGCTTTATTGGCTATAGATTTTTCTACTAATATCTCGTGATTTTTAGGATCTTTTAAGGCATTTAAAATGTTAAATAAATTTGTTTTTTTCATATCTGGGCAGATAGCCAGGGAAGAAGAGGAATAAAATTTTTTATTAGGGTTTTGTTTTTTCATCTGATGAATAATTCCTCTTTCAGTAGCAATAATGAATTCTTGATTAAGGTTTTCCTTAACGATTTTAACCATTTGGCTAGTGCTTAAAACAAAATCTGAAATAATTTTAACTGGCAAAGCGCACTCAGGATGAGACAAAACAATTGCTTTTGGATGTCGCTTTTTTAGTTTTATAATATCTTTGTCTGAAATTCTCATATGAATAGGGCAATAACCAGGATAAAATATGAATTCCTTATAGCTTTTCCGACTTACCCATTCGCCTAAATATTTATCTGGAATAAAGATTACTTTTCGACAATCTAGTGAATCAATTACTTTTTGGGCATTAGAGGAAGTGCAACAAATGTCGCTTTCTGCTTTCACTTCCGCTGTTGTATTAATATAACAAACAACTTTTGTTTTTGGATGGTCTTTTTTTAACTTCTTTACTGTTTTGGCATCAATCATATCTGCCATTGGACAGCCTGCTGTTAGATCAGGCATCACCACTATTTTCTTTGGATTTAAAATTTTAGCAGTTTCTGCCATAAAATGGACTCCACAAAAAACAATCATCTTAGCTCTTGTTTTGACAGCTTTTCGACTAAGCTCTAAAGAATCTCCAATAAAATCTGCTATATCTTGGACCTCTGCTCGTTGATAATTATGAGAAAGAATAATCGCTTGTCTTTTTCTCTTCCAATAATCTATCAAGGATTTAAGACTTTTTTTATTCATCTCAAAGATTTATTAAAGATGATTAGTAATAATTAGTAAGCACATAGGCGCTCGGTCGCTTCGCTCCCTCGCGCGCTATTCCGTCCTAATTTTGCGAAGTAATACGGGGGGCGGCACACTCGTTCTCCCTTCGGG
>DDKT01000033.1 GCA_002339755.1 Patescibacteria group bacterium UBA2591
ATGTCCATCATAGAAGTAAAGTAAAGTTAATCTTTAATATATTTTTCGACTTTATTAGACTTTACTTTACTTTACTTTAAATTTCAATTTTAGTTACCTTTTAGATGATTTAACCGATATCTTTTCAGTCACATTTTAGATGATTTAATACGTTGACATTGTATGTTTTTTTATTTATACTATAATTAGTGTTGAAAACTTTATTTTTCCTTAAAAAGGGGAAATTTATTGGGTAAAATTGTTTAAAAATATAACCTTATTGGGTAAAATTGTTCAAAAATATAACCCTGAGTTTCTTTTCCTTTTTGATTTGGGAAGTTTTTGAACTGAAAGAAAGTGAATCCCTCTTTTATTTTAAAACATAAATTTTGGATATCCAAAAAAAATTTGCTCATGTGTTTTTGATTCATTTTTAATAAATAAAAAATGAGCCAAAAAAATCAATTTTTAAAAGGATTGTTTTTTGGTTGTTTTATAGGAATAGTTTTATTAGGAATAGTTTTTTTTGTAATAGGTCCAGAGGTTATGGGCCTAAATTATAGCTACGCCCAAACTCCTGAAGAAGATTTAGAAAAACTAAGAAGAGAAGCTGGATATCGGCAAGTAGATCTAATTATTGTTATCGGCGAGATTATCAGAGTCTTTTTAGGGCTTTTAGGAGTTATTGCTGTAGCTTTAATTATTTATGGAGGCATTATCTGGATGACAGCCGGCGGTTCTGACGATAAAATCCTAAAAGCAAAAACGATTTTAAGAAACGCAATTATAGGTTTAGTTATTATCTTAGCTGCTTTTGCTATTGTTAGCTTTATTTTTGGTCGTTTGAAAGGTAAATTAATCGAAGAACAACCAGGAGAAGGAGCTATAATTCATCACGAGTACCCCAACGGCTTTAAGAGAGGCTTTGCTGTTACTTCAGTTATTCCCAAAGAAGGAGCAATTAATGTTTATCGAAATACTCAAATTATTGCTAATTTTAACGCCCCTGTTTTAGCTACCAGCGTTAAACCAGAGACAGTAATTGTTAAAAAAACTTTAACCAAAGAAATAGTTGCTGGTACTTTGACAGTGGCAAATAATTCTTTTAAATTTCGACCAAATACTCCTTGCGAAGAAAAGCCTACTTGTTTTTGTTTTGAAGCTAATACTCATTATACAGTGACTATCAAAAGTGGCTTCGAGGGAGTAACTAGTATGGAGGGACATGTCTTAAGAGAAGATAAAGTTTGGTCTTTTTCTACAGGTGATTTAATAGATTTAGAAAGGCCTTATGTAAAAAGTTTTTGGCCCATTACTCCTCCTGATGCACCAAGAAATACGAAAATCCAAGTTGTGTTTTCTAAAAAAATAGATCCTACTACCGTTAATTCAACTACTGTAAAAATAGAACAGGATGGAAAGAAAGCAGAAGGAACTTTTACTTATGGAGATGATAGTTTTAGCTTTAGACCAAATACTCCTTGTCCAGCGCCTCATGAAAATCTCTTTTGCTTTGAAGGAGAAAAAGAATTTAAAGTAATATTATCTGAGGAAATTATGGATTATACTGGTTGTAATAAGCTTGACTGTGCTAATGGTAAATGTTCTTGGACTTTTCGTACCTCTAATGAAATAGATACAATCCCACCTTATGTTTTAGAAAATTCTTTAAAACCAAAAAGAAATGAAAAAAATGTTGATCGAGGAATAAACATTCAAGCTACATTTTCTGAGCCAATGGATATAACTAGTATTAATAATTATACTATTGAACTCATTGATCAAGGAGCTACCTCCATTAAAGCCAAAAAAATTAATCTCTCGGGAGATTTTAAAACCTTTACTTTTAATCCCGGAGTTATTTTAAATCCAAAAGCTATTTACGCAGTTTATATTTACGGAGGAGAATATGGGGTTAAAGATGCTTCTGGTATTCCCATGGAAAAAGATTTTTCTTGGGGATTCAAAACTGACAAAGAGGCTTTTGGAGGCAACCCTTATATTGATTTCTTGGATCCAAATTCTGGTCCTGAAGGAACTTGTTTGACAGTCAGGGGAATCAATTTCTCTTCAAGTGGTGAGTTGTTATTCAAAAATAAAGCCGGAAATTTTGTTAAAGCAGAAGAAATCGGGTTTTGGCAGGATAAATTTATTACAGGAGTAGTGCCGAATGGGCTAGGATTTAACAAAGGTGAAAAATCGAAAATTAAAGTAAAAATAGGTGAAAAAGAAAGTAATGAAGTAGATTTTACCATCACTGATTCTCCTTTAGGAGCCTGTCTTTTGAAAATGTCTCCGCTTTCTGGCGCTTGGAAAACTCCGGTGATTTTGGAAGGCAAAAGATTTGGCAAGACTAGAGAAACAAATGACGGCGTTATTTTTTATGAAACTCCAGCTACAGATTTTGTCTCTTGGTCTGAAACAAAAATCGAAACAAAAGTGCCTGAAGCCGCTGATGATGGAAGAGTTAGGGTGGTAAAAGGCGGCAAAAACAGTAATGGTATTTATTTTGATGTCGCGAATAAGCCTGGAGAAAAATGTGATTTTAATTCCCAATGCCAACCGCCTTCAAGCAATTGTTGCGAAAACAATCTTTGTAAAGAAAATTGTGAGATTGGAGGCACTTGCTTAGAGAATAAAGATTGTCTTTCTAACTGTTGTCTGGATAATCTTTGTCGATTAGCAAATGAGTGCCCGAAGAAATCTTGTGATAAAGATGTTGCCACTCCTGGTTGCCAGTCTGATTCTAATCTTTGCGAGAAGGAGGAAAAATGCGATTCTGAAGGAGGCTGTGTTTGTCGACCAGAACATTGTTTTAACGGAAGAAAAGATGCTGACGAGGAAGGTGTTGATTGCGGAGGAAGAAATTGCAGGTCTTGTTTGGTTTTTCAGTCATGTAGAAAAAATGCTGATTGTAATCCAAGCTTAATCAGAGTACCTGGTTTAGTCTGGGATGGAACATTTGAAGAAGATCTTAAAAATTGGCGAATGGGTGGACAAATAAATTCTAGAGCATTTATAGAAAGCGAAGAAGGTTATGGCGGCACAAAAGTCATTCGTATACAACAGGACGCAAATCAGGACTATCCTGGTCAGTGCAATGAAAAAACATGCAATAATTTGAATCGTCCTGGATCTTGGATTCCTTGTACTTGGATTTCAGGAATTTCAGGAAAAGGGCAGTGCAAGTTTAATAGTGGCGATGAGTGTAAGGGATGGGATGATCCGACTAAGTTTTATTACAATGAAGGAGAAACTTTGTGTTGGGGCAATACCAATCGAGTTATGTGGACTTCTTTAACTTATAATACTGTTCCTTTAAAACTTGAACCAGGGAAAACTTATACTTATAGTTTCTGGTACAAAGGTCATAGTGCAGGAGGCTTAAGCATGAGGTTAACTTTTAGTATAGGATGGGGCTCTCAGTGTGTTCCTAAGGACTGGTATGGGGGTCATTTTTGCAAACCCACAAAAAGAAATCCTACTTGGGGCGAATGTCCTGCTCAACCAACTCATTGTTGCATAAATCTTCCTTACCAAAGAAAGTGCTATCCCCAGATTTGGTTAGGCTCAGTGCCAGCTGGTAATTATCCTGAATGGAGAAAATACACTAAAACCTTTGTTTATACTGAAGAAATGAGCAAAACTTTTGATAGTAAAGGTAATTTAAGGAATGAGATTGGAATGAGTATGGGATATAATTCCACCGGTTCTTTAGGCACTGATCTTTATATCGATAATATTCAACTAGAAGAAGGAGATACAAGCTCAGATCTTATTTGTTGTGAAGGAAAATGTCTTGAAGTTGATCAGTGCAGATTTACGATCCCTAAAATTGAAAGCATCTCACCAACTGATGGCATGGTTAAAGATCCAGTTACTACTTATGTAAGTATTCGAGGTAGAAATTTTGGTAAAAAACAAGGGAGAAGTAAGGTTTATTTTGGCGACAAAGAGGCAAGTCTTACTTGTCAAAAATGGTCTGATACAGAAATTGTGACAGCTGTTCCTTTTGGTCTTAGCGGCAAAGTCCCAGTTAAAGTGGTAACTGAAAGAGAGAGTAATCAAGTATTTTTTACAGTTAATGAAATTATTAGACCATCTATTTGTGTTTTATCTCCAAATCATGGCAAAACTGGAGATAAAATTACTATTGAAGGAACAAATTTTGGCGATTTTCAGATAAATAATGGGCACAAAAGTCAGGTTTTATTTGAAGACATTGAAACAGAAGTTATTTCTTGGAGTAATAATAAGATAGTGACAGTTGTGCCCAAAGGGATTAAGGTGAATAAACCTAAGATAAAAGTTATTTTGAAATGGAAAGAAGCGCCAGCCGGCACTGAAAGTAATGAGGTAACATTTTATATGGAACCTTATATTACTTCTATAGAACCAAATAAAGGTCCGGTTGGTACTTATGTAACTATTAGAGGAGGAAATTTTGGAGATGAATTAGGCGAGGTGTTTTTTAATGGTGTTAAAGCAGATATTCCTCCTTGTCGATTTGAAGGTCTTTGGATTGATACTCAGATTGTGACTATAGCTCCGGATTCTACTACTGGACTTGTGGTAGTCGAAGTTCCTTTACCAAATGGCGAGACCATAAAATCGAATGGTAAGACATTTACTTATAATAATGATCCTTTGGCTCCGGGAATTTGTTTAGATAAGACTAAGGGAGCAGTGACTGATCCAGTGAAAATTCAAGGAAATAAATTAGGTGAGACGGCTTTGGAGGGAGAAAGTGTAACTTTTAATCAATCTGAAGCAAGGGTCAGTTTAGAGAATCCTGATCATTGGAGTAATCATCAAATTGATACTGAAGTTCCTGAGACTACCTCTGGTGATGTTTTGGTGACTAAAGTTGGCGAGAGAGATACAGGGAAAAAAAGATGTGTTGGAGGTATTTATGTTTTAGGGACTTGTGTTGGAGGCAAAGAAGAGCCAATTATTGAAAAGATAATTCTAAAAAGTAATCCGGTTTGGTTTGAGGTGACTGAAAAGGAAATTATCCAGATGTGTGGTAACAATAAAAGAGAGGGGACCGAAATTTGTGATGGAAGTGATTTGGACGGAAAAACTTGTTCTGATTTTAACTTACAAGGAGAAGGTTTAAAATGTCATTCTGATTGTTTAAGATTTGATACCACTCAATGTAAAGGTCCTTCAGGAGTTTGTGGTGACGGAGTAATAAATCCAGGAGAGACTTGCGATAAAAATAATTTAGCTAACAAAAAATGTACTGATTTTGATGATTATACCTCAGGAGATCTGAGTTGTACTAAGAATTGTGAACTTGATTTCTCTAATTGTAAGATTTCACTTTTACCTGTTGAACCCCCCACTGTTTTTGATTATGCGCCTAAAGGAATAAGTGTCTGTCGCAATGCCGTAATTTCTGTTACTTTTGATCAATTAATGGATGAAAAAACTTTTAGAAATAAAGATACTATTATTATATCTAAAAATCAAGAAAAATTGGAAGGTAGAATTTCGGCCTATGATGAAGATATAGATAACGATAATAAGCTTGATAGAACAGTAGCTACTTTTACTCCTAATGAGAATCTAGGCCCCCAGTCAGAGTATAAAGTCCTTATCAAAGGAGGAGAAGAAGGAGTAAAAAGTAGAGCAGGAAAAGGGATGGAAAATAATAAAGAATGGAGCTTTAAAACAGGTAGTATACTTTGTAAGATTGATAAAGTAGAAATTAATCCTTCTGCTTGGACATTTTTTACCAGTGAAACTGAGCAATCTTTTACAGCTGTGGCAAAAGATAAATATGGCACACTTTTACAAGCTTCTTATTTTTGGCGAATAGAAGATCCAGCTAGCATCGTTAATTTAGTCACAGGCCCTGCTCAGCCACAAATAGCGGAAGTAGAAGCTAAAAATAAAAACGGCCGAACTATATTACATGTTCAGGCCGATGCTTATGGAGGAACTAAAGAAGCTCAAGCTAATATCGAAGTCTTTTTATGCGAAAATCCTTGGTTTTATGAAGACAAATTGACTAATTTTAAAACCTTCTATTGCAGAGATAGATAAACAAAAAAATGAGAAAAATAAAGTTAACTTTGTTATTTATCATCTTTATTGTTTTGAATTGTTTTTTGGTGGTAGAAATAAAGGAATCTCTGGCTAAACTCTTGCCAGATTTTAATGTTAAAATTACCAAACCAGGAAGAGATGATTTAATTAGAGAGTTCTTTTTTAAAGCCGGAGATCAGCCAGACGCCATTGGTATTCGGGTTTATAAGAATCTAGACTATCTTTCTCCTTTGGCTTGGTATAAAAAGAATGTTCCCAGACCAGGTTCCCCTACTTCTTTAAAAATTGATGGCTATGAGGCTGTCAGAGATGGAAGAACAATTTATGTTAATGCAATTAATGTTGATGATAAAGGGACTCTTGATACCTCTGATGATCGTCTCTATACTAACATCTATTTGATTTCTTATGTAGAAGGAGCTACTCCAGATACTATTGAAGTTTACAATCAAATGGTCAAGAATTGGAAATTCAACACAAATGTTCCTGAAGAACGCAAGCCAGTTTTAAGAAGAGATCTTAAAAGATGGCAAGACATAGCAGAAATAAAAAGATTGTTAGAAAGATATAAAGCAAAACATGGTTATTATCCAAAATTAGAAGCAGGTACTTATATCATAGGCCATACAAACAGCAGATGGCCTTCTTGGCAGAGGGTCTTAGCTTCTGCTTTAGGTCAGTCTTTACCAATTGATCCCATAAATGAATTTTCAAAAGCAAATCCATGTAAAACTGATCAAGGCTTTGATCCAAAGACTTGTTGGAATGAGAAAACTAAGAAATTTTATTATGATATTAGAAATTATCCAGAAGATACTTTTCTTTATTATTATACTGTCCTAAGAAATGGAGCTGATTATAGTTTGGGTTATATTGGAGAATATAAAGAAAGCTGTGGGATTACCCAATGCGAAGAAGGCGGAGAGTGTTATAAGGCTGGTGATTGTCATCCAGATCCCTCCATCAAGCGATACTGCCGCTTAGGAAACTGGGTTAATTCTTGTGGCAATAAATCTGTTGAATGTAGAGAAGAATGCGACAGCCAAAAAGAAACCAAAGAATGTCAAATTAAAGATTATAAAGGAGAAATGATAAGATCATGTCAGGCTGACTGTACTTGGGGAGAGTGGAGTAAATGTATGGCTTTAGAAAAATGCGGAGACGGAAAAATCCAACCAGGAGAACAGTGTGATTGGTTAAATTATAAATCTCCGCTTCCTCGCGATTCGAGTGAGAAAAAACAATATAAATGTAGTTCTCTTTGTCAACTTGAAGGTGGCTGGTGTGGAGATGATCAGCTGCAAAAAGAATTTGGAGAGAAGTGTGAGAAAGCAGGGAGAGGAACTTCAAAAGATGATCAATATGATTGTAAAGGCTGTCAATGGGCAGGTGGTTGGTGCGGTGATAAAATAAAGAACGGATTAGAAGAGTGTGACGATCAAGACGGATTGCCTGATCCTGATCCTTGCACTACTTCTGATGGTTATGCAGGAGGGAAAGGTAAATTTTGTCAAGAAAATTGTAAAGTAGGGACTTTAGATGAATGCGTGACAAAGGAATTTTGTGGTGATGGAATTAAAAATGGTTTAGAAAAATGTGATGACGGAAAAGAAAAGAATGGTCAATACGGCTATTGTAAGATTGATTGCTCTGGAATGGGTCCTTATTGTGGCGATGAAAAGGTTGATAGTCCGGACGAGACGTGCGAGAAAGCAGGAAAAGGAAGCTCAAAAGATGATCAATATGATTGTAAAGACTGCCAATGGACAGGAGGTTGGTGCGGAGATGGAATTCAACAAGGGGATCAAGGAGAGGAATGCGACGGAACCAGTGGTTTAGTGGGCTGGAGTTGTCCAGCCGGAGAAAGTTTGAGCTGCGAGAGTAAGAGGTGTAAAAAAGTCTGTAGTCAGGGAGGTACTCCTATTCCTCCTCTTGAAGCAGGCGCTAAACTTGTTTTTAGTTGGGATGACAGCGAGAGACCTTTAGCTTCTCATTTGAGATTTGGCTCTACTCATATTTACTATGGCAATCTCGGACCAGAAAATGGGATTAGCTTAGAACGAGGCCGGGACGAAGATCGAAGGACAGAAACAATCCGACTTCATGCTTTAGTTGCAGGAGAGACTTATAAATATTATTTTGAAAATACTGATGATGGCTGGTGGGGATTAGAGATAATAAAGATTTATGATGCCCACGGGAAAGTTATTAGAAATTATCAAGTTCCTAATTTTGATACTTATGGTAAATATTGGTTTCTTTTTGAAATAGAAGGTTCGACTGGCAAGGTTATTGAGAAAAATGTTATTCAAACAAACGAACCCTGAGTAAAAAAGTTATTTTTAAGAATATGAAAAAACAAATTAGAGAAATTTTAAAGGTCGCGGGAGTTATTATTTTAGGAGGCTTTATTTTGGGAACTTTAATTACTCTTGGAGCCAGATATATCAGATACGAAGGAAACACGTTTAGAGTGGGAGACAGTATGGAGGTAGAAGGCAATTTAACAGTGAAAGGCGCAAGTAATATTATTCCTACTGGAATGGTTGCTATGTTTGTTGGTTCTTGTCCTAGTGGCTGGAGTAGGTTTTCAGAAATGGATGGTAGATTTCCTAGGGGTTCACAGAATTACGGAACAACGGGTGGATCGGGAACACATAGCCATTCTGGCTCAATTGGATGGGTAGGAGGTCACCAACATTTGGTTGAAGGAGGTACGGCTTACACAACTGAAAATTGGGCAAAGGTTTGGACAAGGTTTGGTAACAACTATGTAGCTTCTAGAGGAGATCATAGTCATCATTTTTCAGCTTGGTCAAGTAGTGCAGGTGGACATTCTCATGGGCTTGCAATAAACCCAGAGAGCCATCTTCCTCCATACAGAGATATAGTTTTTTGCAAGAAGAACTAAATCAATCATGAGAAATACGGGTTATTCTAACTCATTAGGTTTAGACTTGTCGATTATTATGAAAGAGAAGAAGTAAAGAAATAAAGAGCTCCCAAATCCCTAAGTTGATTTGTGATTTTTGTCGAATCTCAACTCATTGTTATTATTGTTATTCTGGACAAGATCCGTGAAAATAGATAAGCTGAGCATAGATGCAGGGCTTGCCTTAAGAGAAATGGAGATCAGATAAAAAATTATTAATTATTTATTTAATGAAAAAAAAATTACTGATTATTATTAGTTTTATTGTTCTATTTTTGATAGGAGGAGGCTTTTTTTTGATCTGGCAGAGCTATAAAGCGTCAAGGCCATTTGAGATTCCAAGGCCAAAAAAAGGACGTCCTTTTGGCGTAGAATACCAGCTGTCCCAAAAAGAAAAAGAGGAATTGGGGATCAGAGCTGATTTATCAGTAATTGGAAAAGTAACTCCTGGCGATTCAGACTCTTTAGGTCCAATTCAAATTTTAAAAATAGAGAAACCAATGATAAACGACACTGATCAAGATGGTCTTTCAGATAAAGAGGAGAAGATTTTAGGCACAAATCCAACCAAGCGAGACACTGATCAAGATGGCCTTGATGATCCGCATGAATCTTATTGGAAGACTAATCCTTTGGATCCAGATACAGATAAAGACGGAATTCTTGACGGCCTTGAAGTTTATATGTCAACTGGTTTAAGAAAGTAAGTGAAGTAGATTTAGTTAAATCAAATAAAAACAAAAAATAAGAGAAATAATGAGAAAAATGATGATTATGAAGAGATAAGTATTAGGAAGAAATCCTGCAGGCGAGGGCATGATCCGCCACACCTCCTAAAGCGCCCCTCCTAAAGGTGCCCTTCCTACCCTCCCCTAAGCCCACCAGTAAGATAATTTTTGACTGTCAAGGCTATTTAATAACACAAATCTTGTGTTAGTGATTAAAATATGGTATAATTATTAATAAGATAATATTGTGCATAGAATAATACAGTAGGAAGGTACAAAATTTATACATTCAGCGAAAATTAAATAAATCTTAGAGAAATTTCTTGGCTAAAATTAGTCATTTTAAGTCAAGTCTAGTCTGTAGAAATCCATAGCAAAGATAGTTAATGAGGATAATTCTGAAATTAGAATTGCTAAAAATGAGAAAACAAATAGAGAAAATTCCTCAAAGAGAAGAAAGGAAAGCTGGGAGATTAAAAGGAATATTTAGGAGATTTTTAGGAGGGATATCCAAGAGGCTCCTAAACATTTTTATTATTGTAATAGTAATTTTTGTTGTTTTTATTTTGATTTTTTCTTTTTTTGGAGATAAAACAAAAACGGAAAAGAAAGAAATTAGTTGGCAAGCAGTTTTTTTAACTAATGGCCAAGTTTATTTCGGAAAAATTTCAGAAGAGAATGAAAAGGAGATAATTTTGAGAAATATCTACTATCTTCGGACAACTGAGAATTTTCAGCAAGGAGAAGAGCCAACCGAATTTTCCTTAATTAAGTTAGGGGAGGAACTTCATGGTCCTACCGATGAGATGCGTATCAATCGGAATCATGTTTTGTTTTTAGAGTCTTTGAGAAATGATTCAAGAGTAGTTCAAGCAATAAGAAAGCATTTAAGTCAATCTACGGAATAGAAAATTAAAATTCAAAAAGTCGAAATATATAAAGATAAAAATAAAATAAGATTAATAAAGGTCGATATGCGTTCTGTGTTTGTCGTGAGTGCAGAGCGTGAATAAAAATAATTAAAAGTTCAGGGTTAAAATGATAAAATTAAAAACTTAAAACAAAAATTATAACCTTGAGCTTTTTAAGGAGAAAATATGAAAAAAGCAAGAATAAAAGTACTTTCCAAGGTGATGATTTTTATAATGGTCTTGACCTTGATAATGATGCCTATTTCTTCAAAAGCAGTAGTTAGATTAACCAATGCCAAAGATACTCTTTCTCGAACTCAGGCAAGTGGAACAGGTGTTGCTACCCAAGGCTATACTGAGAGTACCCAGAAAGTGACTGACAATTTCATTTTTAATAGTAGCAATGATGCCATTTGTATGGATACAAACGGAGCCACAGGTGGATGGGCTACAGCAGCTACTTGTCTTGCGGCAAGTGGTGGAGCAATCGCTAATCTCACAGATTCAGCTGAAGGAGGTTTAGCTGCTAATACTCTTTATACTGGCGATCAAATTGCTGCAGCTATTGCTAAAGCTTTAGTTGCTGTTGATGGGGATGCTGATGATAGTTACACCGTCACTTATAATGAGTCAACTGATAAGTTTACTATTAGAGCTGATGGAGGAAATTCACTAAATCCCACTCTTATATGGACTGATGCACCAGTTACTCATGCGGCTGTTACCCTTGGTTATGCTGCTACTGCTAATGATACAGAGATTCGAGATAATAATGCTGTTTCGGATAATGCTGTTGCTTTTAATGTTATTGTTGGCCAAAATGATGCTTTTAATATTAGTGTTGATCAGTACGCTGCTCTTTCTGTGACTATAACAGGAGGAGTTTACACTGCTGGTGCTTTAGCAGTAGAAATGCAGACCAGGATTAATGCCCTGACTCCTATGCCTTCTGTTACTGTCAGTTATAGCAATGATAAGTTTAGAATCACCTCAGATGAGATAGGGGCTGATTCAACTATTGTAGTTACTGAGGAAACAAATGATTTCTTAAGAACAGTGAAAATGAATGGCGATGTGCCAGTTGACGGCAAAGAAATAAGTGGTATTATTTCTGCTGATCATACTATTGAGTTTGTAGTTGGAGCAGATACAGCTGCTGGTGATGAAATTGCTATTACTTTTCAAACAGGCTTTGGTTTAGGAGGTATTAATTTTGAAGATGTTGATATGACTATTGTTGATACGGGTACTGGAACAGAAACTCCTGTGACTTTAGGTACTAATCCTTCTGGAGCTACCTGGGGAGTAGGTGTTACTGGTCAGACTTTGACTATAGCTTCTGGAACAGGAACAATTACTAGTGGTCGAACAGTAGTAATTAAGATCGGTCGAAATGCTACTTATGGTGTTCCAGGAACAGAGCAGATTTCTAACCCTACCAATGTTGGTCTTTATGAGATTACTATTGAAATAAAGGCTGGTACTACAGTAAAGCAATCTGCGAAGATTGCAGTTTATATTGTCCCTGATGATTCAGTGATAGTTAAAGCTACTGTTGATCCGGTTTTGAGTTTTTCCATATGGGGAGGAAATGTTTTGGATTTTGGTACTTTAGAGCCAAATGCTTATCATAAACTTGGAGGAGCTAGAAGTGCTTATGGAACCATTGACTTAAGTGGTGTAATCATTGACGCTAATAGAGATACTCAGATCATAACTGTTCGCGGTAAGGCTTACGAACTTTCTGATGACGGAGTGCCTGCTTTAGCAGGTAATATTCCAGTAATGATTGTTGATAACGAAAATAATTATCTTACTACTGCGGCAGTAGCGGCTAATCTCTATCGAGCTATTAATAATAATGATGGAGATCTAGTTAGAGCCAATGTTAGCGCTGCTAATGATAGGATTGTTCATGTTTTGGCTACAGGCGTAGGAACCACTGGCGATGATTATACTTTAGATACTACTGTTACTGGCGCTAATGTTTCTGGGACTACCTTTACTGATGGTCATCTTGGTTACAACAACAAGTCTACTTCTGTAAGATACGGTACTGGTACTGATGTTGGCAACAATCAAACAGGAACTAATCTTGTTGTTTCTACCAATTCAGCTGGTGGCTATGTAATTACTATCAGAAACACCGATACTGGCGCTGGCGTAGAAGCAGATGGCTTAACTAATGGTACTAGTGATATTGATGCTTGGACCTCAGCTGCCTCTTATGGTTATGGAGTTTTTGCTTCTGCTCAATCAGCACGCTACGGAGACGGAACCGATCCTATTATTCCTTTAGCATTCCGAGATGAAGGAGCTGCTGATCAGCCAGGCGCGATGGGTATTAATCCAGCAACCCTAGCTTCTTATAATGGACCGGTAGCTGGAGACAATATTGCCGTTGAATACAATGTAAGAATTTCTGCAGATCAGCCAGCTGGCGCTTATTCTGATGTCATCACCTATATTTGTACCTCAACCTACTAGTTTCAAGACTCAGCCTCTTTCCTAAAAAGGGGCTGAGAAATGGGAACTAGAAAATTTCTTAACTAAGATATACATTTCTCTATTTGAGAAGTAAAGATGAAAACAAGAAATAATTTTAAGAATAAAGATCAATAATAAAAATAAAGGTCGAGAATTTATTTTGGAATATTATGAAGAAACAATTAATCATTTTTACAATTTCGTTAGCTGCTGTTTTGTTTTTGAGTTTCAGCTCTGTTGATGCTCTAACTATCTCTCCGCCTCTTTTAGAAATAATAGCCAATCCAGGGGAAAAAATAGAAGAAGAAATAAAAGTTATTTGTGATCCCGGAGAGGAAAATATCCCCTTTTTCCCTAGTGTAGCTAATTTTGGCGCTAAGGGAGAAGGAGGAGAGCCTGATTTTTTTGAAGAAGAAAGACCCTACTCCTTGGCTCCTTGGATAAAGATTGACCGTTCTCCAATTGTTTTTTCAGAAAAAAGAAGAAGAATAAATGTTCCCTTTACTATTGATATTCCTGAGGAAGCTGAGCCAGGAGGACATTATGGAGTAATATTTTTTTCCAGAGAGCCAGAAATAAGAGAAGAAGCTGTTACCTTGGGTATAGGCGGAAAATTAGGCGCTTTGATTTTGGTCAAAGTAACCGGGGAGATAAGAGAGGAAGGAAGATTGATTGAATTTGACACAGAAGATGGCAAAAGTTTTTATAATCGATTGCCGATAAACTTCTTTGTTCGTTTTGAAAATATTGGCAATGTCCATTTAAAACCAAGGGGTAGAATAGAAATCAAGGATATCTTTGGAAAAATAAAAGAAACTTTATTGGTAAATGAAGAAAATAGAAATGTTTTACCTGAAAGTATTCGAAAATTTACTGTTATTTGGAAAAAAGGAGACCCCGGCCTTCTTCAAGAAGTTTCTAGGAATTCTTTAGCCAGATTCCTTTCCGAACTAAAGGAAGAAAAAAGAAATTTCGCCTTTGGTAAATATCTAGCAATTTTGACTTTAGAAGATTATGGAACAAAAGAGAAAATATTATGGATTATTCCCTGGAGACTATTTAGTTTTTGTTTGATTTGTTTAATAGTGATTTTATTAGTAATGAAAAAGTTAATCGGAACATATAACAAATGGCTAATTAAAAAATACGGAAAATAAAGGAAAATTTCTAAAAAGAAAACAGTAAGTACAACGAATAAAAGAAAAAATAAAATAGATGCATGCTTTTCAAAGATTCAAAGAAAAAATTTGCCATTTTGTTTATTTTTCTTTTGTTTTTTTTGTTTTTTGTTAAATTTTCAAAAGCAGTTCAAATCCAAGAAGCCTCTGACATCTTAACCAGGCTTAAAAAAGGGGTTCCTGCTAATCATACCATAAAGCTTATTTCTCCCAGTGGTATAAATCCTGGCGAAACCATAGTTTTAACTTTTGCTGATGGATTCAATCTAGGGACTATTGATTATACGGATATTGACTTAAAGATAAATGGAGCAGAGAAAGATTTAGCTACTTTTCCATCAGGAGAAGCTTGGGGCGTAGAAGTAAGTAGTCAAAAGATTACTTTTATTAATGGAGATATTGCAATACCTGCCGATGCTTTAATAGAGATAAAGATTGGCACCCATGCTTTTCATCAAACAGTCGGAGATTCACAAATTGTTAATCCAGAAATTGCTGCTGTTTATCAAATAAAGATAGGCGGAACTTTCGGAGATTCTGGTACCATTGGAGTGATTATTTTAGAAGAAGACCAGGTGGTTCTCGCAGCTACAGTGGAATTAGTTTTGCGTTTTGTAATCGAGCCCTTGCCAACAAATACTCAATTAGGAGGGGTAAATTCAGCTTTTACCCACTCCGTTCAAAAAGCTACAAAAGCCAGCTTGCCTTTTGGAGAACAAATTCCAAATCAAGGAATAATTTTAGGGCAAAGAACAAAAGCTTCCACTAATGCATTTAATGGCTATACAGTAACTGTTGCTCAAAATCAAGATATGAAGTCAGGAGTTAATAAGATAGACGCTTTTCCAGCTACAAATGCTTCACCTCAACCTTGGGAAGATTCTATTGATCCTTTTGGTGTTATTCCGAATATTAATACAGGCTGGTTAGGTTATACTACTAGCGATGAAACTTTGACAGGTTCAAATCCAGATCGTTTTGGCAGAGGAACAAGTAGAGCAGATTATTGGGCTGGTTTTACCGAGAGTAATATTCCTTATGAAATAGCTTATCACAAAGGAGTAATATACGACGATATAGAAAATATTGGTTTTAAAGCAGAAGTTAATATTTTTCAACCAGCTGGTGATTATTCTTCAATTATTACTTATACTTGTACAGCGAATTTTTAAACTAAGTATAGGGGAGTATTTAGATAATTTTTAGAAATAATAAAATGAGGAAGATAATTTTCATTTTGTTTTTCTTTTTAATTTTACTTCTTCCTTATCCTATTAAATCCTTAACTATCTCTCCTCCCTTAATGGATTTAGAAGTAGATCCAGGACAAACAATTGTAGAAGAATTTAAAGTGATTAATGAAACGGATGAACCTATAGAACTTTCTGTAAGTATAGAACGTTTCAGGGCTAGAGGCGAAGAAGGGCAGCCAGAATTTGTTTCTTCAGAAGAAGAAGAGGCTGAATTTTATAATTGGATAGAAATTGATAAGGAGCCTTTTATTTTGTTGCCTCAAACAAGGAAGATAATTCCTCTTATTATCAGAGTTCCTGAAAAAGCTTCTCCAGGTGGTTATTATGCGGCTATTTTCTGGTCTACTGCTCCACCAAAAATAAAAGAAGAAAAAATAGCTGTTGGAGTTGTGGGAAAAGTAGGAGCTTTGATTCTTTTAAAAATAACTGGAGAAGTTAAAGAAGAAGGACGCTTATTGGAATTTTTTCTTAAGGAAAGAAAGAGGATTTTAAATCGTTTGCCAGTTGATTTTGTTGTTCGTTTTGAGAATACTGGCAATGTACATCTTAAACCCGAAGGAGAAATAGAAATTACAGATATTTTTGGCAAAGTCATTACCTCTTTGTTGATAAATAAAAGAAGGGCAAATGTTTTGCCCGAAAGTGTAAGGAAATTTGAAAATAAATGGGAAACTAGATACAGGGGTGCCAAAGGCCTTATTTTAGAAGCCAAGAAAAAAGAGAATTTTTTAGAGAATTTTATAAGAGAATTTAGAAACGAGAAAAACAATTTTGCTTTTGGGAAATTTTTTGCTCAGCTTAATTTAAGATACGGCAAAGAAAGGAAGTTTGTGGAAGCCACAAGAGATTTTTGGATTATTCCTTGGAGAATTTTTTCCTTTAGTTTGGTTAGCTTAATAATTGTTTTGTTTTTCTTGACTTGGTGTTTCAAAAGATATAATCAATGGGTAATAACTAAATATCAGGCAAAATTGATGAAAGAAGAAGAAAAAAGAAGAAAAAAAGAATAGAAAAGAAAAACCAAAATATATGCTAACCCCTCTTTCTTAAGAATATATGAGAAGGTTTTTTAAGATTATCTCCATTTCATTAACCCTTTATTGTTTATTGTTTACCATTCCTCTTTGTGCCCAATACCAATTTGAGGCTACAACTAAAGTTTTGCCTCAAGGGATTGCCTTGCCTCCAGTGGACAAAGAAGCTCCTGCCATTTCTAGGGTTGAAGCCAAAGAGATAACTACTGATTCTGCCCTTATTTATTGGGAGACAAATGAATTTAGTAGTTCAATTGTTGATTATGGTCTAACCCTTAATTATGAATTAGGAACTGTTACTGACAAGACGGGCAGTTTGTTTATTATTCACCGTGTAATTTTAAGAGACCTTAAGCCAGTTACTAGATATTATTTTCGAGTTAGGTCAATTGATAATTTTGGCAATGAAGCTATTTCAGAGGGTCATACTTTTACCACCTTGTCTTTGCTGGACAAAATTCCTCCAGCTAATATCTCTGCTTTTAGAGCAGAAGGAAGAGATAAAGAAATTTTTCTTTCATGGATAAATCCTCCTGACCCTGATTTTACTAAAGTAAGAATTGAAAGAAGAGAAGATACCTTTCCCTTAAATCCTGGGGAAGGGTTTTTGGTTTACGAAGGAAAAGAGACTTCTTGTTTGGATAAAAATTTAATTAATGGAAAAAGATATTATTATACTGCCTGGGCTTATGATGAGGTGGGTAATTTTTCTTCAGGAACTTTAGCTTCAGCAGTTCCTCAAGCCCTGATTCTTCCGAGACCTCCAGTGAAACCAGAGATTCCTAAAAAAATTGAGCCTCCTTTAGTTGTTCCCAAAATTCCTGAGGCTCCTGTTCTTGAAGTTCTTCCTGAAAGAATAATTTTAGAAGATATTTCATTTTTTTTAAAATACGATCTTCTCAAAATCCAACCTCTGGAAGATAAAATACGGGTTTTACCTGGTTTTCCTTTAACTTTCTCTATTCCCTTGGAAAAACTTCCAGAACCAGTAAGAATGATCCAGGTGATTATAAAGACCGAACAAGCTTACCTTTTAAGATTGAACGAAGAAAAGAAAGTTTATGAAGGAGCTATTAGAATTTCAGAGATTCCAGGTACATATTCCTTAATTGTAGTTATTATTTATGAAAGTAATCGAGTAGAGATTATAACAAGCGAAATCGTAGTGGAATCCTACGGAGAAATTAAAGAGGCAAAAGACAAAAGACCAATTCCGGGAGCTTTAGTGACTTTATGGCATTATAATGCAAAGGAAGGCAAATGGGAAATTTGGGACGGAGGTAAATATGATCAAAAAAATCCTCAATTAACCAATGAAAAAGGAGAATATGGCTTTATGGTTCCTCCGGATAAGTATTATTTAACTATTGCTAAAGAAGGATACTTTACGAAAAAAACAGATGTTTTTAGAGCCGAAGATGGAATAATTAATTTTAAAATGGAGCTTGTTTCTTTAAAAGTTGTTATAAAACACTGGGTTTGGCCAGCGATAGTAAGTATAGGGATTTTGATATTATTAGCTCTGATTGTTCTTTGGCAAATTTTTTGGCGAATAATTGTTTTTTAATGGTTACTTTACGAATCCCCTGTTTTATTAAAATAGTTTAATCAGGTAATAGATTTATCTAAAATAAACTTTTGTTTCTTTACACTTTTGCAGTTGTAAAGAAAAAATTCTAATTTATATCAGTTATTAGTTATCGATATTATATTTTATTCTAGATTCAGATCAAAGATTTCAAATCCTATAGACCCTAAACATCAAACTATATCTTACAAGATTTACACTTAATTTTTTCAAGAATATCTCTATGCACTTCTTCAATTGATTGTTCTCCGTTAATCTCAATAAGAGTTCCTTTCTGGCGAAAATACTCTATCACAGGAAGAGTTTCTTTTGAATAGACATCTAGTCTTTTTTTAATTCCTTGAGGCGTGTCATCTTTTCTTTGATAAATTTCACCTCCACAAGAAGGACATTCTCCTTCTTTACTTTTAATATCTTTCCCAAAAATTAAAGGTTTATCACATTTTTTACATGTCCAGCGCTTAGAAAGACGTTTTTTTGTTTCAGCCTCAGATATATTAACAAAAAAAACATGGGAAATCGATTTTTTAAGTTTCTCAAGTATTTTTTCTAGAATTTCTGCCTCTACTAACCTTCGGGGACAACCATCTAAGACAATGCCCTTTCGAGGATTTAAGGACTGAACTCGAAGTCTTACCATTTCCATTATTAATTTTGTTGGAACTAGTTCTTTTTTTTGATGAATAATCTTATCTATTTTTTTGGCTAAACCATTGCCACGCTCAACTAAACTTCTTAACATATCACCTAATTCAAGATGCTCTAAATTAAATTTTTGAGCTAATAATTGAGCTTGAGTTCCTTTTCCGCAGCCTTGAGGTCCTAAGAAAACAATACTTAAGGGTTGAGCAGTAGACATAAGAGATTAATTCAATAATAATTTGTTATAAGAGTTTTAAATTTGAAAGTTGAGAGATTATTTAAGAATTAGTGCTAGCAAATATCAATTTTAGAAAAATTTGGTCTTTAGTTATGTAAAGCTAAGTGGGTTAAGAGATTTTACAAATAACATTAATAATCTCTTTTTAAGATAATCACTTTGCGTTAGCTCTCTAGACCTAGAGTTAGAAATTAAAAAGATTGAAGAAATTAAATAAAGATTATTTTTGTTTTTAAGATTCTTTCGAAATGTTTCCTTATATTAAGGATATTAAAATATGAATTATCTGTCAACTGATTTAAAAAAGAAGTAAATGAAATAGATCCGATGAAAGACATAAAAGATAAATTAGTAAAGAATATTCAAGAAAAAAAGAAATTTTCCCCGCTCGTTTATTAATTGCTTGGGGAATAAAATATATAGGAGAAGAAACAACCTATTTATTGTTTTTAAAACCCCGCCCCTCGGGGCGGTTGGGTAAACCGCTTAAGGGGGATTGCTAAGGGGGATATCCTCCTTAGCATAAGCAGCGAAGCTGCTTTGTGATATATTGGTAATGGCTAAAACCCTGAAATCCTCTCATAGCGTCTATAAT
>DDKT01000032.1 GCA_002339755.1 Patescibacteria group bacterium UBA2591
CTGTTGGTAACCCAGGTTGTGCCAGGAAGGCAATCACTGTTGGAGCTAGTGATAAAAATAATAATATAGCTTATTTCTCTTCTCGTGGTCCTGTAATATGGGATAACAAAAGTTTAGTCAAACCAGATTTGGTAGCTCCCGGAGTGAGTATAAAATCAGCAGTTCCAAGTTTTATTGATCCTTCTGGATATAAGAGTTATGACGGCACTTCTATGGCTACTCCTCATGTAGCTGGAGCAGCGGCTTTAACTAAGCAAGCCCATCCTGATTGGAATCCCCAAGAAATAAAAATGGCTTTAAGAAATACCGCCTTAGATTTAGGAGAAGATGTTTTCACTCAAGGTTATGGAAGATTAAGTGTTACAGCTGCAGTTTCTATTACTTCTACTCCTCCTATTGCCGAGTTAATAGATGTTTCTTATGAAGTTACAGACACTATTAATATTTCGGGAACAGCTACTTCAAGTAATTTCCAAAGTTATAGTCTTTACTATGGCTTGGGTTATCGACCTACTAGCTGGAATCTCATCTGTAGCTCAACTACTCCTGTTTTTGAAGGAGTATTATGTCCTGGTTTTGATACCACTTTAATTACTGACGGAGAATATTTATTAAAACTAGAAGCTGAAGACACCGCTGGTCAAATTAGTCAAGACAAAGCCCTTATTTTTATTAATAATATTGAATTAACTTATCCTTTAAACAATGATGTTCTCCGAGCCGGTGATATTTTGGAAATAAAAGGCAGTGTTCGGGGTACAAATTTTCTAAACTATAGCATTGAATACGGCTTAGGAGAAAATCCTACTGAGTGGTTGACTGCTGGAATAAGCTTAACTGAAAGCGGAACTTCCCGGATTATTGATGGTCTTTTAGCTACTTGGGACACTAGTTCAATCACTCAAGCTAATTTTTATACTCTTAGATTAACTATTAATTTTTCTAATCGAACAGATTATGAATACATAAAAAACATTTATCTAGATCCAACTCTAAAACAAAGATGGCCAAAGAGAATACCATACTGGTATGGATATTCTGAAATATGGGAGGAATGGCTTCGTTATTGGACTGGACTTAGTGAACCAGTGGTAAGTGATCTTAATAATGATGGAAAAAAAGAAATCATTATTTACATTGGAGGCAATCCTGCTAAAATATATGTTTTTAACGAAGATGGCACCTTTTTTCCTGGCTGGCCAGTTGAGATTGATTTAGTTGATCTACCAGGAGGGAATTTAGTGTCTCCTTCAATAGCTGATATAGATGGCGATGGTTACAAAGAAATCTTTGTCAGTGGAAGTGAAGGATTTCCCTTGGAGAAGAGGAGAATCTTTATTTATAACTATGACGGTTTTCTAAAAAAAATAATCTCTCTTCCAGAAGGAGATCAAATTGCTCAAATGGTAATTTTTGATCTTAATCATGACGGCAAACTAGAGCTTATTACTAAGTTTAGAATCGATACTTTTAAAAAATTTATAGCTGTTTTTGATTCCGAAGGTAATATGCTTGAAGGATGGCCAAAACTTTATTTTGATCCTATATATGAATATAATGGAAATGTTCGTGTTTATGACATCAACCCTTTTTCTTTTTGGGTATCTACTCCAACTATTGGTAATTTTGATGAAGATCCTGAATTAGAAATTGTAGTAGCTGGACCAAGAAATGTATTTGATGAAGGTTTTAATCCAGATGATGATAAGTGTAATCCGAATGATCTTTCTAAACCCTGTCAACATTTTGAAGGTAGAGTTTATGTTTATAATCTTGATGGTTCTTTAGTTTCAGGATTTCCCGTTGATATTGATGGAGCAATATTTTCATCTCCAGCCGTAGGTGATGTTAACAATGACGGCAATGACGATATAGTGGTTGCCAGCAGAAAAGATAAAAATCCAAATAGTGGTATTTATGTTATTGATAGAACTGGTCAAATTATGAATGGTTGGCCCAAATTAATCGGTGAATCTATCTGGAGCTCACCAGCCATAGCTGATTTTAATAATGATGGTTATTTAGAAATTGCAATCAGTACCTTAGGTTATTCATTTAACACCTATCTATTTGATTATCAAGGGAATGTTTTACCTGGTTGGCCACAGCAAACTATTGGCAGGGGTCTCCGTTCTCCCGTTATAACTGATATTAACAATGACAGCATTCTTGATATTTTAACAACAGCTGGAGGTTTTGGAGAATATTATGAAGGTGGGGGTGTTTATGCCTGGAATTTTAATGGAACTTTAATAGAAAGATTTCCCAAACTTACAGAACAATTTGCTGAAGCCGGAGCTACTATCTGTGATATTGATAATGATGGAAAAGTAGAATTGATAGCTAGTTCGAATGAGGATTATGATGTTGTAGCTAAAAAATCTAAGTATAGAGCTACAATCTATGTTTGGGAACTAAATCAGGATTATAATCGAGAAACAATGAGGTGGCCAATGTTCCATCATGACCCTCAACATACTGGTAATTATAAAGCCACTGCTTTAACAGCTCGGATAATAAAAGTAGGAGAAGATGCTGATTTTCCATATTACATAAATACTTCTACTCCAGTTATTGTTATTTCCGGGGAGGCAAATATGAAATGTCGATGGGGAGATGAAGATTTGATTTATTCTCAAATGCCAACTTCTAATGAATGTCTTGTTGAAGGTTCAAATGCTATCTGTCAATTAACTGATCAAGGAGAAGATGGAGAAAAGAAAGTTTATATTTCCTGCCAAGATGATTTTGGCAATGATCAATCAATCTATCAGAATTTAGATGTAGCTTTTACCTTAGATACTAAAAAACCAAAGGTTTTATTGGCTACTGCTTCTCCTAATCCTGCCAAAGCTGGAGAAGTAACTATAACAATAGTATTTACTGATGAAGGATTAGGTTTAAATCCTGAAACTATAAATCCAGAAGTAACTATTACTGGATTAAAAACAACTTATTCAGCTATTCCTTCGGTTATCTCTAAAGAAGGAACTTTTACCTGGATAGGAAAATTTAATCTTTTAGACGAAGAAGAAGAGAGAGTAGCCACTATTTCGGTTAAGAATGGGCCAAAGGATCTAGCTGGAAACCTTATGGATGATAATTTATACGCCGGAAGTTTTGTAGTTGATACTATTTCTCCCTCAAAACCAATTATTACTGATCCAACCTCAGATCTTGCAATGAATGCTGATAGTTATACCATCAAAGGAATTGCCGAGCTCAATGCTTTAGTAGAATTAAAAAGAATTGAAGACGAATTAACAAGATCTCAGCAATTAACTAATAAACTAACTACCTTCTCATTTGAAATTCCTCTCATTGAGAATGCGACAAATTCTTTTATGGTTTACGCCTATGATGCTGCTAGGAATAAAAGTGAAGAGGTTATTATAAAAATTGTTGAAGACGGTATTCCTCCCCAAAAACCCAGTATTGATCCTATAACTAGCCCCACTTATGAGTCTACCCAATTAATCTCTGGAACCAAAGAGTCTTTTACCTCTGTTTGGTTAAACAACTCTAAAATCCTCGATCTGGACGAAAAAACTAACTGGAGCTATCAGCTATCTTTATCTTTAGGGGAAAATCCAATTAGCATTACTTTAAAAGACAGAGCTTTAAATGAAAGTCCTCCTGTTAATGCTTCTATTACTAAATTTGCTCATTCAGTAATAATACCAACTCCAGCGCCAATACCCCTTCCTCCAATTGAAGAAACAAAACCTCCTATTTCTCCTATTCCCAAGCCAACACCTATTCCGATTGAGAAACCCTTGCCTTTCCCTCCGATTAAAGATAAAGAAATAAAAAAAGAGATCATTGGCAAATCTACTATTTCGCCTCTTGAGGGAGGAAAAATTACTGCTGTTTCAATTGAAGGCAGCACGGCTTCAGTTGAAATCCCAGCTAAAGTAATTAAAGAAGATACTAAAATTGTTATCACTCCCATTAGAAGGGAAAAGACCTCTGTCAATCTTCCTCCTCGTAATAGTTTTATTGTTGGGAAATATATTTATAAATTCCTAGCTACTGCTAAAGAAAAACCAACTTCTTTTCCCCAATCAGCTACCATTACTTTTACTTATACAGACAAACAAATAAAAGAACTCGATGAATTAAATTTAATTATTAATTTTTGGAATGAATCTACTAAAAAATGGATTCCTTTAAAAACAGAAGTTAATCCTAAGCTCAATACTTTAACCACTATTCTAACTACTGCTACTCAACCTACTTATTTCGCCGCAATTGGTAAAGTTGATAAAAAAATTGATAAAAAAGAAATAAAACTCCCTAAGATCCCAAAGGAAAGGTTTGATTTCCAAATTCCTTTTAGATTTAAATTCGAGAGACCTTTACGTTTCAGAGATAGACATATTGAAGTAAAGTATTTGCAGGCATTCTTGAAAGCGCAAGGCCCGGAAATTTATCCTGAAGCAAGACTCACTGGATATTTTGATCTAGCTACCCTAAAAGCAGTTTGTCGATTTCAGAGAAAGCATAGGTTAGTTGCTTTCCCCATTAATTTGAGAATTTGCGGTTATGTTGGTCCTGCTACTAGAGCTAAGATTAACAAAATGTTAAAGAGGTAGAATCTGTATTCCTCTATTAAAATTGAAATCATTACCTTTCTATTATAAATCTTTTAAAATGATTCTTTCTAGATAAACTTTAAAGAAAACATTTGGAATAATTTACTTGATTAAAAAATTTTATCCGAAGAACATATTTGGAAAACTTCCAAATATGTTCATTTATTTTATTGCTAGAAAAATCAATTTTAATTTTTAAATTAATTGTCAAACGATAAAGAGAATCTCTCGAATAGAATTTATGTCTCGGTGGATAATAAGATAGTTAAAACAATTCCTTGTTTCGTTTAACTACCATTATTCTATCGTATATTTTTCTTTATTTTATCTCCACCAATCCTTTGCCAACTATTCTCTCTATTTCTTGAATCAAGGTCTCATTGATTTGAACAGAAAAGTTGCTATTGATCTTTCTTATTCGACCTCCCTCATTAAACAATAAATAAACCTTGTTTTCTCCTGGGTGGTTGGTAAAAACAGTTTTTAATTCTTCTAATTTTTCTTGAGTAACAGAAAGCGGAAGAGTAGTTAAGACTACAGAAGAAGAATTAATAGTATCTATTCTATCATCACAAGCAACTAAAAGTCGTGAAGCAATCCCTTTGTAAGATTTGTAAGAATTGTCAATTTTTTTATTTACTGTCTTTTGTGCTTTTTTTATTTTTTCTAAATCAACCTCTTCAGCTTCGTTGGCTAAAAATTTTGACACTGCATCTTTATCAGAAACTCGACCCTTAATGAGAACAATTTTATCTTCTTGCCAAAGATGAGAAGTGCTCTTTAAAAGAGCAGGAAAAACTAAAACTTCTATAGAGGCGCTTAAATCTTCTAAACGAACAAAAAGCATTGGTTCATTATTGCGAGTGAAAACTTTTTGAATTTTAGTGATAATACCAACAATTTGTAGATTATCAAACCTATTTCTTGCTGGCATTTGAAGGATTTCAGTAATAGGCTTAGCTATGTCTTTTAGAAACGATCCTATTTCTTTTATAGGATGTTTTGAAATATAAAGACCTAAAAGTTCTTTTTCCCAGGCTAATTTTGTTCTCATGTCAATCTTTTCTTCTTTTTTTAATTTCAAGTTTAATGACTTTTCTTTAGTTAAAAAATTGAAAAGAGTTGCTTGACGTTTTAAAGAATCTCTTTCTTGATTTTTTTTAAATTCTAATAGATAGTCGATATTTGCTAAAAGAGTTTTTCGGTCTCCAAATTGATCCAAAGCTCCACATTTAATAAAGCTTTCTAAAGATTTCTTATTTAAATCTTTCGATTTGACTCGAATAATAAAATCTTCAATATTTTTAAATTTCCCTTCTTTTTTCCGTTCTTCGATAATAGTTTTAACAACATTGTATCCTATATTTTTGATTGCACTAAGTCCGAAACGAATAACGAATTTTTGATGACCTAATTGTTGATCATCAACTTTTTGTCTTTTTTGACTAATGGTAAAGTTTTCAAAACTTTCATTAATATCTGGCGACAAGATTTCGATTCCCATTTGACGAGTCTCTTCAATTTCAATAGCAATTCGATCGATATCATCTCGATCTGAATTCAATAAAGCGGCCATAAATTCAGTTGGCCAATGCGCTTTAAGATAAGCTGTCCAATAACCAATTAAAGCATAGCTTACAGCATGACTTCTATTAAAGCCATAACCTCCAAATGGTTCAATAATGAAAACAAATATCTCTTCAGCAATGTTTTTTGGGATATTATTATTTATACATCCCTGAATAAACTTTTCCTTTTGAATTTTCAATAAATCTCGTTTCTTTTTAGCTACTGCTTTTCTTAAAATATCAGCTTCAAGAGGAGAAAAACCAGCAAGATTTTTAGCAATTTCCATAACTTGTTCCTGATAAATAGCAATACCATAAGTTTTTTCTAAGATAGCTTCAAGTCGAGGATGAAGATAAGTAATCTTTTTTTTCCCTCTTTTGCCAGCAATATAATCGTCAATCCATTCTATTGCTCCTGGACGATGAAGAGCATTCATAGCTACAAGATCTTCGATTTCTGTTGGTTTGAGTTGGGTAAGATACTTTTTCATTCCCGGACTTTCAAATTGAAATAGTCCTGTAGTCTTGCCTTCTCTAAAAAGTTTAAATGTTTTTTTATCATTAAGGGAGATTTTATTTAAATCGATCTTTATCCCGTGATTCTGTTCAATCAATTGAAGAGTATTTTTTAAGACGGTTAAGTTACGGAGTCCTAGGATATCTATTTTTAGAAGTCCTAAGGCTTCAATTGATTCCATAGAGAATTGAGTAACAATAGTTTTATCATCTTGAGTTGGATGCTGAAGAGGAAGGTAGTATTCTAAAGGTTCTTTGGTAATGACAATACCACAAGCATGAGTAGAAATATGCCTTGCTACTCCTTCTAATTTTTTAGCTATTTCTATTAAATTTTTAATATCAACTTCTGTTTCATAGGTTTGTTTCAATTCAGGAACTATTTCTAGAGCTTCATTAATGCTTCGGTTGTAGGGAATCATCTTTGCTATTTTATCTACAAAGGAATAAGAAAAACCTAAAACTCTGCCTACATCTCTGATGGCTGCTCGAGCAGCCATAGTGCCAAAGGTAGCTATTTGAGCTACATGACTACGACCATATTTTCTTTCTATATATTTTACAACTTCTTCTCTGCGATCATCAGCAAAATCTAAATCTATATCAGGCAAGGAGACTCTTTCTAAGTTTAAAAATCTTTCAAAGAGAAGAGTATACTCTAATGGATTAATATTAGTAATATTTAAAAGATAGGAAACTAAACTTCCTGGAGCTGAGCCCCTACCTGGACCAGCTCCAATTCCATTAATCAAGGCCCAATTAACAAAGTCTTGAACTATTAAAAAACAAGAAGCAAAGCCTGTTTGTTTAATTATTGATAATTCATACTCTAATCGCTCTAAGATAGCTAATTTTCTTTTTTTGTTTTCTGATTCTGGCGCTTCTTTAAGTGCTGGAAGATCAGATAAAGAAATTGAAAATTTTCTTTTTAAGCCCTCATCGCATAATTCTTTTAGATAATTATTCACATTTCCGCCCGGCACCTCAAAGTGAGGAAGTTTTATTTTTCCTAATTCTATCTCTAAATTACAAGCTTCAACAATTTTTTGAGTATTTTCAATAGCTTCCGGACGATCCTTGAAATTTTCTTTCATTTTTTCTGGTGAGCGAAAAGAGAAATCTTCTCCTAACATACAGAGTCGATTTTTATCTTCTTTTTTCCTTTTTGTTTGAAGACAAAGTAAGATATCTTGAGCCTCATCATCTTCTTTTTCTAAATAGTGGATATCATTGGTAGCTATAGCTGAAAGACCATATTTTTCTGCTAGATCAAAAAGGGCTAGATTAGTTTTTTTGTAATCTGGGTCTAAATGGTGTTGAACTTCGAGATAAAAATTTTCTGAACCAAAGAAATCTTTATATTTTAAAATTAAATTTTTAGCTTCCTCAATTTTGCCTTCAAGAATAAGTTGAGGGATTTCTCCTTTAATACAACCACTTAAAACAATGAGACCTTCGGAATATTTTTCCAAGAGTTCCCAATTGATTCTTGGTTTATAATAAAATCCTTCTAAATGAGCTATGGTGGTTAATTTGATTAAATTTTTATAGCCAATTTCATTTTTAGCCAGAAGAGTCAGATGATGTCGTTTTTCATTAGCTTTTGGTTGCTTTAGAGATTGGTCTTGGGAAATGATATAAATCTCCTCTCCGATAATAGGCTTAAGGTTCGCAGCCTTGGCTTTTTGATAAAACTCTATTGCTCCGTATAAAGCTCCGTGATCAGTTAAAGCTAAGGCTTTCATTTTATATTCTTTGGCTTTTTGGATTAATTCATCAATTTTAGGAAGGCCATCGAGCAAACTATAATGACTATGGACATGGAGATGAGTAAACATAATATAAAATTCAAAGCTAAATTCTTAGTATTTATTATTTCATTTTATCAGCAAATAATTATTAAAGCAAGAATTTTCTGAAAAATTATCTCAATAAAAAGACCCTGTAAAATTTATTTATGAAATTTGCTTTTTGAATCAGACATCTTCCACAAATTTATTTCACAGGGTTTAATTCACAGAGATTTTGGTATCTTTACCTATCTTCTTCCGGGGGAATAAGATAAGAAAAGGTTCCTTCACAAACCAGTTTTTCTTTTACGAATGCCGTTCCCAACATCTTTCCTTTGTCTTCCATTATGAGAAGAGGTTTCACTTTCAAGATTAGTTGATTACCAGGAACAACAAAAGTTCGGAACTTCACCTTATCCACAGTTGTAACAAAAATTTTTTTTCTTTTATTTTTTTGTAAAATCAATAAGGTCCCTGCCTGCACTAAGGCTTTTAAAATGAGCACTTCTGGCATAATCGGATCTTCAGGAAAGTGACCTTTAAAGAAATCCTCCTCTCCGGTTGTTTGATAATAACCAGTGATTCCCTCTTCATCTATTGAGGCTTCATCTAAAAAAAGGAAAGGCTCTCGATGGGGTAGAATTTCTTTGATTTCCTCGCTGTTTAAAGTTAATCTACTTCCTCTAAGCTTCTCTGCCTTTTGGTAAACATCGCATTCAGGACATCTGCTTTTATCTTTACGTTTACAGCAAGGGATGCTTTCTTCTGCTTCCCAGCAATTTTTTCCTGTTTTATAGGCAGGACAGATGAGATAAGAACTTGCTGGGCATCCCCTAATAGAATAATCACTACACCTATCCTTCACTTTTTCATTCTTGTCCATTTCCCCTCCTTTCATTATTTTTTAGATTTGAAAATTAGACACTTCTTTTGATCCAAGAGTTATTTTTGGACCAAGGGGTGTATCTTTTATTTGAAATCCTTTTTTTTCTAGGAACTTGCGGATTTTATCAGCTTGAGGCCAATTTTTCTTTTGTCTCGCTTTTTCTCTTTCATCAATCAATTTTTTTATTTCTGGAGGTATTTTTTCTTTTTTCTCTTCCAAGATTCCCAAAACCCCATCAAATTTTTTCATTAATTGATAGATTTTTTTTACTTGATGGCCTGATAACTCTTTTTTATCTATTAATTTATTTACTATTTTAATAAACCCGAAAATTACTGCTAAAGCTTTTGGTGTATTTAAATCCTCATCCATAGCTTTTTCAAACTCTTTCTCAAATTTATTAAACTTTATTTCAATCCTCGATTTCTTTTTTGATGCTTTTTGATATTCCTTTAATCTGTCTATAAACTCATTCAGTTTTTCTAAAGTATTTTTTGCTCCTTCTAATCCTTGAAAAGTAAAATTTAATTTCTGTCGATAATGATTAGATAGCAAGAGATAACGGATAGCCATTGGTGGATAATTTTTTTTAACCAAATCTCGCAGAGTATAAACATTGCCCAAAGATTTAGCCATTTTCTTATTTTCTATTAAAAGATGTTCATTATGTAACCACCAATTAACAAATTTCTTGCTTGTATATGCTTCCGATTGGGCAATTTCATTTTCATGATGAGGAAAAATCAAATCAATTCCTCCGGTATGGATATCAAAGGTTTTGCCCAAATATTTCATACTCATCGCTGAACATTCAAGATGCCAGCCTGGACGAACTTTCCCCCATTTAGTTTTATAGTAAATTCCTCTTTTTATCTCGTCTGAAGTTGCTTTTTTTAATAAAACAAAATCAACAGGTGTCTTTTTTTCGTATTCATCTACCTTAACTCTTGCGCCTGATTTTATTCCTCTTAAATCAATTTTTGATAGTTTGCCATAATTTTTAAATTTTGAAATATCAAAATAGACAGATTGATTTTTCTCATAAGCATAGCCTTTTTTAATTAATCTATCAGTTATTCTTTCCATTTCTAACATGTGCTCTGTAGCTTTTGGATATTTAAAGGCTTTTTTAATATTTAATATTTCTAAATTTTTAAAGAATTCTTGGGTATATTTTTGAGTAAATTCTTTTAAAGTTACATTTGTTTCTTTTGACCCTTTAATAGTTTTATCATCAATATCAGTGATATTCATAATATGCTTTACTTTATAACCTTTGTATTCCAAATAACGTCGTAAAATGTCAGCAAAAATATAAGCGCGCAGATTGCCAATATGAACAAAATTATAAACTGTTGGACCACAAGTATAAATTCCTACTTTTCCTTTTTTTATTGGTTTAAATTCCCCCTTTTTTCTAGTAAGAGTATTATAAAATTTTAACATACTATTATGCTATAATGTCAAGGCTATTTAAAAATGTCATATCTTGAAGAATTTAGATTTTAACCTCGACCCTTAGAATTCTTTCTTTCTATAAAGATCATTTAAGATATCTCTTTTTTTAAAAGTATCAAATCTAAAAAAGTATCAAATCTAAAATAATCAAACCTCTTTCTAATATCATTTTTTATAGGGTTTTGATTTAGAAAATCTTAAATTAGTTTCTTGAGAATATTTAAATAGGTGAGCATTAACAAAGGTGGCTAATCTTTGGTTGCTCAGAACACAATCTCTTCTCCACTTTGTTTATCAACCATAGACCATATTAAACTAAATAGTACCCACATTTGGGTCAGGATGCGAGGTGGGGTAACGCCTTTTAAATAACGCCAGCTTTTTTTGAAGGCCACTTTGGCTTCCCTAATAGATGTCATAGTTATTGTTTCCCTCATAAACCCCGCCTTTAGGCAAGAGGATGCCAGGACATGAGGCTTGTACATCACCACGTGCCGAGGCGGATCAAGGCTGTAACAATAGTGTCTAAAGGTGCGGTGGCTCAGAGACTTCCAGTTTGGTACAGTAATTCCTAGTTTACCACCATTTCGCAAGATCTGATAGCATTCATTTAACAATGGAAGCGGTTCTTCAACGTGTTCTAATACGTGATTCATAGTAACTATGTCGAAAAACCTCTCGGAAAATTTGCTTCACTGAGTGAATTATAAATTTTGACGCCTGTGAGATGTTCGGTCATTTGAGCACTGGCAAGGTCTGGTTCAACGCCGTAAACATCCCAACCCAGTAACTTCATCGCTGCTAAAAAGCGGCCATTACCGCAGCCAATATCAAGCAATCTTCCCTGAGAGATAGCTTTAGGAAAGAGAAGAAAGCCAAAAAAAGCCCGGAATTTAAGGAATGGTACTCTTATGGCTATCTTTCCAAGCAACCGCAAAAACAAAGTTGCTAAGATACCGCCTTGTACCACTTGTCTATAGCCGTAGTCCAAAAGGATAGCTTGCCGAATTACTGCTTTAATGTTTTTCCAAAACCCCTCCCCTCCAATTTGGGGGTAAATGGTTGGTTTATGTTGCGAGTAATTTGCCGGTATCCCTGCACGGGGTCCGCTAGACGCGACGTAAGGTAGGCAAGGCCACACTCACAGCAATGGACAAATGTCCACCGACCTGGCACGGCATACCTGAAATCTGAGATATCTTTCATGTACTACATGTCTCTTGGTGTTTTTACAAAGTGGACATGTTATTACTTCCATCTGTTTAAAATCGCCATTAGCCATCAGTCTATAGCACCTCTTTTAGCAGCCTAATAAGTTCGGTTGAAATTACCTGGATAGAGAATCTTTCTTTGAAAATTTGGTTTTCTGCGGTAGCGATTTGGTTTCGCAAAATAGGATTCTGCTTCAAGGTCAGGATAGCATGTGCCAGTGCTTTTGGGTCACCTGGAGGCACAAGATAAATGTCCTTACCGTGTGTAAAAACTTCCCGCACAGCAGGCGTATCCGCCGTGATCACGGAGCGAGCAACAGCGATGGCATCAAAGATCTTATTAGGGATGACACGTTGGGCTTTAGGTGTTGTGCCGAAGATACCTAAACAAATGTGACTTGCGTTCATTAATCTTGGAAGTTCTTCGTAGGGAAGTTTGCCGAGAAGGCGGATGCTCTTAAGCTTCCTTTTTTCCACAATGTGCCGGATTGCTGGAAAAATTTGACCAGAACCAACAATGATGAAGCTGATATCTTCTCCTGCTTTTTCCAGAATAGCCGCTGCTTCTATGATGTGCTCAATTCCATGCAGCGGAATAAAAGTGCCATAGAAAAAAACGACGAAAGGATCTTTTGACAGAACTTCATTTTTGGGAAACATTACTTCATCGTCGGCTCCGACGTAAAGACAGCGGCACTTGCTTCTGGGTATGTTGAAGGTCGCCACAAAGTAATCAATGTGCGTATTCGTATCCAATACGACGATATCAGCAAGACGGCAAGATAGCCAATCAGTTAAATACATTCTATATGCATCAAAACTCTTGGGACGAAACAGTTTTCGGTCCCATACTATACTATCATAATAGGAAATAAGGGGATCAAAGATTAAGGGACGTCTTTTCAACAGACAAACTATCTTGGCTAATGGCATATCGGTATGACTCGGAAAACCCACCCACATTATATCGAACCAAGTGCGTAACACCTTGAGCAATTGCCGGTAACGAGCGATTCCAGAGAGGCAAGATCGAATCTCAACCACACTAGCTCCCGCACGTCGAAGCGCTTTCATAATGATACGGTTGCGGGAATAGTTGGGATCATAATGCCCGAAGAAACAAACCCGAATACCCTTAAGGGCTACGCTACATCCAGCTGTGTTCACGGCCTTGGTGTCAAGGCTATTTAGAAATGTCATACCTTAAAAATTTAGATTTTAATCTCGACCTTTAAAATTCTTTCTTAGAAGAATTGATTAAAGTATGAAACTTTGGAAAGTTTATAATAAAGATTTAATTTTTTAGATAATTTGACATCTTTCAGAAGAGAAAAATAAAAAAATCTTAATAATTCTTTTTGAATCATACGATTAGTATTTATAGATTTTCTTAAGAAGATTATCAAGGTATTTCCCTAAAGTATGAAGTTTTTAAATGGCTCAACTATGAAATTATCATATGGCTACGACAGTTAATACGTAGATATTGACAACTTTATGTTATTTTGATAAAATTATGGTAGAATTTTGAATAAACTTTTGTATAACTTTTGTATATGGCACATAGGAAATCGGGCGGCTCAACTGCCTTGGGCCGTGATTCAATTTCAAAAAGATTGGGGATAAAACTTACTGAAGGTCAATTAGCTAAAGCAGGCAGTATTATTATTCGCCAAAGAGGAACCAAGTTTCACCCAGGTTTAAATGTCAAAAGAGGTGGAGATGATACTCTTTTTGCTACTGCTTCAGGCTATGTCAAGTTTCTTAAAAAGAAAAAAAGGAAATTTGATGGAAGTTTGAAATTGACGAGAATAGTTAACGTTATTCCTGCTTAAATTTTCTAATTCCTCGGTAATTTTAGAATGGCAAAAAGGTATGATTTCTGAAAAAGCGTTATTTTCGCTTCGAAATCTTTTGCATCCATAAAAGATAGAGTTATTACTTCACCCTTTTTAAAGTTTTAAAGATAAGTTTTAAGTTTATCTTTTCGTTTTCCAGACTATAAGGCTTTTACCCTTCATTTGGGAGGGTTTTTTTATTTCCATTAGCTCTAAGATTGTAGGGGCTACATCTCCTAAAACTCCCTTTCTTAATCGCATTTCTTTTATTCCTCTTTTAACAATAATGAAAGGAACAGGGTTAGTAGAGTGTTCGGTGTCAATTTCTTTAGTTTTTAAATTAAGCATTTCTTCGATATTACCATGATCAGCAGTAATAATTACTGTCCCCTCCTTTTTCATTACTACTTTTATGATTTTATTTAAACAACTATCTATACATTCTAAAGCTTTGATTCCTGCTTTAAGATCGCCAGTATGACCAATCATGTCCGGATTAGCAAAATTTAAGGCAATAAAATGGTAAACACTCTTTTTTAAAAGACCCAAAACTGCTTCAGTAATAAAAGGCGCAGACATCTCTGGATGATTTTGATAGGGTTCATTCACAGAAGGAATGAGTAATCTTTCCTCTCCTCCTATTGGATCAGTAAAGCCACCATTGAAGAAATAAGTTATATGAGCATATTTTTCCGTTTCTGCAATATAAATTTGACGATAATTATTAAGAACCGCTGGCAAAGCCCCCTCCACATCTCTTGAAGGAAAAGCAGTTAAAATATTCTCCAAATCAGGTCCGAAGTCAGTCAAAGCAACAAAACATAAATTTTTTAAAACTTTCCTTCGGTTAAATCCATCAAAATATTTTTGAACAAATGGTTTGGTTAATTGTCGGGCTCGATCAGATCGTAAATTAAGAAAAATAATAGCATCATTATCAGAAATTAAAGCTTGAGGAATATTATTCTTTTTCAAGATAACCGTTGGTTGAATAAATTCATCAGATTCGCCTCGATTATAAGCTTGCAAAACAGCTTCTTCAGCATCTTTTAATTTTATTCCCTCGCCTAAGGTCATTGCGTTATAAGCGATCTCGGTTTTACTCCATCTTTTTCCTCGATCCATAGCATAAGAACGACCACTAAGAGTAGAAATTCTTATATCTTGAAGAAAAAATTTTTTTAATTTTCTTAATAATTTAATAGCATTATATTTTGGCGAATCTCGACCATCAGTAAAAAGATGAAGATAAGCTTTTTTTATTTTTTTTAATTTCAAAAAATCAAAAAAAGATAAAAGATAACGAGGATTACTATGAGCACTTTGAGCAGTGGTAAGGAGAGTAAAAATGTGCAATTTCGATTTATATCTTTTAGTATGTCTTACTGCCTCTAAAAATGCTGTATTTTTAAAAAAGGTCTTGTTTTTAATACTTTTTGAAACAATAGCACAATCTTGTTCCACTACTCTACCAGCTCCTAGATTCATATGACCAGCTTCAGAATTACCATCCTGTCCAGGTAAGAGACCAACATATCTTCCATGAGCTTTAAGAATGGCATGAGGAAAGTTTTTCCAGAGAGAATTCATAGTGGGAATCCTTGCTTGACTTATGACATTACCTTCTGAAGGCGAAGCCAATCCCCAGCCATCAAGAATGACAAAAACAAAGGGTTTTATTAATTTGGGCATAAAATTTTATTTGAAAATTGCTTTATATCTCATAATAAAGAAAAAATTAATAATCGACTATCGAAATAAAATGTTTTGTTCAGGACGAATTAGATAAAAAAACTGTGATTATTCTTTCTCTACTTTCTCGCTCTTTAGTTCTTCTATTTCAATAATTATTTCATCGTTGGTAAATTCGTCTCTTCCAGACAATTTAAGATTTTTTAATAAAATTATCTCCTTGTCTACTTCTTCAGCTTGAGGAGTAAAGCTAAGTTCAAAAGCAATTCCAAAAAAAGAGATATCTTTGTCAGTAAATTTAGGAATTTCTCCGATTGTCCATTTAAATTCTCTTGTTTGATTATCATAGACTAAACTTTCTTCATCTCGAGAAATATTATATTTATCAGTCCAAAAGACACGAGGAGACAAAAAGCCTGTCAAAAAAGCATCCCTTACTTTATTAATGGTATTAGTAACTTTAAGAAAGATCCAAACCTGGCTTGTTTTGTCTTTTTTGGGCGGCCAAGGTCCTCGACCTATTTGATCCCCTTCTGGGGTCTGATATCTGACTTTTGCTTCTAATTTTAAGTTTGAATTAACCTTTACTTCTAAATCTTTTGTTTTAATTTTAACTACTCGATCCAAATCAGTAACCATTTTATAAGAAGCTTCGAGAGAGGAAAATAAAGTAAAGCCTTCTTCTTTTGGTTCCTGAACCAAGACTTCCGGTTTAATTTTTATCTGAAATTCCAAATCCTCTCCTTGGTTTGGTTTTACTTCTTTTATTTGCCAAACAATTTCATTTCCCTTTATTTCCCCCTTTTTTGTTTTAATCTTTTCTAAATCAAAAAATTCTCCTTCTAATTTTATTTTAATCTCTAAATCTTGTAAATCAATCTTTTCTTTATTTTGATAACTAATAATATATAGTAAATCTTTGTCAGGAAAAGCATTTCCTTCTGTTTTTTGTTTCAGCTCAAAGGCTGGAAAAGTCAAAATAAAAGATTTTTCTTTTTCAGCTTGAATTAATTTTTCTCCGTTCTTTTTAAGAAATAATTGGGTTTTAAATAATTCTTCCATCTCTTTTTCTTCGAGGGGCTTTTCCCTGGAAATTTTTCCGGATATAGTTATTCTCTTTTCTTCTCCTGATTTTAATTTTTTCAAATCGATTAGCGCTTCTTGATGATCTGTAAAAAATTCATCACTATTTGTTAATACAAATACTTCATCAAAGTCTAATAAAGAATCATTTTTTATCTTAAGAGCTAAATCAAAAGGAGAATCATTAAAGATTTCTTTAAAATCGGTTAAAATTTCAAGTTTAAGATTAGAGTCTTCAATAAGATAAGTCTGGCTTCTAAATTCTCTTTTTAAATTATTATATTTATCTTTCCAAGAAATAATGGCAGAGATCCTTTGACTTTCTCCTGCTTTTCCAACAACATAACCTTTGATTTTTATCTGACCATTTGCTCCAGGAAACAAGTCACCAAGTAAAATAGTATTTGTTTTTTTGTCAAAATCAAAAGGGAAAATTTCTTTTAAAATGAAAAAAGCAGGAAGTTTTAAAGTTAAAGTTGATTGCTTTAAAATTTCTTTACTTTCATTGCCATAATTTAAAATAAATTCTACTTTATCTCCTGTCTTTATCACCTGAGGTTGAATTTTAAAATCAAGACCGATAGTTGGCTTTATTGGTTTTCTAAGCCAAAGAAAAATATTAGATCCAATGAGAGCCAAAACTATCAAAGAAAGAATAATATCGAAAATAAGAAGTTTTTTGTTGAGTCGATAAGTTTCCTCATGTCGCCAGGTGGCTGGGAGAGGTTTAATAGAGGGCAAAAGAGGTGCCATGGGTGTAGTAAAAATATTTAAAGTATCAATGGTAATCCGAATACCACCTTTAGCTATTTTTATTCCTCCTTTTTTAACTTTTTCTATGAAAGGTTTGGCAACAAGGGGAATTATTTCTTTATTTTTAGAAACTTTAGCCATGATTGATTGGATTATTCTGTTTCTGCAGAATTTATATCTATCCTTGAATTACGAAATACCAAGAATATAGTCAAAATCCTAAAAATAGTGTAAAATACCAATTGTTGAAGAATTTTGATTCAGTCAGAGCTAAATTTGTACTATTCGTGACTATTATGAAAACTGTTATTCAATTATATGAAAACTTGA
>DDKT01000034.1 GCA_002339755.1 Patescibacteria group bacterium UBA2591
GGGGCGGGGTTTTAAAAACAATCAAATAGTTAAGAAAAGAGATATTTATTCAATAAAAACTAAGGAAAAAAATAAAATTTAAAAAAAATTAACCGAAAAAAATTCGGCAGTATTTTATTTTTATTTTTTGTAATTAATAAATTAATAATTAATAATTGAATTGATAATTAATAATTGAATTGATAATCTAAAATTAAGATAAACATGAGTAAACGTAAAATTTTTACAGAAATAAAAGAAATTATTCCCTTACCTGATCTTATTGAAATACAAAAAGAATCTTACCAATGGTTTTTTGATCAGGGACTTAAAGAGCTTTTTGAAGAAATTTCTCCTATTAAAGATTGGATTGGCCGAGATTTAGAATTATATTTCGAAGATTATTCTTTATTAGACGAAATTAAGTTTGACGAAGATACTGCTCGAGAACGAAATACCACCTATGAGGCAGCTTTAAGAGTGAAAATGAAGTTGATTAATAAAAGAACTGGACAAGTAATCGAGGGAAAAGTTTATCTCGGCGATCTTCCCCTTATGACTAAAAGAGGAACTTTTATTATAAATGGAATTGAAAGAGTGGTGGTTTCTCAGCTCGTCAGATCAGCCGGTGTTTTTTTTGTTAGTCAAAGAATGAAAGATAAGAATTATTATGGAGCCCGGCTTATTCCCAGTCGAGGAGCTTGGTTGGAATTGGAAACCGATCAAGATAATGTTATTTCAGCGAGAATTGACCGGAAAAGAAAGATTGCTGTCACTTCTCTGCTTAGAGCTTTTGGTTACGATAGTGATGAGGAAATAAGAAATCTTTTTCAAAATGAAAGCTCAGAAGCGTTTAAATATATTGAAGCAACTCTTAAAAAAGATATAACAAAAAACGAAAGTGAAGGATTAATAGAGGTCTATAAAAAAATCCGACCAGGAGAATTCGTTACTGCTGATAGCGCTAGATCTTTAATTTATGCCACCTTTTTTAATCCTGATCGTTATGACCTTTCTAAGGTCGGACGTTATAAATTTAATCAACGTTTCAGAAATCATCCCTCCTACGGAGGCGTTAATCAAATAGGCATTCTTCGACGAGAGGACCTTATTACTATTATTTCAGAGGTTATTCGTCTTAATATTGTTCAGGGAGAAGTTGACGACATCGACCATCTCGGCAATCGTCGGGTACGAACTGTAGGAGAACTTTTACAGAATCGGGTTCGAGTCGGTTTAGCCCGAATGGAAAGGATAATTAAAGATCGTATGAGTACTCTTGATATTAGAGCAATTACCCCTGCTCAGTTAATCAATGCGCGACCAATCATTGGAGTGATTAGAGAATTCTTTATGTCGAGCCAGCATTCTCAGTTTATGGACCAAACTAATCCTTTGGCTGAACTTGAACATAAACGTAGATTATCTGCCATAGGACCGGGAGGCCTTACAAAAGAACGCGCTGGTTTTGAGGTGAGAGATGTTCACCGAACTCACTATGGACGAATTTGCCCTATCGCTACCCCAGAAGGTCCGAATGTAGGGTTAGTGAATCATCTGGCTTCTTATGCTCGAATAAATGAATTGGGGTTTATCGAAACGCCTTTCAGAAAAGTACTACGAGAAATAGAAAATAAAAAGGAAAAAACCCAAAATAAGATTGCTGGAGAAGATATAATTGATCCACAAAAAAAGAAAATTGTTATAAAAAGAGGGGAGGAAATAACCCTTGAAAAAGCTCAAATTTTAGAAAAAATAAATTTAGAAAAAATTCCTATTAAACCCTTGGTTACCAATGAAATAGTTTATCTTGATGCTTTTACTGAAGAACAATTTGTAGTCACTGCTGCTACCACACCTTTAGATGAAAAAGGTTACTTTAAAAATGAAAAAGCAGAAGTTCGATTTTTGAGTAAACCAACTATCGAAGAGGTTCGAAAGATTGATTATATGGATGTTTCTCCTAATCAAATTATTAGCGTAAACACTGCTCTAATTCCATTTCTAGAACATAATGATGCTGTAAGGGCTCTTATGGGCACCAATATGCAACGTCAGGCCGTACCTTGTATTAAATCTGATGCCCCTATAGTAGGTACTGGCATTGAAGAAAAAGCAGCGCGAGATTCCGGACATTTGATTATTTGTGAAGAAGATGGAATTGTTAAAGCAGTTGATGCTCGAAAAATTTGGATAGAAGGAAAAACCGGTAAAATTTGGAATTATTCTTTGAAGAAATTTGTTCGATCTAATCAAAATACCTGCTTAACTCAAATTCCTATTGTAGAAAAAGGGCAAAGAATAAAAAAAGGAGAAGTTATTGCTGATGGACCAGCTTGTAAAGAAGGAGAATTAGCTTTAGGGCAAAATCTTTTAGTTGCTTTTATGTCTTGGGAGGGAGGGAATTACGAAGACGCGATTTTAATTTCTCAAAAAGTTGTTGAAGATGACCTTTATTCTTCAATACATATAGAAAACTATACTATAGATGTTCGAGACACTAAATTAGGTCCTGAAGTTATTACTCGAGATATTCCTAATGTTTCTGAAGAAAGTTTAAAAAATTTAGATGAAGAGGGTATTGTTCGCATAGGAGCTCGAGTCTCTGCTGGCGATATTTTGGTTGGTAAAATTACTCCAAAAGGAGAAGCTGAACTTTCAGCAGAAGAGAAACTCCTTCGCGCTATTTTTGGAGAAAAAGCTAGAGATGTAAGAGACAGTTCTCTGCGCCTAGGACAAAGAGAGCGGGGGAAAGTTGTGGATATAAAAATTTTTTCCCGGGAGAAAGGAGATAAACTTTCTCCTGGTGTCATCAAAACTATTCAAATTTCAGTAGTTAGTTTACGAAAGATTCAGGTTGGGGATAAATTAGCCGGTCGGCATGGTAACAAAGGAGTAATTTCTAAAATTATACCTCAAGAAGATATGCCTTTCTTGCCAGATGGTAGACCAATAGATATTATTCTAAATCCTTTAGGTATAGTTTCTAGAATGAATTTAGGTCAAATCTTTGAAATTCATCTGGGTTTAGCGGCAAAAACATTAGGTTATCGTGTTACTAGTCCTCCCTTTAATGGAATTAAAGAAGAAACCATTAAAGAAGAGCTTGAAAAAGCTAAATTTCCAATTGAGGGCAAGCTTCAACTTTATGACGGCCGAACAGGAGAACCCTTTAAAGAGAAAACAGCGGTTGGTTATATTTACATAATGAAGTTAAATCATCTTGTAGAAGATAAAGTTCATCAACGTTCTATTGGTCCTTATTCTTTAATTACCCAGCAGCCCCTAGGCGGTAAAGCTCAATTTGG
>DDKT01000047.1 GCA_002339755.1 Patescibacteria group bacterium UBA2591
CACTCGTTCGCCTTCGGCTCACTCGGGCTTATTCAACCACTGCCTCACAAAAGTTTAACCAGGTTTATTCCTAGAATAATGCCTAATTTAGAAAAAAATGGCAAATTGGAGCGGGCTTGTATCGGAATTATTGAAATTCCGGTACAATAAAATACTGAAATATTATTTATGCCAAGAACTATACATATGCTACATAAAACTATAAATAAAACTAAAACTTTTAAAGGAACTCTGGATCTTAAAAAGAAGTTCATAAATCAATCAGGGGGAGAAATTCAAAAACCTCCGAAAATAATAGTAAAAAAACAAATGTCCTTCATTTCTCGGAAATCAGAAAAGCTAGCATTTAAAAAGAGTCCTCAATTTCAAGAAAAAAAGAAAGCACCCCTTCGGATTATTCCCCTAGGCGGCCTAGAGGAGATTGGTCGCAATATGATCCTTTTAGAATATGATAAGGATATTATTATTATTGATATGGGATTACAATTTCCCGAAGAAGATATGCCGGGTATTGATTATGTTATTCCTGATATAAGTTATCTCAAGGGAAAGGAAAAAAATATTCGAGGCGTTTTTATTACTCATGGTCATTACGATCATATCGGAGCTATTCCTCATCTCATCCCTCACCTTAATAATCCTTTAATTATTACTAGCAAACTTACTGCCGTTCTGATTCAAAAAAGACAAGAGGAATATCCAAATAAAACAAAATTAAAGATAAGAATTATTACTTCAAAAGACAAAGTTAAAGCAGGAGTTTTTGAGGTAGATTTTTTTAAAGTAAGTCATAATATTCCTGACAATTTTGGATTAATTATTCATACTCCTGAAGGAATAGTGGTTCATACAGGAGACTTTAAGTTAGATTTTAGTCCTGTAGCTTCTGAGTTGCCAGAAATTTCTAAAATTGCTCAATTAAATGATAAAAATGTTTTAGCTTTGCTTTCTGATAGCACTAATGCTTCTTTGTCCGGTTATCAACTTTCAGAAAAAGAAATTCAAAAAACTCTTGAATACCTTTTTCTTAAGGCCCAGGGTCGAATAATTATCGGCACTTTTTCTTCTTTATTTTCTCGAGTTCAGCAGATTATTTGGTTGGCGGAAAAAATGGACAAAAAAGTGGTTATCGAAGGCTACAGCATGAAGACAAATATAGAAATCGGGCAAAATTTAGGTTATTTAAAGATCAGGGAGGGAACCTTAATTTCTTTGGAAAAAGCTAAGCATTTACCACCTAATAAAATTATTATTATTTGTACCGGAGCTCAAGCTGAGGAACGAGCTGTTTTAATGCGAATTGCTCAGGGAGAACACAAGAAACTAAAAATTATTAAAGGAGATACAGTGATTTTTTCCTCTTCTATAGTTCCTGGAAATGAGAGGACCGTTGAGCATTTGAAGGATGATCTTTGGCGAAAAGGAGCTGAGGTTATTTGTTATCAAATGATGGATGTTCATGCCGGAGGACATGGCGGAGAAGAAGAATTAAAATTGATGATTCACCTTGTTAATCCTAAATATTTAATTCCTATTTTAGGAACCCTTTCTTTACTTAAAGCTCATGCTAGATTAGCTGAGGAATCTGGCTTTAATCCCCAAAACATTTTAACAGCAGAGAATGGTCAGGTGATTGAATTTTTTCAAGGTTCAGGAAGATTAACTAATCGGAAAGTTCCTGCTGAATATGTCATGGTTGATGGCTTAGGAGTAGGTGATGTTTCTCAGGTTGTTTTAAGGGATCGAAATGTTTTAGCTAAAGACGGAATGTTAGTAATTATTGCTACTATTGAAAAGAAAACTGGAAAATTAGTTGGCAGTCCAGATATTATTTCTCGCGGTTTTGTCTATATAAAAAAATCTAAAGAATTAATCGAAGCAATCCGAAAGGAGGTAAGAAAGATCCTTCGTGATCGAGATCCTCGCTCAAAAGCTGATGAGATTTATTTGAAAAGTAAAATTAGAAATGACATTGGTCAGTTCTTATTTAACAAGACGCAACGTAGACCAATGGTTCTGCCAGTTATCATTGGAGTATAAGAACAATTCTCGCGGGGAAAGTAAAAGTGAAGAAAAGAGAGTAGAAGGAAGAGGAGTAGGGAAAAGGAATCAAACGAAACAAAGCATTGGTTTTGTATGCTTTATAAAGCCAATCCAGATAAAAAAGGGGGTTGCAAGAAACTCTGGAAAGAAGTACATGAATTGGTGTTGATTTTTTCCTCAATTCTACGCCCTAAAAAGAAATAAATTGTTTTGGCATTTGGATTTTAGTCATTGATTTGAACTTTGGATTTTGACATTTGGATTTAAATGATTTAAATATTGAATTTATGGGTTTGTGTTTTTAATATTTAGTATTTGGTTTTTAATTTATTGATAATTTTATTTTAAAAATTTGAAATTAAAAATTAAAAATTCTCTTAACCGTGTCTCAAAAAGAAAGCAATCATCAATCAAAAATTCAGCCAGACTCACAAATTTCACCTCAAGCTTCCAAAAAAGATGAAAGATCTTCTATAGTTGAAGAATTAAGAATGCAGCTTGAAAGAGAACGAAAAGAAAAGGAAGCTAAAGAACAAGCTCTTATGGTAGAAAGACAGAGAGTGGAAGCAGAACGAAAGGAAAAAGAAGCAGAACGCCAAAGAGCAGAAAAGGCAGAAAAACGACTCAAAAGGATTTTCAAAAGAGGTCTTAGATTCGAAGACTTAGGACTAAAAGAAGCATTCTTTGGTTTTCTTAAAAATCTTAAGATAAAAACCATCCAGACTACCATCTCTAAGTTCCAAACCTCAAGAACCTGGTTCAAAAACAATCTCTCTCAAGGTAACCCCCTTGCTTACCTCATTCTTATTATTCTTATCTCCCTCTTTGTTATCCCCAGCAGTTTTCTCATCAGTCAACTAGGTAAGACCATTTCCCAACAACAAGGACAACAAACTCAACAACAAACCCAGCAACACTTTAGCACAGGAGAACTAAATCTAGCTGATCAAAGAATCAATCCTTCAGCTACTTTAGCTACTTCCTCTGCTCATGCCCATGCTCATCAAACTAAAGAAGATTTTGAAGGAAGTGAGATGAATATTGCCAAAGGATTTGGCTATACTACTACTGCTACAAATCTTCTTCAACCCCTAGGTACTGCTCCTAATATCTCAGATACTGCTCTCTATCGTTCCCCAAGATTTGATTTAGGGGCAAAAACAAAACCAACTGAGATGATTATTTCAAAAACTGCTCCTTCTTCGGGTACTGATTTCAAGGTCTATGCCAGAAGTGGGAACCTTTTAGCCCTAGATACTGATAATATTTCAGAGAATATTTTAAGAGATACAAGTAAAGAAGATTTTGAAGCAGGTTTAATAAAGACAGATATTGAGATTATTGATCTAGGGCAAATAACTAGCGCTAGTCTTGCTGATCCCTGGACCCAAGCTACTGCTGCTGCTGCTTGGACAAGAAGAAATTATCACACTTCTTTAGTCTATGACAATAAAATGTGGGTGATAGGAGGGTGGGATGGAGCATATAAAAACGATGTCTGGTCCTCAACTGATGGCATTGTCTGGACCCAAGCTACCGCTGCTGCTGCTTGGACAAGAAGAAATTATCACACTTCTTTAGTCTATGACAATAAAATGTGGGTGATAGGAGGATATAGGGGGCTTAGCGATGTCTGGTACTCAGCTGATGGTATTACCTGGACCCAATCTATCGCTGCTGCTGCTTGGCCGGCAAGATTCTGGCACACCTCTTTAGTTTATAATAATCAGGACTTACGCATTTTGAAT
>DDKT01000049.1 GCA_002339755.1 Patescibacteria group bacterium UBA2591
ATTCAGGGGCTCACTTCCAAAATAGTATTTTGATATTCTTTGATTAATTAAACTATAAGCCATTTTAACAAGAAAAGTTTTTGAAAGAGATGTATCGCCAATTCCTGAATTACTAAAATCAATCAAAATTATCGTAGTTTTATAAAAACTTTATGTTCAACCCTTATCAAACTCAAACTGCTGAAATTATTAGTATTAAACAACAAGCAGACTTTGTTAAACTTTTTAAACTGAAATTGAAAAGTCAAAAAACTTTTAAATTCACTCCTGGTCAAATGATTGTTCTTTCTGTGCCTGGTTTTGGTGAAGCGCCTTTTGCTCTTTGTAATTCCCCAGAATCAGAATATTTAGAATTATCCATACGTAAAGTTGGTCGAGTAACTGAAAAATTACATTCATTAAAGATCGGAGAGAAAGTCGGTTTACGAGGTCCTTATGGCCAGGGATGGCCAGTTACAAAAATCAAAAACAAAAAAACCGAAAGAAAAAATTTGTTATTAGTAGCAGGTGGCTTGGGGATAATTCCTCTTCGGCCACTTATTTTAGCTAAGAATAAGCCTGTCTCAACAAATACAAAAATTCAAGTTTTTTATGGCGCCCGAACTGTCAAAGAATTCTTATTCAAAAATGAGTTTAAAATATGGCAAAGAAATGGTATTGATTTACAATTAACTGTAGATAAAAAATCTCCTGATTGGAAAGGTCAAGTTGGTCCAGTCACTACTTTATTTGATAAATTTTCACCAGGTGATAAAGCCATAGCTTTCTTATGTGGTCCACCGATTATGTATAAATTTGTTTTAGCAAAATTAAAAGAATATAATTTTGCTAATGAAGATATTTATCTTTCTTTAGAACGCAGGATGCACTGTGGCATTGGCGTTTGCCAACATTGTGCCATAGGAACAAAATATGTTTGCAAAGATGGCCCTGTATTTAGGTATAGTGAAATTAAAGATATTGCTGGTGCTTTGTAAGTATCACAAACATTTCTAAAAATTTTAGAATCCAAATAAGCCTTCTACTCTTTCTTCAATTTAGTCTCTTGTTCTTGGTCTTTCAGTAGTCTAATAAAAATTAACTTTGGCTTTTAACTTTAATTATGTGCTTAGCTTATCCAGGAAAAGTGATTAAAATTAAAAAAAAATACGCCCTTGTTGATTTTGATGGCGTAATTAAAGAAATTAATATTGAATTAGTCGACAATCTTAAATTCGGCGATTATATCAATGTTCACGCTGGTTTTGCTATTCAAAAATTAACCCAGAAAGATGCTAAAGAAGTATTAAAATTTTATCTTAATGATACCTCTGGCAAGATTTGAAACCTGTACTCCAGAAACCAGAAGTCCTTCGTTTTCATTGCTTTTAAATTCTCTACCAACGAAATTGATATACTGCTAATTCCACTAAAAACATCATTAATCAGGAGTGGAGGTAAAGCATTTTTGAACTTTGGTAGATTCCAAACTTGCACAAACTTTATAATCTCTCTCATTTGGTTGTAATTGATATTGATAGGATTGATTTGCTAAAGAATCAGTTGGTATACTCAGTAAATATTTTGGCGATAATTCATCTTTGGGTCAAATGCAAAGTAAAAGGAGACCACTTATTTAGTGCATTTTTTAGATCTTAAATTGATTTTGAATGATATTTTTTTAATCATTTTAGATCTTTGTTCTTTTTCAAAATAGATATAAAGCATTTCTTCTTTAAGATTCCATTCAGCTAGGATAAAATAGTTAATGTAAGAAGGAGAAAGGAATATTTTTTCATGAAAGACAATCATAGGGGGGCAACCTTTCATTTTGCCAATAACCGGTAACAAAAAGTTAGTTTTATTATTATAACAAATTTTCTAAAAATACCAAAGATTTACCGTATAAATTGATATTTTTAAAAGAACAAATTTAAAAAATCACGCAGGATTTAGGTATTTATATTAACAAAATCAGACAAAAACTTATTTTTGCGACTCATCTTTTTTACGTTTTTCTATTTCTTCCTGAATAGTTTTTTTAGTTGCCGATATTATTTCAGTAAGAGTAGGGGCCCTCCTTTCATTAAATGGCACATTTAGAAAGGAGGCAATCCTTGTTCCAATAAGACTTTCCTTTATTGTCTTTCTTCCTATGCCTATATTGCTCCTTATCATTCTACCGCCCATTGATGTTAAAGAAACCACCTCGTTATTTTCTAAAATAAAAACTAATCCATAAGAATATCCTTTTCTTTCATAAATTTGCTGGAGTTCAACCGCCTTAATCTGGTTTAAACTATATTCTTTTGCTTTTCTGCTTAATAATGATTTATGAGTAAATGTTAATTTATTAGTATTTTTATCCAAAATAACAGTAGTAACCTTTGTTTTAAAAATAACAAATGAGCCGAGCAAGCTAAATATAATTCCCATCGATAACGATGGCTTTTCTTTAAAAACCTGAGGAGAAAAAATAGACATTAAGCCAACTAAAACAATAATCACTCCAATACTAAGTGCCATAATGTTCCTATCTTTAATAATCATTAGCCATTGAGTTTCTTTAGTTATCGTCATATTTTTTATTCATTTTATTTTTAAATGACACCGAAATTAAATTGTTTCATATCTGACCATATTTTACCATAAAACTTTTATTTGTTAAACTTAAAATTAGAAAAAACTAAGTTTTTTCTTATTAGGTAATAAGTTTATATATGTGTTTAGCGTTGCCGACAAAGGTTATTAATTCCCTTACCCTTAAATAAAGACTTTCAATATTTATTGCATTATAAAAGGTCGATTTATCCAGTTAAAAAATAACCAATATTTATGTTTGAAGGAATTAAAAATGGCTGGGATTTGATTAAAGATTCTATTTGCGTATTTAAACATCATCCAAAATTTTTAGTACCCCTGCTTATCACTTGGTTAATTTATGCTCCTATTGTTCTTTACTTGAAGTATGGTTTTAATTGGGAGGTACTTTCTTTTGGTGAAACTTTTCTGTTTATTTTTGGAATAATTTTTCTTTTTGCTTTTTTGCTTGCCTTTTCTTGTTCTATGCTTTTAGAACTTATCCAACAATTAGAATCAGGACAAGAGATGCGTCTAGTAAATTCGTTCAAACACACTCTCCGTAACTTACCCAAAATGATTCCAATAGTCATTATCTGGACAATTATTTGGTTTATTTTGCTCATTCTTCAAGCTTTATTTTCGAAAGCAAAAGAAAAGGAAAGAGAATCTTTCACAGCGGAAAATGCAGCCAAAACCTTAGCAGGTTATAGAACCTTGTCTTTATCTCGTGCCTTTTTTGAAGCCTTAGAGAAAGGAGTTAGAATGATTGTGTTTCTTATTCTTCCGGCAATTAGCTGGGAGAATCTTAGTTTTGGAAAGGCCATTAAAAAGGGGATTGGTGTTTTTAAAGTTCATCTTTCAGAATTTGTAACCGGATTTGTTCTTACCTGGGTTGCGGCAATAATCATTTTTCTTCCACCGGCAATATTATTTTGGATTTCTGATGAGTTAGAAGTTACATTTCCTAATTGGGTTTGGACAATAACCATTATCTACATTGCCTTTGCTTGGAGTTATTCTATATATCTTGAACAGATGTTTACAGCAGAACTTTATTTATGGAATCTAAAGTGGGAAAGGCAAATCGAAGAAGAGAAAAAAGTTGGTAAGCCCCTATCAAAGCTAAGAGACGTTAGGAGACCATCTGTTTTAGATGAAGTATCGGAATTATTAGAGAAATAAAAGATAATTAAGGTTATCTCTAAAATCCAGCATAATTAATATGTGCTTAGCAATCACCAACAAAAGTTATTAAAATTAAAAAAAATACGCCCTTGTTGATTTTGATGGCGTAATTAAAGAAATTAATATTGAATTAGTCGACAATCTTAAATTCGGCGATTATATCAATGTCCACGCTGGTTTTGCTATTCAAAAATTAACCCAGAAAGATGCTAAAGAAGTATTAAAATTTTATCTTAATGGTGCGTCTAATAAAATTTGAATCTATACAACTCTAAGATTAAAAAATCTTCATTTTCATCGCTATCAAATTCTCTGCCAATGAAATTGGCATACTGCTAATTCCACTAAAGTCATCATTAATCAGAAGGGAAGTAATCAGAAGTGGAAGTAAAGCATTTTTGAGCTTTGGTAGATTCCAAACTTGCGCAAACTTTGTAATCTTTGCCATCTGGTTGTAGTTGATATTGATAGGATTGATTTGATTTGTAGACTACCTTGAATTGTCTTTCAATAAGAATCTTTAACAAATCTATTGACCAAAAACTTTGGTTAAAGCCATATTCCTTGGGTTCTTTTTCTAACATTTTCTTGAGTTTTTCTTTTTCTTCTTTAGTTAGTTTCTTAGAGTTACCTCCTTTATGGTGTTTTTGAACACTAAATATTCCTCCAGAGAGATATGATTTAATGCTTTCTTTAACAAAAGTTTCGCTTCTGAAAAGAACATTGGCCATTTCTTTGATTTTCTTTCCTTGATCACGAAGTAAGATAGTGTGGGCTCTGTCTTTGATAACAGACGATTGGTTTTGTTTTTTCATCTTTAGGAGTTCTTGTTTTTATTCTTGGCTTAAGATGAGATTTGTTTGTTTAGTCATATACTCACACTATATCAAGAAATATACTAAAATGCTAATTTTTTAAGTTAAATTCGAGAACAAAAACAGTCGTCTATTATTTAGGATTAGTATAGATTTTAGATCATTTAATTAATATAATTTCTCTAGCTCACCGCAAGTAACGCATTCTTGGGCTTTAGCAGATTCTAAATATGCACAAACTTTACAACCTCTCTCATCTGGTTGTAGTTGATATTGATAGGATTGATTTGTTAAAGGATCAGTTGGTATAAACCGTAAATATTTTGGCGATAATTCATCTAATGAATATGGATATCTATTATGTTCATAATAATACAATTCTAGTCCTATCCGAATTTGTCTAATATCACTTTGTCGTTTTGCGTCGCGCATCCTTTTTCTCGGCGGATAATACCATTTTAGTTCTGTCCGATTTTGTTCAATAGCCCTTTGAATAGCCCTTTGTCGTTTTGCCTTGTGCGTCCTTTCTCTTGCCGAGCGTATCGAGAAAATAATAACTGAAGTAAGGATAAAGATCCCAAGAATTGCAATAATAAAAATGGCTTTTTTGCCTCTAGTTGGCGTAAAAACAATTTCTCCTTTTACAGCTCTCAAATTACTATACACCAAAAAGCCATAAATTATTGCCAAAGGATATAATAAAAAGAGTTCAATAATAAAAATTATAGGCCCAAAAAACCAAAGAAATGGAAATGAAAAAAAAGTTATTACTAAATATAGTGCAGCAATAAAAAGAAATCGCCAAGCTATACTCCACCATCTGCCTCTTACATACTCGCGGCTTTTTAATAAAGCATTCATTCCTTTTAGGTCCTCGGCAATCAAAATAAATAACGCTAAGCTAAACCAAATTGCAAAAATAATTCCAGGAACAATTAAAAACGGGAATCCCCCAAGGATAATAAAGCTCATCAACAAAGAAACCCACCAATAGGAAATTATTTTACGCCAACCTCGTTTGTATGATTCTATCACACCAATTTTCTCCTGGCTGTCCTTAATAGCATAAAGTAAAGCTGTATGCATCCAAGTTATGCCTATAATAACCATCAAAAATAAAAAAATCACTAAAAGACAAAGCAAAATAACGCCAATGACACCAGTTGCAAATAAGGAATCGATATTTCTAAAAAACAACAATTTAACGCCTAAAAACACAACACTAACGACGAAAAAAATACCGAAAATCAATCCGTATACTAACGTTGGAATTATCAGTATACCCAAAAATGTGCCGATTCTCTGTTTATATATTGTCCAAGCTTGGCCAAGAATCGCTATGGCGCCGGGCAAAGAAGAAATTGTCTGTCCTGACGCCGAGACTGATTGCGATTGACTAACAGGATTTTCTATAAAAGCAAAGGCTTCGTCAACGTCGTGCGCTTGCCAGCCTTTAGCTATAAGTAAACTTTTGATTTGCTCTCTACTTGTTCCTTGTTGTAATTGTTGCTTGATGTAATCAAGTAATTGTTGAGTAATCATATTTTTACCTTATGGAATTATCTCCATCAACTATTTATCTATGGGATTTATGGATTGGAAATGAAAATGGCTTAATTTAAACCAAAGAGTTTCTTTAAATCTTTAAAATTTGTTTAATTCCTAGCCTAACTTTTACATTTTGTATCTTCTCGCATTATCTTGTCCACAAATACTTCTTATAAGTATAACGTATTTTAGCCATTAATACATAAACCATAGCTCCCCTAGTATTTTAAATAATTCCTTTCTGACTGTTTAATACTAGGCCAAAATTCCCCAAAGTTTAATTCTGGTGCCCTTTGTTTAAAAATGCGCGAACCTTTTTTGAACAGAACTAGTCGTCCTCTCCGCTTCACTCTGGTGCAACGCTCGGCTGTGGCAGAATTCCCTTCCTGAACCCTCCTTCCGCCGCGTCCTCACGGAAGGCCAAAAGTTCTTTCGTCGCCAACTATTCTTCTAATCGTTCAGATGGGGTCGCTCCAAAAACAACTTTGGTCGCTTGTTTTGCTTTGCGCCCAAATACAAAGGTAGCAAATTCGCCTGGATAATCAAAATTTGATTTTGTCTCTATTAAAAATTTGTTCTTTTCTTTTGGTTTCAATAACGTTCCATCTTTTACGGGCGAATTTACTCTTGGGTCGAAAGCGACAAGGTTGGTATCAATACCAACAACAATTGTGTCGCTCCATCTCGAACAATATACTCCCTCAAATTTCTTTTGATTGGAGATCTTCTTGCCCTCGCCATATTTACTTTTTTCATCAATAAATTTGTAAATCGTCTCGAAAATTCCTGTGTTAACAGAACCACAAGAGCTATTGTTGGTATTGGTGAGTGTAATAACTCCAATATCATTTTCGGTATCAAAAGAAATTCGAGTGGCGAACCCAGCGAATCCGCCGCTATGTCCCACGATTTTTCTCTTTTCAATCTTGTAAATACTAAATCCAAGACCGTATGATTCATTTTCCTCACCAGTCGCCCAATACTCTCTCATCATTTCTTTTTTTGATTCTTTACTTACTAAAGCGTTGGCCTCTTTTCGTTTAAGAGACATGACGACGAGATATTTGGCGAGGTCAGAAACATTGGAGAGAAAACCAGTGGCTGGAGCATACGTTTTTGTTTCGGAATGAAGGAACGTCTCGCGTTCTTTGTTTGGAATTGGACGCGAATATCCCTTGGCGAGCCATTCTTCGTGTTCTTTCTTAAAATCTGGAGCTGTTCGTTCCATGCCAAGTTTTTCGATGATGTGTTTTGTTACATACTCATCATAATCAAGGCCACTGGCTTTCTTGATGACCTCACCAAGCAAAGCAAAGCCAAAATTTGAGTATTTGAACTTTGTTAGATTCTCAAAAACAACGCTTTTATTGGAAATTGATTTTCTTAATCCGGCAAGATCAGGAAACTTGTCATTTTCCCAATGGGGCGTGTTGCCATCTCTAAATACGCCTCCGGTGTGGGAAAGAATTTGGCGAATCGTGATATTGCTTGAATCAAAATCTTTTGTCTCTACCTTAAACCATGGAAGATATTTTTCTACTCGGTCATCAATATTGATTTTTCCTTGCTCGGCTAACTGCATGATGGCAATCGCCGTGAAGGTTTTGGAAATTGAGGCAATCCGAAAACAAGTTTTCGGTGTTATCAAAATTTTTGATTCGATATCCGCGTATCCAAAACCTTTTTGGTAGACAAGTTTTCCGTTATGAACAACGCCAACAGCAAGACCGAGAATCCGGTCGTACTGGATTTTCCACGGCAACCAAGCATCAAGGATTTTAGTCGTGTATTTAATTGCTTTTGCGCAATCTTCTTTCATATGAGTATTTTTATCCAATTAACTCTTCGACGTTCATCTCAAGAGCTTTCGCAACCTTCTTGATTGTGTCAAGTGTTGGATTTTGGCTTTTGCCACCTTTAATTTTAATAATCGTATTATTAGCGACATCGGCTAATATTGCCAATTTTTTCTGAAAAAACGCTTTATTTTCTTTTAACTTTCTTAAATCATTTGACGGGGCACACGTAAAATTTCTGAAAATTTAATTCTGGTGCGTCTGGCAGGATTTGAACCTGCGACCTAGGGATTAGAAGTCCCTCGCTCTGTCCACTGAGCTACAGACGCAAAAAAGACACTAACTAATAAGACTTACCATTTTACTTTATTTTTTATATCTTCTTCTTTTCCCATGAAATGCTTTAAAAACTTCTTTTAGATATTTATCAGTAATATGAGTATAGATTTGAGTAGTAGTTATTGAAGCATGACCTAAAAGAGTCTGAACCGAACGAAGATCAGCGCCAGCAGTTAAAAGATCAGTGGCATAAGAGTGTCGTATAACATGAGGAGAAACACGTTTAGTAATGCCAGCTATTTTAGCATATTTTTCTACTATTCTTTGAATACTTCTTGGTGTTAAATGGGAATCAATGGATTCTGGCGATCCATCCGGAGAAGTAGTTCGATCGTGTCTAATAAATAAAGCAGGTTTTATATCTTTCCTGGCTTCAAGATATTTTTTAAGCCAATGTTTAGCCTGTTCGGATAAAAACACAATTCTTGGCTTATCACCCTTGCCATAAACAGTAAATTCATCTTTCTTTAAATTAATTTGTCTTTTGGATAAATTAGCCAATTCTGAAACCCGAAGCCCGGTGGAAAAGAGCAATTCCAAGATAGCTTTATCTCTTAACTTAATAATCTCATCCGACTTCTGAATACCCAGGGGAGCAATTAATAAATTTTCTAAATCATCACCTTCCAAAAATTCTATTTTTCTTTCAGAAATTTTAGCAAGTTCAATCTTTTCTGGAGCCAATGTTTTAATATTTCTTTTAGTTAAATATTTCAAAAAAGCTCTTAGGGCAATAAGATGATAATTTTGAGTATTTTTTTTTAAAACTTCTCCCTTTTTGTTTTTTAGACGATTAAGCCAAAGACGGAAGTCACGGATTAAATCAAGAGTGATCTTATCTGGTTCAGGATAATTGGCCCAACTAGTAAATCTCCTAAGATAAAATTCATAATTTTTAATTGTCTTCTCTAGTCGTCCTTTTTCTATTTCTAGATAATTAAGAAAATCAGTAATAAGAGTATTTATCTTATGAAAAGATTTTGAAGACTTGGACATAAATTATCGTTCAGTTTTAAAAATTAAAAAAAGTAGAAAGAAAAAAATTCAAATGCGAAACAAACATTATTGACCAAGCTTCTTTTTTGCTATAATATAAAGATGACTTTAAGTTTAAAAATCATTAATAGTTATATAATACAGAATTTTTCTCTAAATGTAAAGGAGTTAAAGAATATTGCCTTTTTAAATAAAATTATAAGTAACGTCTTCATACTCACTTTTTATATGAATAGCAAGTAACTCAAAAAAATACAAAATTAAGACATTAAATTCGAAAATTTCAATTTATCGTTTTATGTCTCTCTCAATTATCATCTTAAATTACAAAACCAAAAATCTAGTTAAATATTGCATAAAAGGAATAAAATTAGTTGGCTTGAAACTGGATTACGAAATCATTGTAATTGATAACGCTTCCCAAGATGGAACGCCAGAGATGATAAGAAAAGAATTTCCGGAGGTAAAACTAATTGAAGTAGAAAAAAATCGAGGATATACAGGAGGGAATAATTTGGGACTTAAACAAGCTAAAGGTAAATATATTTTAATTTTAAACCCTGATATTGTAGTTTTGGAAGGAGCTATTGAAAAGATGTATGAATTTATGGAAAACCATCCAAAAATAGGTTTGCTTGGGCCAAAATTAATAAATCCTGATAAAAGCTTACAAGAAACTTGCTATCGATTCCCCAAATTTATTACTCCTCTTTATCGTCGAACTTTTTTAGGGAAATTTAGATTTGCCAAAAAACATCTTGATCATTTTTTAATGAAAGATTACGACCGCAAAAAGGCCCGAAAAGTTGATTGGGTTCAGGGCAGTTGCTTGATGGCTAGAAATGAAGCAATAAAAGAAGTTGGACTTTTTGATGAAAAATTTTTTGCTTATTTTGAAGATGTAGATTGGTGCCGAAGATTTTCAGAAAAAAATTGGGAGGTCTGGTATCTACCAGAAGCAGAATTAGTACATTACCACGAACAAGCTAGCGCTGGTGGCCTGTTAGATATTTTCAAAAAATCAACTAGAATCCATATAGTTAGTTGGTTAAAGTATTTTTGGAAATACAGGAAACATTATGACTAAAATAAATAATGAAAATTATTCCCCTATTTTCAATCTCCAGTTACTTACAATGACAAAAGAAAAATTAATTCAAATGCCATCTCTTAATCCAATTGACTAATAATATCAATGATATATTTCTATGAAAAAATCGGAAGTAAATTTTTTGCCTTTGTATAATTCAAACAAACAGGACGAAAAAAGAAAAAAATTTTTTTTCTTTTTTTCGGATATTTCTTCTTTTGCTTTAAGATCTCTTTTATATCTTTTAGTCATTCTTTTTTTTGTGGGAGTAATTTTATTTTTTATCGAGGGAATCAAGACTCTACCTTTACTAACAAATGTTTATGCCAAAACAATGGCAGGAAAAGGGGAAATAGAAAAAATAGAAATTTCTTTAAAAGAAGGCTTAGTCCCTGATCAAGAAATCAGTGCCTTGCTAAAAACTTTATCTGAAACAAAATTAAATTTAACTCAAGCTAAAGAAGATTTTGAAAACGCTAAAGAAGAGCTCCGGGAACTAGGATCTTTCAAAAAAATACCTTGGCTTGGAACCCAGCTCAAGGTTTTAGATGATCTGTTGACTGCCGCCCTAAGAACTTGTTCTTCTTTAGAAAAAATTTCTATTTGGTTAGATGAAGCCCTAAAAGATATCTCAATTTCTTTTTTAAAGCCCTCCCCTCAGAACTTTTTCCCATCCCTTTCTAAATTAAAAGAGTTATCTACTCTTTTGGAAAAAACAGAAGAAGAGATTGAAATAATCCAGAATTTATTAGTCCAGATCCCAGAAAAAGGTGTCTTAGATATCTTGAAAAAAACAAAAAGAGATTTTCAAAGTAAACTCTCTTTATTAGAAAGAAAAACTAAAGAAATAAGAAAGGGAAGTCAATTTCTATCATCTACTCTTGGTTTGGATAAGGAAGAAAAAATCTATCTTTTGTTATTTCAAAATAATACTGAATTAAGACCAACAGGTGGTTTTTTGGGGAGTTATGGAATTTTAAAAATAAAAAATGGAAAAATAGATTTAAAAACAGATGATATTTATAATTTGGACAAAACAGCAGAAGGAATTTTAAAAATCGAACCTCCTTGGCCTTTAAAAAAATACAACAAAGTTCCTTATTGGTTTATGCGCGATGCCAATTGGTCGCCAGATTTTCCCACTAGTGCTCAAAAGGTAAATTGGTTTTATCTCAAAGAAAGCAAAACAGAAGAAAAAATAAATGGAGTAATAGCTTTTGATCTCAATTTTGTTAGTGAAATTTTTGAAGTAATCGGACCAATTAAAATTAAAGATCTTACTTTCCACAAAAATAACTTTGCTGATCTTTTGCAATATGAGGTAGAGGTAGGTTTTGCAGAAAAAGGAATCCCCCCTGAGAAAAGAAAAGAAATAATTCAAGATTTGGCTAAAGAAATGGAAAAGAAAATCTTTAATCTTTCCTTTGAGAAATGGCAGGAACTTTACAAAATAATTAAAAAGAATTTAGAAGAAAAACATATCTTGTTCTATTTTTACGATCAAAACTTAGAAAACTATGTTTTAGAAAAAAACTGGGGAGGAGAAATAAAGGATTTTGAGGGAGATTTTTTAATGGTCATTGATGCAAATTTAGCCAGTTTAAAAACTGACCCAGTGGTTAAAAAAAGTATAAATTACAAATTGTCATCTTTAATTGACTCTGAGCCAAAAAGTAAATTAACTATTAGTTATGATCATCAAGGAGAATTTAGTTGGAAAATAACGCGCTATCGAACTTATACCAGAGTTTATTTACCAAAAGGCAGTGAATTAATCAAAGGAGAGGTGATAGTTAACAATAAATCCATCCCCATTCCCTTAGCTGAAATAGAAATAACTCAAGAATTTAATAAAACGGTTTTTGGAACTTTTCTTAGTATCGAGCCAAAAGAGAAAAAAACTCTGAGCTTTGAATATAAATTACCCAAAGAGATCCATAAACAAATTTTGGATGGCTATTATTCTCTTTTTGCTCAAAAACAACCAGGAACAGAGGCTCATATTCTGGAATTAAACTTGGAATTTCCTAAAAATCTCAAATCAGCTTCCCCTTCTGAATCAAAAAAAGAATGGGGAGATGCTTTTTATCGTCTAAAAACAGATTTGCGAAAAGATAGAGAGGTGAAGGTGAGATTAAATTGAGATGGAAGAAAACCCAACCCTCTTACCCTAAAAAACTTTAGACTCGCTTTAAAATAAACTTCTCATTTGAATCATCTGCGAAAATTGTCACTCATCTCATAAAATTTCTCTAGAAAATCTCTCTTGGGAAATAATGAATTGCTTATCCCTGTTTAATAATAAAAATATGACTCAAATTCAGGATGCTCAAAAAAATAAAATTACCAAAGAGATGAAAATCGTTGCCAGGAATGAAAAAATTAGTCTAAGCCAATTAAAAAAGAAGGTGGCAGAGGGACTAGTAGTTATTCCGGCAAATAAAAGGCATAAAAATTTAAAACCAATTGGAATTGGTTCTGGTTTAAGAATAAAAATCAATGCTAATATCGGCACTTCGCCAATAAAATCAGATTTAAAGCAGGAGTTAGAAAAATTAAAAGTAGCTCTTGAAGCTGGCGCTGATACGATAATGGATTTAAGCACTAGTAAGAATGCAGACGAACTAAGAAAAAAAATAATTGAGAACTGTAACGTTCCCTTAGGGACTGTTCTAATTTATCAAGTAGTGATAGAAGCTGGGGGAATAGAAAATATGGATATAGATAGTTATCTTCGTGTATTTGAAAAGCAAGCTAAAGATGGAGTTGATTTCGTGACTTGCCATGCGGGAGTAACTAGAGGGGCACTTCCTTTAATTAAAAAAAGATTAATGAAATGCGTAAGTCGAGGCGGCTCTTTTTTACTAGCCTGGATGAAATACCATCAGAAAGAAAATTTTCTTTATGAGAATTTTGATGAAATACTTAAAATTGCCAAAGACTATGATGTAACTTTAAGTTTAGGAGATGGATTAAGACCTGGTTGTTTGGCTGATGCTACTGATAAAGCTCAAATTCAAGAATTAAAAATTTTGGGAGAACTTGCCCAAAGAGCAAAAGAAAAAGGAGTTCAGGTAATGATTGAAGGACCAGGACATATTCCTTTAAATGAAATTGAGAGAAATGTTGAATTAGAAAAAAAATATTGCAAGAACGCTCCATTTTATGTCCTTGGTCCTCTCCCAACAGATATTGCAACAGGATATGACCACATAAGTTGTGCAATTGGAGGCGCAATAGCTTCTTGGAAAGGGGCAGATTTTCTTTGCTATGTTACGCCAAGAGAACATATTGGCTTACCTGATATCAATGATGTAAGAGAGGGAGTAATTGTCACCAAAATCGCAGCCCATATTGGCGATATCGCCCGAGGAAACAAAGAGGCAATTCTGAGAGATTATAAAATGACCAAGGCTCGAGAGAAGGTGAATTGGGAAGAGATGTTAAAATACGTAATTGATCCAAAAAAGTTTATTGAATTAAGAAGAGAAGAGTGCAAGAAAAACCCCCGACTTAAAAAAGCGAAATATTGTTCGATGTGCGGTCCTTTTTGTGTTTTTTCGAGTATATAACCCCGTTAGAAATCTTTGTTAACAAAATTAAAATTTGAGGTATATTCTTAGATTAATTTATTGGTATCGGAAACTCTAAATTGATAAAAAAGGGGGTTGAAATTTTAGAGTTATGTTGATTTCTTTAAAAATTGTTAAAAAAAGAGATTGATTAGTAATTTTTTTAGCCCTTTTTTTGGAGAAGATGAGATACATAGATAACATCTCTAAATGGCCAAAACTAAATCA
>DDKT01000013.1 GCA_002339755.1 Patescibacteria group bacterium UBA2591
TATAAGCCCGCTCCAATTTTGCCATTTTTTTCTAAATTAGGCATTATTCTAGGAATAAACGTGGTTAAACTTTTGTGAGGCAATGGCTGAATAAACCCGAGTAAGCCGAAGACGAACGAGCGCCTCGCCAAACAATAATCTCGCAAAATTGGGGCGGAATAGCGCGTGAGGGAGCGAAGCGACCGAGTGCCTATGCGCCTTCTACTCGAAAATAATGCTTGTACTTTCTAATGCGGAATTATTCAATTGAAATTCGAAAAAAGTTTTAACTTTTAAAAAAATCAATACCGTGCCATAAGTGTCTTCAGGCTTAAAGGATCCATAGCTTCTTCTAAAGCAGCTTGAGGGGTGATCAACTCTTTTTTAACTAACTCAATCAAAAATCTATCTAAAGAAATCATTCCTTCAGCTTGAGAAGTTTGAAGAATATTATTTATTTGATGTAACCGCCCTTCTCTAATAACAGTTTTTACAGCAGGAGTAACAATTAAAATTTCGACTGCCAAAACTCTCCCACCCCCTATTTTTGGCAATAGTCTCTGACTAACTATGCCAGCTAAATTATCAGCTACTATGATTCTGGCTAAATTTTGTTTATCCGGAGGGAAAAAATTTATTAATTCTTCTAGACATTTTACTGCTGAATCCACATTCATCATAGAGAAAACAAGTCTTCCGGCTTCCACTACTTTAAAAAGCTTAGAAATGATCTCCTCTTGTTCTATTTCTGATACTGCTACTACATCGATGTCTTCCTGATCTACAAACTCTAAACCAGTCCTAAAGCTCCTTGTATCTCGACCAACTTCTCTTTGTTCAATAATACTTTTATCATTGACTAAAGTGTATTCGATGGGTTTTTCTAAGGTAATAATCCTTTTATCCCGAGTTTTATTAATTCTATCGATAAGAGAAAACAAGGTGGTAGATTTCCCTGAATTAAAAGGTCCACTAATAACAACTAGCCCCTTTTTTAATTTAATAAAATTCTCTACCACCGAAGGGAGTCCCAAATCCTTAATATCTTTTATTGTCTCAGGTATAAACCTAAATGAAGCACTTAGAAATCCCTTTTGATAATAGATATTAATTCTAAAACGCATACCCTTTCTAAAAGTATGGGTAATAACAATTTCTCTTTCCTGAGTCAAAATTTCCTTTTGTTGATCATCCAAAAAAGAAAAAACTGCCTTCTCAATAAAACCAGAAGTTAAAAGTGGATAATCATTCAAGAACTTAAGTTTATCATCGATTCTTAAAATAGGCGGATTGGCTACGGTCAAATGTAAATCCGAAGCTTTATATTCTGCAGTAAAATCCAAAAGCTTTTGAAAAGTAATGGTTTCGACTAATTCCATAATAATTGCTTATCGAGCTTAACGATTTTCTTTAACTATTGAAGTTATTTTATCTATTACTTCTTCTGGCAAAAAATGAACTTTGATAAGATAATCAGTTGCTCCTAGATCGAATGCTCTTTTAATGTCTTCTTTTCCCTCTAAATTGGTCAACACAATAACTGGTATATTTTTAATCTTCTTTTTCTTCTTAAGAATTTCTAAAAATTTAAAACCATTGACTTCGGGCAAAAGAAGATCTAACAAAATTAAATCTGGCAGATGTTTTTCTGCTAATCTTAAACCTTTTTTAGCATCAGAAGCCTCCAAAACTTCAAAACCTTCTAAACTTAATTTCGTACTGTACATATTAGCCAGAAAGGGATCATCCTCAATAAGTAAAATTTTGGGAGAAGAACTCATAATCTATAAAAAATCTCGGAGAATTATTATTATATTAAATGAAAACGAAGAGTCCCGAAATTCAAAATTTAGAATCCAAAATTTATCTTTACCCCGTTAAAAAACTCCGGCCCTTGGGCCGGGGATAAGCATAATCCGCTTCCTTTTTTAGAAGAAGCGGCTGGATTTAAAACCCCAGCCTTTCTAGCGGGATTTACCCTTTTGTCACTACCATTACTTCCTCTAAAGTCACTAACCCCTGAAGAGCCTTAAGAATCCCATCTTGCTTCATAGAAATCATCTTTTGTTCTCTAAACTCTTTTTTAATCTCTTCTGCCTTGCATCCGAAAGTAACAATTTTCTGTAAATTTTTTGTCATGACTACAACTTCAAAAATTGCTATCCGACCTAATGTTCCTTTATTCGCGCAACGGGAGCAACCCCTGCCGCGATAAAATGTCAATTTATTTATTCCTTCCTCCCTATATTCTTCTAAATTTGTAATTTGACTCAATTCTTTTATAACTTCTTCTTTAAATTCCTCAGATAAAGAAATTTCTTCTCTGCAACGGAAACAAATCTTCTTTACTAGACGCTGAGCAATAACCAAATTAAGGGAAGAAACAATTAAAAATGGCTCTACTCTCATATCTATAAGACGAGGAATAGCTCCAAGGGCATTGTTAGTGTGCAAAGTAGAAAACACTAGGTGGCCGGTCAAACTGGCATGCACCGCCAATTCAGCTGTTTCCCTGTCTCTTATTTCTCCAACCATAATAATATTAGGATCCTGTCTAAGAATAGAACGAAGTCCAGTAGCAAAAGTTAATCCAATAGCTGGATTAATCTGGGATTGATTAACTCCATTTAAATAATACTCTACTGGATCTTCCAGAGTAATAATATTTGTTCCTTCTTTATTCAAAATATTTAAAATTGCATAAAGAGTAGTGCTTTTCCCTGATCCTGTTGGACCGGTTACTAAAAACATACCATGAGGTCTTCTAATATTTTTTTCAATGACGCCCAGCCCCCGACCCCAAAATCCAAGTCCTTTTAAATCTGGAATTTCTTGAGAAACATCTAAAACCCGGATAGCTACTTTTTCGTTATCCATTAAAGGCATAGTTGAAATTCTTAAATCAACATCTCTATCACCGATTTTCGTTCTAATTCGACCATCCTGGGGCAAACGAGTTTCGTCTAATTTTAGATTAGCTAAGACTTTTATTCGAGAAACTACAGCTGAATGTATATATTTTGGCAAAACAATAGAAGTATACAAAACGCCATCTACTCGATAGCGGACTCTAGTTTCTTCTGGCAATGGCTCAATATGAATATCTGAAGCTCGCCCATCTACAGCGTATTTCAAAAGAGCAGAAACGATTTTAGAAACAGGAGCAGTTTTGATAATTTCCTCAAGGCCCTTTTCTGTAATTTTTGGTTCCTTTATTTTTGGCTTAAACTTAGTTTCAGCTGTGACCAAAGCTTCTCCTACTTCAGTAATTAAAGTTCCGTATTGACTTAAAGCAGCTTTCAAGCCTGTAAGAGTTGTTATAAAGCACCTGATTTTGAGATCTTTTTCTCGGGCAATAAATTCTGCCGCTTCCCAAGCTTTAAAATCTCCTGGATTAACCATAGCTATCTTTACTTCCGTAGGGGTTTTGTCAAAAGCAACCATTCGGTAATTTTTAGCCAATTCCTGGGGAACAATTTCTAAAATTTCTCTATTTATCTGTTGGCCGACAAGCTCAACAGAAGGTAAATGAAAGAGTTTTTCTTTGACTAATAACCACTCCTCTTCGCTAAGGAGTTTTCTTTCTAAAATAATCTCTTCCTGACTCCGTCCAGTTTTTTCGCTTTCTTTTTCTATCTCCTTGGCTTGAGTTTCGGTAAGAAGATGTTGCTGGAGAAGAATATTAAGTAAATCAGACATATGTTTTAAAATTCAAAAGATAAAATGAAACTATTAATCCTGGAATTTTCTTTACCAAATGTGATTTAATCTAACATTTATAGATATCCTTAAGGAATAGGAAGATTATTCACAGTTCTCTTTTATCTTCAGGGGTAAAATATACTGAGTAGGAATTTTTATATCCTCTCTGCCGCCTCTTGCTGAAAATCTGACATCAATATAGCAATTTTGAATTTTAGTTAAATCAATCTTTGCTGTAAAAGGCATCCATTCATCTGACATCCAATCACCATGACACCAGGCATAGTGCTCTTGATTAAGCTCATAAGAACCTGTTACCGCGATATCAAACTCACCCTCGTCGCAAAGTTTTCTTACCTCTCCTTCAATAGTGATAACTGATTTAGGAACGAATTGATAAGGCTTTAAGTCTTTAGCTTTTATTAATGCTTCTGCTGGTACGATAGAAAAGTTTTCTCCTCTTGAAAAGGTTACCAGTTGTCTATAATTAAAAGGCCAGATATTCAAAAGATAATCATCGGCTGGGATAATGTCATGAGGGACTGTCCAGACAAATTCAGTAGGATAATATGAGGTTCCTTGAAAAGCAAGTCGTCTTGTCAGTTCAGTATTACTAAAGGTTTTAAGAATATAACTTTTTAAATCAGGATCTTCATAAAAAGGTGGTAATGGAGGTTTTGGTCTAGTTAATCCATCGCCACGTTCTAAATCAATATACAATGGTCCCTCTATTGGAACAATTCCTTTAGAGGTTGGATCTTCAATCTTAACCCCTATTATATCCTCTGGTTTAAATCCTTCTACAATTTTTTTTCCAAATTCAGTATATTCCCATTTAATAGTGTATGTCTTGCCAACAATTAATTTTTCTCCTGGTTTCGGACTTAAAATTCTGACCCATGCTTCCTCAGGAGGAGGATCAGCATCAGTCATTGGAACTTCTGGTGAAAATGGAGTTTCTGGTACTTGTGTTATCTCTGGTTCTACTTTTGATTGTTGATATAAATACATTGTTCCCATTCCAAGGAAAAAAGCTACTATAACAGTGAAGCTCCCACCCGCCTC
>DDKT01000062.1 GCA_002339755.1 Patescibacteria group bacterium UBA2591
TGGTTGAATAAGCCCGAGCGAGTCGAAGGCGAACGAGCGCCTCGCCAAATAATAATCTCGCAAAATTGGGGTGGAGTAGCGCGCGAGGGAGCGAAGCGACCGAGTGCCTATGGTGCTTATTATATTCTCTTCTAATGCTTCTGTAAAGGTAATTTGGGTCAAATGGTTTAAGAAAGTAAGTGAAATGAATTTTTTAGGTTCATCAAAAAGTAAGTGAAATTCAGTTTAAGTTTGTTAAAGATTTGTTGAAAAATTATTTCAATTTTTTGGATAAAACAGACATCAGACATCGTTTCAGGTCTAAAACATTTGTCTGCGGGTTTCCCAGAGCGCGAGCGTCATTTTTTAACCGATTTCCTAAAAAATTTAGAACTTTAAAGGTCATTAAAGCCGTCAATTTTGCTAGGTATAACATTTCTAAATAGCCTTGACATTTAATACGTGGGTATTAACAAAATTCCTGAAAGATGTTAATTTGTTAATATATTTACAGTTGAAAGTTTAAAATTAAATCCACCATATTTTGAGGTTAATTTGAGGTTAATTTGAAAAATAATTTTAAAGGAAGTGATTTCTATGGAGCCAATAGGAAAGATTTCAATGATGAAGAAGGAATTACAACAAAGAAGAACCAGAATTTGTACAAAATTTATTAAAAGCAGTAAAATACAAGGTAGTTATTAGGAGGTTAATGTAAGATGGAAAAAAAGTTGGTATTGGTGGTTGAAGATTATGGTTCGTATTTTCAAAGAATTCAGGCAGATCTTGGAGATAAGGTTGAGATTTTGTGGGCAAAAACTAAGGAAACAGCAAAAGAATTTTTTGAGAATAAATGTAAAAATCTTGCATTAATTATTATGGATGCCTGTGTACCAGGAGATGAACCTAATACAATGGAATTGGTAGAAAAGATAAAGGCATCAAACAAGTTTAAGGGTCCGATTATTGCTTGTTCGGCTATAGATGAGTATCGGGAAAAATTACTCAATGCGGGAGCCACCCACGAGGCCGATAAAAGAGGTGCAGGAAAATTAGCTCTTGAACTTCTTGGTTTAACATAATCAAGAAGTTCTTTTGACGCTGATATAAGGCAGTCAACTAATGTTGATTGCCTTAATAATTTTAATTTGCACTTTTCTTTTTGTCTTGCGAATCAGGATTCCCCAAGACAAACTCAGTCAATAAACCCAGTCAATGAAAGATTCGGTCGAGTCCCAAAAAGAGTTTCTCTGGTTCGGCAATTACTCTTCTAGTCCTAGTCTTTAACCCAAGACTAATTAGGATACTTGATAGACTATGATTTCCGGAGAATCCATCAATTTTGGGGATGCCCCACTCCTATTAAATTTATCCTAAATCACTCAAAAGTGTTACCGATGTTGCCATATGTTTATTGCTTTTTTTTCATTTTTGTGATAAAATAAAGATACTGAAATAGCGATGATTTTGATAATATTAAATATTAATATTAATACAGATTTTTTATAAAAAATTGGATTTTTCTGTATTATTTTTTTGTTTATTTTTTATCGATCCAAGAAAATGTCTAAAAAGACTAAAAAGTCCAAAATCAAAAAAAATAGGGTTAAAAAAATAAAGAAGATGAAGTTGGAACAGAAAGAAAGAATAGAGAAGTTGCCGAAAAAGAAAGAAATCGAGGAATACAAAGCAAAACAAATTACAGTATTAGAAGGATTGGAACCAGTTAGAAAAAGACCAGCCATGTATATTGGTTCAACTGGCGAAGAAGGACTTCATCATTTGATTTGGGAAGTAGTTGATAATAGTATTGATGAAGCTATGGCTGGTTATGCCGATGAGATAATTGTAGAATTATTGCCAGAAGATAGGATTAGAGTAACTGATAATGGTCGGGGCATCCCGGTTGATATTCATAAACCAACTAGAAAATCAGCTCTTGAGGTAGTAATGACTAAACTTCATGCTGGGGCTAAATTTGGCCAGACAGCTTATAAGGTAGCTGGCGGCCTTCATGGAGTAGGAGTTTCGGTGGTTAACGCCTTATCAATGTGGTTTAAAGCAGAGGTAAAACGTGAAGGGAAGACCTGGATTCAAGAATACAGAAAAGGAGTTCCTTTGAAGAAAGTAAAGGCAATTGGTAAAACAAGAGAAAGGGGGACGACTATTACTTTTCAACCTGATCCAGCTATTTTTCCTAAAATAGAATTTAGCTGGCGTAAAATTTTAGATCATCTTCGACAGCAGGCTTATCTAACTAAAGGAGTAAAAATTATTGTTAAAGATCTTAGAAAACAAGGAAAAGAAATTAATTATCAATTTTATTTTGAAGGAGGGATAATTTCTTATGTGAGACATTTAAATAGGAATCTCATTCCCAGACATGAGACTGTATTTTATTTAGAAAAAGAAGGGAACGGGATAAAAGCGGAAATAGCTTTACAATACACAGATGAATATACAGAAACAATATTTGCTTTTGCTAATAATATTTATAATCCAGAAGGAGGATCTCATTTAGTAGGGTTTCGAACAGCTTTAACTAGAACTCTTAATAATTTTGCTCGTCAGAGAGGATATTTGAAAGAAAAGGAAGAAAATCTGAGTGGCGAGGATGTTCGGGAGGGCTTAACTGCTGTTATCAGTGTTAAAGTCAGAGAGCCTCAATTTGAGGGCCAGACAAAATCGAAATTAGGCAATCCTGAAGTACGACCGATTATAGAGAGTTTTTTTTCTGAAGTCTTAGGGTTTTTTTTGGAAGAACACCCCAAAGAAGCCGAAGCTATTATCGCTAAATGTCTCTTAGCCTCACGGGCTCGACAAGCTGCTAAGATAGCTCGCGAAAGCGTGCTCCGGAAGGGCGCCTTAGAGGGCTTAACCCTACCTGGTAAACTAGCCGATTGTTCAAGTCGTGAGCCAAGAGAAAGTGAACTTTTTATAGTTGAAGGCGATTCAGCAGGTGGAAGCGCTAAGCAGAGTAGAGACAGATTTTTTCAAGCAATTTTACCTTTGCGGGGGAAAATTTTGAATGTAGAAAGAACTCGCTTGGACAAAATGTTGATTAATAATGAGATTAAATCTTTAATTATTGCTTTAGGAACTAATATTGGCGAACAGTTCAATATCGATGACTTAAGATATCATCGGATTATTATTATGACTGATGCTGATATTGATGGTTCGCATATCCGTACCCTGCTTTTAACTTTATTTTATCGTTATTTTCTAGAAATTATTACTAAGGGTTATTTATATATAGCCCAACCGCCATTGTATCGCATTCAGAAAGGGAAGGAGACAGTATATGTTTATGATGAAAAAGAAAAACATGAGATACTGAAAAAAATGGCTCAAGGAAAAGAGGTTCAGAAACTAGAGGAAATTTCTGGAATAAACATTCAAAGATACAAAGGTTTGGGAGAGATGAATCCAAGCCAGCTTTGGGAGACAACTATGGATCCTAAGGCGCGAACAATAAAGCAAGTGACTATTGAAGACGCGGAAAAGGCTGATGAAATTTTTGAGATTTTGATGGGCGCTGAAGTAGCGCCACGCAAGAAATTTATCCAAACCCATGCCAAATTGGTAAAAAATCTTGACATTTAAATAATTTTTTTGTAAAATGAGACTGTTGAAATTGCTCTAACCTGCTTCAATAGAGATTAAACAAATTTAAAGAGATTTCCTGGCTAAAATTAATCCATTTTTAATTTCAACTGTGTAAATTCTCTATCTCAATTGTTTCATTTATAGAGATTCGATTTCAAAAATGCGGAATTATTTAAATAAAGCTGTTACTTATTTTAAAGCCTCTTGGAAAGAACTGAAAAAAGTTACTTGGCCAACAAAAAACGAGACAGTTAATTATACCCTTTTGGTTGTTAGCATTTCTTTGATAATAGCAACCTTTTTAGGGATAATAGATTGGCTGTTTTCTTTGATTTTGGAGAAATTGGTAAAATAGATAAAGAGAGGTAATTTTAAATTAACATTGCATGTCTAGACAAATTACACAATTTGGTCGTTGTTGGTATGTTATTCATACTGACTCTGGTTATGAAGAAAATGTAGCTAGGAATTTGCGCCAAAGAATTAAATCTATGAACATGGAGGATAAGATCTTTAATGTTTTAGTTCCTACAGAAAAAAAGATTAAAATTAAATATGGCAAAAGAAAAACTATAACAGAAAAGATTTTTCCAGGCTATGTTTTAATAGAAATGATTATAGATGATGCTTCCTGGTTTGTGGTAAGAAATACTCCCAATGTTTCTGGATTTATTGGTTCCGGCAATATTCCGATCCCTGTTTCAGGGGAAGAAATAAAAGTTTTGCAAAAAAGAATGAGCGTGGAGGAGCCAAAATATAAAATTGATGTTTCTATTAATGAACCAGTTAAAATTATTGATGGGCCTTTTAAGGGTTACGAAAGTAAAGTTTTTGAAATCGACGAAGCTCAAGGTAAGATTAAAGTTTTAGTTAATATCTTTGGTCGGGAGACACCTGTTGAACTGGACTTTCTTCAGATTAAAAAATTGTAGTTTCTAATGCAATTGTTTTATTTTTGATTCGTAAAGATCGAAAAAAATAGTATCAACAATAATCTTCTATAGTTATACGGCCTAGATTACTATAATTTATGATTAGTTGCTATAACCAGAATATTTTCATAAATGCTTCTGACAAAAAACTTATAATTTCAATTTTAAAAAAAACTAAAAATAAACTGAAAAAAGTCGATAGAGTCAGATTAATGGATTTTAGCGAACTCTTTAGATCGCTTAGTTCTCGGGAAAAGGTTTTAGTAAAAAAATTTTTAAATGTAAATTTTCGTAAGCATGGGATTCGGATTCCTTATTTTGGAATTCAAAAAGTTCCCAAAAATCTTATAGCGATCCGTTCTCAGAAATACGTTTATAAAATTAAAGAGATAGAAACACAATATCTTCCTCGTCGGGTATACCAAGCTTATAAAAAGCTCAATTCTGCCCTATACAAAGAACTGGGAAAGAGATTATTAATTCTTTCTGGTTATCGATCCCCTGCATACCAGATGATAGTTTTTTTTCAATACTTAAATTATTGTAATTTTAATTTTTCGAAAGCCGTTAAAAGAATATTTTTGCCGGGATATAGTGAACATGGATATGTTAAAAAACAAGCAATAGATTTTACAACCACTGAAGGCATATCAACAATTGATAAATCCTTTGATTTTAGTAAAACTGATGAATATAGATGGCTATTAAAAAATGCTTATAAATTTGGTTTTTATCTTTCGTATCCCAGGAATAATAAATTTGGTGTGATATTCGAGCCTTGGCATTGGCAATTCAGGGATAACAGATTGAAAGACTATCTGAAAACTGTTAATTAGTGATTTGCTCGAGGGAATTTTGTTCGTAAATAAAATTTTTTTGAGAAATCGAATTTTCAGATAGCCTTTTAAACCATCTCAAACATTACTTGAGTTTTAGGATTTTTTATTGTTTTTAAAACCCCGCCCCTAGGGGCGGTTGGGTAAACCGCTTAAGGGGGATTGCTAAGGGGGATATCCTCCTTAGCATAAGCAGCGAAGCTGCTTTGTGATATATTGGTAATGGC
>DDKT01000095.1 GCA_002339755.1 Patescibacteria group bacterium UBA2591
GCAATGGTTGAATAAACCCGAGCGAGCCGAAGGCGAACGAGCGCCTCACCAAATAATAATCTCGCAAAATTGGGGCGGAATAGCGCGCGAAGGAGCGAAGCGACCGAGTGCCTATGTGCACTATAATCCAAGAAATGGTTTTGTTAATTTTTCAATAACAAAATAAACAATAGCATAAGCAGCTAAAACTATTAGAACCAACTAATCTACTCTACGGTCGTCATAAATTTACGAGCTAATTGATCAATAACAAAGTAGGCAATAGCATAAGCAGCTAGAACTATTACTAAACCTACTATTCCTTGGCCAATTACTCTTTTTGCTCCTTTAATTTTTTCCTCATTTCCTCCAGCTGTCATCCACTGGAATCCACCAATCACAACAAAAATCACTGCTATTACCCCTAAAAGGCCTAGAAGGATTTTGATAATCTCTCCGATAATGTTAAGTAAACCAGGATCCCCTGTTTTCCCCCAACCTTTTTCACCTATGATTTTTAAAGTCCCTAAAGGTGTAGGAGTAGAAGTTTTTGCATCCTTTTGTGGTTTCTTTTCTTCCTTTTTTTCTTGTGCTGTATCTTGTGCTGTATCTTGTGCTGTAACTTTTGTTGAAAAAACCTGTCCAAGACCAAAAGTACTAAAGGCACTACTTAATATCGGTGTAACTAAAATTATCAATAAACTAAAACTAAACAAAATTACTAAAAGATGTTTTTTGGTAAGTTTCATATTTCACCCCCTTTCTATAATTTATGTCTTTTAAATCTTTATTTTGATTATTTTATTGCTTTACTACTTCAATTACGGTTTTAAAGAGATCAAAAATATGCAGTAAGGCAAAGTCTGAATACGATTCAGAACTTTAGTTAAACAGTAGATAGAAAGTCTAATTACTTTCAAGCTTAAAAGATTGCTAGTCTATGCCGCATAGTATTCTATTTGCCATTTCTCTTGTTGTTGTTGTTGTTGTTGGTTTTCAAGAAATGGGCCTATTAATTGTTTGATAACAAAATAAGCAATAGCGTAAGCAGCTAGAACTATTACTAAACCTACTATTCCTTGGCCAATTACTCTTTTTGCTCCTTTAATTTTTTCTTCATTTCCTCCAGCTGTCATCCACTGGAATCCACCAACCACAACAAAAATCACTGCTATTACCCCTAAAAGACCTAGAAGGATTTTGATGATTTCTCCGATAATCTCAAGTAAACCAGTAGGAGCCCTTTCTCCCCAAGCCACTTTACCTACTTCTTGTAATTTTGTCTTGGGGTCTGGAGGAGTACCAGTAGCTTTTTCCTGGCCTTTCTGGCCTTGTTGGCCTTGTTGGTCACTACCTGCGAAAATCTCAGAAGCAGCTTTTATTGAAGGGATTTGTTTAAAGCTGAAAGTACTAAGAATACTATTTAATATTGGTGTAACTAAAATTATCAGTAAACTAAAACTAAACAAAATTACTAAAAGATGTTTTTTGGTAAGCTTCATATTTCACCCCCTTTCTGTTTAGAGAAATTTTTAGAGAAATTTAGAAAAATTCAAAACTTAAACAATTTTTTGTTTTGATTTTGGGTTAAAATTAGACTTTATGATTCGCCTATCAATATTTATTATCCATCTTGGATTATAATATAATAAAATAAGATTTTAGTCAATTTTTATGTTTAAGTTACTCTTTAATTTCTTTCTTATCTTCTTTTTTTTTATAATTCAGCTTAGTTTTCTACCCTCTTTAGGACTTTTAAGCAATCTTAATCTTGTTCTTTGTTTTATTATTTTTATTACTTTAATTAACTTTTCTCGGGCTTTTTGGATGGCTTTGTTAGGAGGAATTTTATTAGATTTGTATTCTTTACTTCCTTTTGGTACTTCAGCTCTAATTTTATTACTTACTGTCACCTTTGTCAATTTTCTTTTCAAAAAGTTTTTTGTTTATCACTCTCTTTTTTCTTTAGTTGTTTCAGGCTTTATAGCTATTTTATTTTACGAATTTCTTTTCTTTCTTTTTTCTCTGTTTTTTTATTTAATAGGACTTGGTTTATTTAAACCTATACTTGATAAGACTTATTTTAACTATTTTGTTTATTCTTTTAGCCTTAACTCACTTTTTTTATTATTTCTTTACTTGATTTGGAAGAAGATCCCTGGTTTTGGAAGAGTTTTTTGAACAAAGTTTCAGTTTTTTGTTTAAATTTTTTTATGCTTTCTGATAGACTTACAATTTATACTGATGGCGCAGCTAGGGGGAACCCTGGACCAGCTGGAATTGGGATAGTAATTATAAAAGATGGTAAAGTGATAAAAAGGTATGGAAAATATATTGGTAAGGCTACTAATAATCAAGCTGAATATCAGGCTGTAATTTTTGGTTTGGAAAAAGCAAAAGCTTTAAAAGCGAAAAAAGTAGATTTTTATCTTGATAGCGAACTAGTAACTGAACAATTAAACCGAAAATACAAAATCAAAGACAAAGACCTTGCTTCTCTTTTTATTAAGGTTTGGAATTTATCTTTAGATTTTAAAGAAATAAATTTTTATCGTGTTTCTAGAGAAAAAAACAAAGAAGCAGATAAATTAGCAAATCAAGCTATTGATGAGGCCACGAGTTGATTGGCAGCCGTGTCTCCATCTTTCTTTCTTTAGTTTTAGTTTCGGAGAGGAATATCTATTATAACCAAGAAAGTTTTTAAATTCTTTTTTATAATAAGTTATGAAAAAAATAGGTTTTTATGGAGGAACGTTTAATCCTATACATAATGCCCATTTAATTGTAGCCAAAATTGTTAAGGAAAAGATGGGATTAGACGAGGTAATATTTATCCCCTCTGGTCATCCCCCTCATAAGAACAATGAGGTGTTAAATTCTAAGACTCGGTTAGAAATGGTAAAGCTTGCTATTACTGGTGAGCCTCAATTCTTGGTCTCTGATATCGAGATTCGTCATAAAAGGAAATCTTACACAATTCTTACCATCGAAGAATTAAAAAAGGTCTATCCTAATGATCAATTGTTTTGGATTATTGGAGCTGATTCTCTTATTGAGATGCCTATTATCTGGCGAGGTGGGTGGGAAGTACTGAATTTGATCCCTTTTGTGGTGGTACAACGAAAAGGTTTTGATCTTTCCCAGATTCCTCGAGAGATTTTAAAGAAAGTTACAATTGTAGAGATTAAAACAAAGTCAACAGTTTCTAGTACCAAAATTAGATCTATGTTAGCCAAAGGAAAATCTATAGATTCCCTAGTGCCAACTAAAATTGCTTGGTTTATTAAAAAACATGGATTATATAAGAAAAAGAATTAGAATTCATTAGTTTATTATAATTTTGATAAAAATTGACCTTACTTCATTGAAATTTATCTAAAATGACTTCAATTTTTTATAAGTTTTTAGCATTTGATTTTTTAAATTTAATAACTCAACCATAGAGTCAGGAAATTAATATAAACTTTTCCTATAAATAACTGTTATTACTTATGGCGAAATTTATTATCCAAGGCAACAAATCTTTATCCGGCACAATCAAAATTAGTGGATCTAAAAATGCAGCTACTCCTATTATTGCTGCTACTCTTCTTACCGATCAAATTTGTGTCATTAATAATTTGCCTTGGATTAAAGATGTGGAAAAAATGCTAAATATTCTAAAAAGTCTAGGCAGTGAGATTCAAATTGAATCAGACAAGAATTCTTTGGGCAGAAGAGTAAAAATTTGCAATAAAAATGTCCATCCAGTTTCTTTAGACAAAGTAGCAGTAAAAAGTATGCGTTCTTCAATTTTATTTTTAGGTCCTCTTTTGGCTCGTTTTGGTCAAATATCTCTTCCAGAACCAGGCGGTTGTTTAATTGGTAATCGGCCTCTAGATATTCATTTTTATACCCTGACTGCTTTAGGAGCTAAAGTCAGTTATAAAAAAGGAGAGTATCATTTTAAAGCTAAAAAATTAAAAGGCAATACTGTTTTGCCAGAATTTTCAGTTACAGTCACAGAGAATCTTTTGATGGCTGCTTGTTTGGCCGAAGGACAAACCATTATTAAAACAGCTGCTTGCGAGCCTCATGTTCAAGATCTTTGTTATTTTTTAGAAAAATTGGGAGCTGAAATCAAGGGACTTGGCACTCATACCTTGATTGTTACTCCTATTAAAAAAAATTTTATTCCTCAAGCACCAATTAATCATGTTCTTATTCCGGACCAAATTGAAGCAGGGACTTTTGCTGTTTTGGGAGCAGTAACTCGTAGCCAAATAAAAATAGAAAATATTATTCCAGAACACTTAGAGATTATCTTATTAAAATTTAAAAAAATAGGAATGAATTTCGAGATAGGGGATGACTATTTGATAACTAAACCCACTATTAATCTTAAAGCTTTTCATTTACAAACTTTACCTTGGCCAGGTTTTCCTACTGATTTACAGGCTCCTTTTGGCCTTTTAGCTACTCAATGTCGAGGAACTAGTTTAATACATGAAACTATATTTGAAAGTAGATTTGGCTATATCAGCGAACTGATTAAAATGGGAGCTAAGGCCCTTATACTTAATCCTCATCAAGTTTCTATTACTGGACCAAGGCCTCTTTATGGCCAGGAAATAAAAAGTTATGATCTTCGAGCTGGAGCTACTTTAATCATAGCTGGTCTTTTAGCTCAAGGCCAAACTATTATTAACGAAGCAGAAATAGTAGACAGAGGATACGAAAGAATCGAAGAAAAATTAAGAAATCTAGGAGCAGAAATTAGAAGAGAAGGATGAAAAATTGAATTCGAGACTCAGAATTTATTTTTGATTTTGAATTTTGATATTTGAAATTTTAGAACTTGCCACTAATTACAAGTTTTAGTTTGATAATTTATGCCAAAAGTTAGTATTGTTATTCCAACTTATAATCATGCCAGAGAAATTGGTAGATGTCTGGAAAGTATTTTTAAACAAACTTTCCAAAATTTTGAAATTGTGGTGGTTAATGATGGTTCAACTGATAATACCTTGGGGGTTTTAGAAAAATATAAAGACCGAATCAAAATTATTAATCAAGAAAACAAAGGAGCTTCTGTTGCTCGAAACAGAGGTGCTAAAGAGGTTAGGGGAGAGCATCTTCTCTTTTGTGATGCGGATTTGATTTTAAAGCCAAAAATGTTAGAAAAAATGGTAAAAGTATTAGATGATAATCAAGAGGTTTCTTATGTTTATTCTTCATTTCATTTTGGCTGGAAAGTTTTTCGACTTTGGTCTTTTGATGAAGAACGCTTGAAAAAGATGCCTTATATTCATACCTCTTCTTTGATGCGAAAAAGGGATTTCCCAGGATTTGACGAGAAATTAAAAAAATTTCAAGATTGGGATCTTTGGTTAACTATGCTAGAAAACGGTAAAAAAGGAGCCTTGATTCCCGAAGTGCTCTTTAAAGTTAGGCCTCGAAAGATAGGGATAAGTCAATGGTTGCCAAAAATTTTTTACAAAATCCCTTGGAAAAAATTTGGCCTTAGGATTAGAGCCCTGGAAGAATATGAGAAAGCAAAAGCAGTGATTAAAGAAAAACATCATCTTTAAAAGACTTAAAGTATAAGAATTTAAAACAAAAGATTTTAGATTTATAAGTTGAAATCTATCCATTTAAATTTTGTTTTGAAAAGCTTGGGTAGACAAAAAACTTAAAAATGATAGGCTTATTCTTAGGTTAAAGAAGTTGATCCTATGAAAAAATTGGCTAAGGCAACAATTTGTTCCCATGGATTTAATTAGGCAAAACACCGAAGCCTTGACAAAAATCTTATTTTTATGATAAATTAGATTTAATTGGATAAATGCGGATAAACATAACAGAACCTTAAAAAATAGCTGTTTTTATACAAAAACAGCTCAAAATTAAAGAAAGGAGAATGGAAAGATGTAGGAAAAAATAAAAGAAATTGAGGGAAATACAAGGAAATACATTGAAGGGAATACTTTAAAGAAGTGGAAAAGAAAAAGGAGTGATTCAAAAAAGAAAGGAGAGATGAAGGAGATGGGAAAAAACGAAGTTCCTTTACAAAGGATTGAATTTGACGCCAAAATATGCGGCACAATAGCCAAGGTAGAATGTCAACAATTTTTCAAAAATACCGGAAAGGAACCAATTGAGGCAATCTATGTTTTCCCCTTGCCTGATGAAGCTGCAGTGACTGGTTGTAAGATACAAATCGGCGAAAACAAAACAGTCGTGACGGAGCTCAAAAAAGTAGAGCAAGCAAAGAGACAATATGAAGAAGCAATAGAAGGGGGAAATTACGCTGCGCTTCTTGAGCAGAAACGCCCCAATATTTTTAGAATGAATGTTGGGGGCATAGAACCCGGGGAGGAGATAACAGCAACAGTGAACTATATCCAACCAGTGCCTTGGGATCTTTCTGGAGCAAGATTCCGTATTCCTTTAGTTGTTGCTCCAAGATTTATCCCCGGCAAACCTACAGGAAAAACAGGTGGAGGCTGGTCAGAAGATACTGATGAAGTACCAGACGCTTCCTCGATTACGCCTGTGGTTACAAAAGAAAGAGTTCCTTATTATGCAAACATCTCGGTGAAATTTTCTCCTGGTTTTAATTGTACGATTTTTTCTCCCTCCCATCCCGAAATTGTCTCCGGAGCTGTTGTTGAAAAGGAGGTAGTAAAAGAAATCAAAACTGGCAGAATTTTGCCTGATCGAGATTTTGTTTTCACCTATAAATCTACATCCCTTTGGCCAACGATTAGCGTACATAAAGGGTCGTTTAAGGATGAGAATTTTGCTTTGGTTAGTATTGTCCCACCCATTAACCCGAGCCCTGAACCAGCTGACATTGTTTTTCTTCTTGATCGCTCAGGAAGTATGGCTGGTCCAAAAATAGCAGGACTTAAGGTTATTGCTAAAAACACTCTGGAGAAGCTTCGGGATCAAGAGATAAAGCATCACGTAGGAGTGATAGTTTTTAATAATGACCATCAAGTTCTGTCTCCACTTTCTGAAATAACCAATGAGACAATAAAGAAGATTTCCAGCATTCAGGCAAGTGGCGGAACAGAGTTAGGGCCTGCTCTCAGTAAGGCCCATCAAATGCTTCAAGACTCGAAGAAGAGGAAAAGATATATTCTCCTTATAACAGATGGACAAACCGGAAGCCTGAAGCATACTGGTGGTAGAGCGACAATCGTTGCCTGCGGTATTGATACTGCGGTTAATGATTCAACCTTAAAGGCGTTGGCAAGAGAAAGCGGGGGAACCACTGAATGGTTTTTTCCGGGAGAAGATTTTGATACAATAGTATCAAAACTTGTTGGCGACTTATCAGGGCCAGTATTGAGTCAGCTTAAGGTTAAAGCAGATAATGGCATTCAAGTCGTAGGGGTTAATGATGTCTTTTACGCTAAACCTGCCACAATTTCTTTGCGCTCTAAGGAAGCGGTTCAAAGGGTTTACATTTCCGGCAGAAATTCTGATGGTAAAGAAAAAGTTTATGAAGTTGATTTAACAAAAGGGGAGACTTGCGACTTTTGCCATCAGATTTGGGCAAGGGATTTCTTGCGAGAAAATCCTGAAAGGGAAGCACAAGAAAACATTAGTCTTAAATACGGCGTAATCTGCAACTGGACTTCTTTTGTCGCTGTTCTGAAAAAAGAAGTGCCAGGGCAAAAACCAGAACGAATAGAAGTGCCGGTAATGCTTCCTGTAGGATGGGACTATGAGGCAGTTTTTGGGAGAAATATTTGTTATCTTGCTAGCGTAAGAGCAACAAGAGAAATGATCCCTATAGAAGTAAGGAGTCAAATTAGTCAAGAGAAACCACCTATTCCAGTGCCTCATAAAGCTTCTTTCAATCTCGCCTCGTCTCAGATCGAAGAGACAGTAATTGCAATACTTGTTGCAGTTACAAAAGGCAAAAGGACTGAGGCAAAAAAAGCCTGGGATAATAAAATTGCTTGCCTTACATCCCAGGAAGTGAAGTCTTGGAACGAAGAAAAAAGGGCGAAAGTTTATTACTTTGTCGTGAAATTGAGACTTTATGGATTTTTCTTAAGCGATAAAGTAATGGGGGCTCTTTCGGTTAGGCCTAAACTAGACACAGTAGCCATGGCGTGGTATATTTTGGCCTCAAAAGAGGGGGGGCGATTTGTAGGAGTTAAAAAATACCAATTACCACGTAATGTTAATGAAAGAAAATATATGGAATGGAAGTTAGGAGTAGGTAAAAGACCCGTGAAGGGGCCATGGAAGAATGTTTTATAAGAAGGAGTTTGTGATGCAGAGAAGATAGGTATTGCTTCTGGCGTACCTATTGTAGTATCCTAAATTAGATATTAAAGGAGGAAGAAGTGGATTGGTCGATGATTAAAGAAATCAAAGACTAATTCTTCTTCCCCTTTTTTATTTTTTATAAAATGAATTTAATCTTCTTTGGGCCTCGAGTTTTTCTTTTAGAGAAATTTTGCTTTTTTGAATTCCCTTTTCTAAAATTTCAATCGTTTTATTAAAAGTTTTCCCATCAACAGGATAAGGCGTGAAATCTTTACCACCATGAGCGAATGAATATCTTGCTGGATCTTCAAAAGAAGGTTTAGCTCCATAAATTATTTCTGAAACTAAAGATAAGGCTCGGATAGTTTTTGGACCAACTCCTTCAAGAGAAAGCAATTCTTCGAAATTTTTTGGTTTTAAAAAGTGAGCTTTTTCAATTATCTTTTTTAATCTTTTCAAATCGAATCTCTCTTTTAAAACTGGATGCCAATAAAATTCGATATCTTTTAATCTTATTTCAGTGAATTTTCCTGCTTTTCTTTTTTTTACTAAATTTGTTTCTAGAAAGAGAGATTGTTGATCTGAAAAACTAATTTTTTCTTGGATTATTTTAAGATTTTTTAAGAATGTTTTTGGTTCTTCTTTAATTTGACTAACGCTTATTTCTCTATTTTTATCACTTTCTTTAGCTGTTAGATTTAAAGGATTGACTTTGATCTCTGAAGCAATGCCAGAATGAGGTTCTTCAATAAGATTGTTAATTCTTTGAGACAACCAGTGGTATCTTCTAGCTTTTTGAATCTCAGGAGCCATCCCTTGTTGCAAAACGCTCCATTCACCAGAATTAGTAAAGATCAAATTATGATGATAGATTTGGAAACCGTCTTGCAAAAGCGAATTATCAACCTTGGCTGAAATTTTAGAAACATAAACGAGTTGATCGATCCTTTGTTGGGACCAATTTAAAAATTCTCCCCAACTTTGGATTTGCTCAGGAGTTTTTCTAGAGGTTTTCCCCTTGCCGCCGCAGATAAAAATTTTTAAATCATTTTCTAGCCCTCTTATTCCTTCTTTTAAAGCAGCCATTACAGTGGTGGTTAAACCAGAGGAATTCCAGTCAAAGGCTAAAACACAACCAAAAGATTGAAACCAAACTGGATCAGAAAGCCGTCTTAAAAATTCTTGAGCTCCAAATTCTTCTACCACCGCCACAGTTATGCTTCGGGCCAGTTTTTTCATTCTTTCAAACAACCATTTTGGGCAACAGCCGTAGTCAAGAGGAAAGGTAGCAATGCCAGATTTCATAATAATAGAGCGCTTGGAGAGAAATTAAAATGTAAAATGTAACAATATTGAATTTTTTACGAGATTACAATTTTTAGGTTTTGGATTTAATCCATTGCTTTATTTCTTTTATTGTTTTTAAAACCC
>DDKT01000067.1 GCA_002339755.1 Patescibacteria group bacterium UBA2591
CAAATTCAGGGGCTCACTTCCTTATTATATTTATGGGAAAAGTAGATTTTTGGGAGAAATTTTGTAAAAATTGTAATAAACCTTGTTGTAAAAAAGGAACCCCAACAGTTTATCCTAAAGAAAAAGAAAAAATTGTAAAAGCGACAGGGGGAGAGGAATATTTTGAGAACCATATAAAATATTTTATTTTAAGGGGAAGTCCTTGCCCCTTTCTTCAAAAAAATGGAAAATGCGCAATACATAAAATAAAACCATTAGACTGTAAAGCATATCCTATTTTTATAAAACCCCTGAATAGTTCTTATGAATGGAGAGTTGATAAAGATTGTCCAGTCTGTGATAAACTTCCAAAAGAATTTATTAATTATGCCAAAAAGTTACTCCTTTCTCTTCCTCTAGATTTAAGAAAAATAGATTGGAAGGTTGTTTCTTCTGAAGCAGGATTTAAAACCAAAAAACTTGAATAAAGGTCGTATTTAATTCTCTATTCGACAAAAGAATATAAATTCCTTTTCCCCTTTTAGATGGGAGAGTAAAAAATTTTCTTTAAAATTATTAAAAGAAAGATTCTGTTTTCATGCTTATCTCTATGAAGAAAATAAAGGGAGTAAAATTTTAATCGGAAATAAAGCAAAAAAATTTATCAAAAAACTTAAATGGAGAGAAGTAGAAGCAAGAGGAATTACAGAGATTAAAGGCGTAGTTGCTTCACCTGGAAAAGCACAAGGAGAGGTAGCAATTGTTAATATTGTCAAAGATATAAAAAAATCAAGAAAGGAGATATTTTAGTGCCTGAGGCAACTAGTCCAGATTTGATGCCTGCTATCAAAAAGCTTCTGCTATTTCACTAATGTTGGTGGTATTACTTGTCATGCCGCCATAGTTTCTCGAGAACTCAGTATATCTTGCATCATTGGTACCAAGGTTGCTATCAAAGTTTTAAGAGACAGGGATTTGGTTGAAGTGGATGCTAATAAAGGAATTGTTAAAATTCTTAAATAAAGAATAAGATGTTTATACTAAGGTTGTCTAAGTTTAATTTTATACCCTCCATTTGCTTTATTTTGTAAAACAAGTTGAATATAATTTTGGTTTTTAAATCTTATATAACATGCTCATAGGTCTTGACGCTTCACGAGCTAATAGAATTCAGAAAACAGGGGTTGAATGGTATTCTTATCATTTGATCCAGGAATTAAAAAAAATCGATCAAAGAAATCGATATTTTTTATATTCTCCTGATGAATTAAGAGAAGATTTGGCTGTTTTGCCTTCTGGTTGGAAGGGTAAAATTTTGAAATGGATTCCCAAGTTTCTTTGGACTCAGATAAGACTTTCCTGGGAAATGGTCGTTAATCCACCTGATCTACTTTTTGTACCTGCTCATGTTATTCCCATCCTTCATCCTAAAAAAGTTATTACTACTTGTCATGACTTAGGATTTAAAAGATTTCCTGAAGCTTATTCTTTTTGGCAAAGGAAATATCTTCAATGGTCTACAAAATTTAGTCTTAAGCATGCTTTAAAGATTATTACTCCTTCAGAATTCACTAAAAAAGAGTTAATCGATCTTTACAATGCTGATCCGGATAAAATAGCGGTTATTTATCTTGGCTATGATAATAAAGTTTATAATCTTGAAGCCTTAAGCGAAGAAAAAACCTTTGAGTCAGAAGCTCTTTGCCCTTTTATTCTTTATATTGGTCGTTTAGAAAAGAAGAAGAATCTTTTTAATTTAATCAAGGCCTTTAAAATTTTAAAAACTAACTATCAAACAAAAGAAATTAAAGACCAAAAGTTAGTTTTGATAGGAAAACCGGGATTCGGTTATAAAGAAATCGAAAAAGAATTAAAGAATGAAAAAGACATTGTTCAGCTTGACTGGAAAGAAAATTTACTTTCTTTTTTAAAAAACGCTTCTTTATTTGCGTTTCTTTCTTTTTATGAAGGATTTGGTTTACCAGTTTTAGAGGCAATGGCTTGCGGAATACCAACTATTGTTTCAAAAGCTGGTTCACTTCCTGAAATAACTGGTGGAGCAGCTTTCTTGGTTGATCCTACAAACCCAAAGGAGATAGCTAAAGCAATGAGAGTCATACTTGAGGATGAAGATAAAAGAAAAGAATTAAGAACTAAGGGCTTAAAAAGAGCTAAGGAGTTTTCTTGGCCCAAATGTGCTAAAGAAACTTTAGCTTTAATAGAATCAATTTAAATAATCAAGAACTTTAAAGAGTTTTGTTGTAAAAAATTTTTTAAATAGATTTAAGATTTAAAGTAGGAAATTTAGTCTAAATCTCAAAATTTATGTCTGTTATCAAATTTATTCGATTTATTCTAATTTTTGTTGTTTTCAGTTTATTAGTTTGGTTCACTTGGATGAATTTTGTTCCTCTAGGGACTTTAAAGGTAAAAAAAGATGTCGAGAAGCCTTCTCCTTATTTTTCTGATTTTTATCCTTCTGTTCGAATGAGAGGAATAGAAAGAGATGAGACAGGAAATGTCTTCAGAACAATGATAGTTGACCCTGTTTACTTTGATCTTTTAATGCCTAGACAATTTGCTGAAGCTGAGGTTAGAATTAAATATCAAAAAACTCAAGATCAGCCTTTATTTGTTGGCCTGAAAAAAACAAACGAACCTTGGGCTTTTGATTTCAGAAAATTATTAGACAAAGGGAATGGTTGGCAGATGGGGAAAGTTGACTTTATTCTTTATCCTTTTTTAATTGACGATCGAACTTTACATTTTGTTCTTTCTAGTCCAAATCTCGATATTAATTTAAAAGAGATTAAGATTAGCCAAATTGAGGTTATTTTAAAAAAAGAACCTTGGACTTGGGAAAACTTCCTGCCAAAAGCTAAAAGATATTTATCTAAACATTTATTTTTTCTATGAAATTCCTATCAAATCTAAAAATTTTTTTCTTCCAACTCAGTAAAGAAGTCTTTTTTGTCTCTTCGGTAGCCTTTTTTTTATTTCTAATTTTAGAAGATCTTAAAAAAGGTTTTGTGAGTTTCCATTTAGATTTAAAAATTTTCTTGTGGATTTTAATAATAAGTGGTATGATAGCTTTATTAGGAGATAAAGAGAGTCGTTTAACAGAATGATAAGATTTCTGAGAAGAGAAAGTACTTAATTTTGGCGCGGAAAGATTTTACTTTTTTAAACTGAAATAAAAAGTAGTATTTTTGTTTTTATATTTATGAATCCAAAAGAAGCTATTGAAACAATTAAAAGGAATGCCAAAGCCAAATTTGACGAAAGTCTTGAAATTCATTTAAGATTGGGCATTGATCCTCAAAAATCTGAGCAACAGGTTAGAGGTAGCTTAATTTTGCCTTATGGCACTGGGAAAAAAATAAAAATTGCTGTTTTTACGGAAAAAAGGAAGAAAGAGGCAAAAGCAGCTGGAGCAGATATAATCGGAGGAAAAGAATTAATAGAAGAAATCCAAAAAACTAAAAAATGTAATTTTGAAATAGCTATAGCTGAACCAGAAATAATGGTAGATTTGTCTAAAATTGCTAAAATTTTAGGACCTAAAAATCTTATGCCTTCAACCAAAAACGAAACTGTTACTTCAGATATCGATAAAACAATAAAAGAATTAAAAGGAGGGAAAGTTAATTTTAAAAATGATGATACTGGCAATTTACATCAGGCAATTGGCAAAATCTCTTGGTCAACTGAAAAGTTATTAAAAAATTTTGAAACCTTTCTTGGAGCAGTAAAAAAAGCTAAACCTCCTAAGAGTAAAGGGGTTTTTGTTCGAAATGTAGTTTTATGCTCAACCATGGGAAAAGGAATAAAGGTAACTCTTTAAGTT
>DDKT01000096.1 GCA_002339755.1 Patescibacteria group bacterium UBA2591
GAGAATCAATCCTTCATAAACCATTTGAACAATTGAGACTTTTTGACTTAAGAAGCCCCGCCTCATGAGGCGGGTGGGAGCTTCACTAAATTCTATCTTAGATTTTCTACCGAAGAGATTGAAGATGTAGGAATTATTTTAACCGTCGCAAGTATTCTTTTTGGCCTTTTAGGAGCATTTTTTATTTCTCAGCTGTGGACAAGGTACACAGAAATAAGAGAAGCGCAAAGCATCAGATCGGCAAATGGAATCAGCATGATAGATTATGCGAAGTATTTTTTTAAAAATAACAAAAAATTTGAAGAAGAATTTAAAAAAATAATGGAGAAGAGCGTTATAGCCGATGAATCGATTGAGTGGGGCGAAGAACATTTAGTGATACCTTACCTTCGGGCCATTGGTGACTCATTTGAATATATAAAAATAGAGGATGAAAAAGATAAGATTTATTTTCAAAAAATATTAGACAACTACGATGCCCTTTTTGAAAACTATGTTAAGTTAGATACATTAGGTAAAGAGAGATTACTTATTACCGAATGGTGTATAATGATTGCCCTTTCATTAATTATTGGTTTCTCAATACTATTTTTAGATGTTTCTAGTTTTTTTTCTTCAGTTGTAATATTAACTTTTCCTCCGATTATTGTTTTAGCTCTTTCTATTATTTATGATCTAGATAAATTATCGTGGGGCAAGGAGGCAATATCTTTAGAACCAAATGAACGAATTTTTGATGCCCTTGGAGCCAAAAGATTTTACCTAAAGAAAAGGAAGAAACTTATTAGTTCGCATATAAAAGAATATAGAACAGAAGAAGATCTAAATAGAGAGTTAAAAGAAGTTTATCTTAAGATTGTTAAAAGTAGAAGAAAAAAATAAAACCATAAATGCGTCAAAGAAAGCTTGACTTATATAGTAGGTTACAGGACAAGGATAGTTATCAAAACGTACAAAGCATTACTAAATGAACATATTGCTAGAAAGTCGTATATCGGGAAATTCACTCGTATAGTTCGATTAGGTGTTTGACAAGATATATCAATATTTAAAAATCTACTATGAAATCAGAACTTAGAAAAGATTATATTCAGGAAAAATATGTTATTATTGCGCCCCGGAGGAGAAAAAGACCACATGAAATAGAAAGGCCAGAAAGAATAGCTCCTTTATCAAAAGGTCCTTGTGGTTTTTGTCCGGAAGGGGTGGAGAGAAAGTTAGTTTTAGAGAAAATCTTTGAGAAAGGCAAAGCCAAAACCCAGCTTGATGTTTGGCAGTTTTTAGTTTTGAAAAATAAATATCCTGCTGTTACACTCAACAATCCTAAGGCTTATGGAATTCAAGAAGTAATTGTTGAAACTCCGGATCATATAAAAGAATTAGAAGATTTGAGCACCAATCACATTGCTCAACTTTTAAAGGTTTATGCCGAAAGAACCAAAAGGATTTCTCGAAATGAAAAAATAGAATATATTTTGATTTTTAAAAATAGTGGAGGTAAAGCCGGGGCTTCTCTCACACATGCTCATTCTCAGATTTTTGCTACTTCTTTTTTACCTCCTCATCTTTTTGATAAATCCCAAAAGACTTTAGAATACAAACTAAAATACGGTCGGTGTGTCTATTGCGATGTTATAAAAAAAGAAGCCAAGGGGCCTCGTTTGATTTGGCAAGATAAATATATAATGGCTCTTTGCCCTTGGGCTTCTATACATAATTACGAAGCCTGGATTCTTCCTAAAAGACATATAGATAATGTTACTCTTCTAAACAAAAAAGAAAGGCTCTCTATGAGTTGGATTTTGAAAAGAATTTTAAAGAAAATAGATCAATTAGGCCTTCCCTATAATTTTTATTTCCATCAAGTTATTCACGACGAAAACCAGCATCTTTATATGAAAATTACTCCTCGTGGTTCAGTCTGGGCCGGAGTTGAGATTGGGTCTGGAATAGTTATTAATCCAATTTCTCCTGAAGAGGCAACCAAATTTTATCGATCTTAATTTATAAATTCTCTTTTATGTCAAGGTCGGAAATTTTTTTATTTCTTTGCTTGGCTTTTGTTGTTGGCGTTGCTCTTCGATCTTGGCTAGAATTTTCGTTTTTGATAAGTTATACTCTTTTCCTCTTCAGTTTGGTTATTGGAGTTCTGGGTTGGCGAAATCAAAGAATTCGTCTTTTCAGTTTTATACTCTTTTTTTTATTTTTAGGTATTTGGCGATACGAATTGGATATTTCTGGAGTTGAAAAGAAAATCCAATCTTATAATAATAAAAGAGTTAATTTTATCGGTTTGATTACAGAAGAACCAGATATAAGAAAAGATCATGTAAAATTAATAATAAAATGCAAAAAGGTTTTTGAGGCAGGAAAAGAAAAAAAGATTTCTGGCAGAGTCTTAGCAAAAACATCTTTATATCCTTCATATCAATATGGAGATGAACTAGAGATTGTTTGTCATTTAAGGACTCCGGAGAAAATAAATGATTTTGATTGGGTCGGTTATTTAAAAAGCAAAAAAATTTATTCTGTTTGTTATTATCCAAAGATTAGATTGGTAAGTAGGGGAGGGGGTAATTTTATCTATAGAAAAATATTCATTTTTAAAAATAAACTAAGAACAATGATCGATTCTTCTTTGCCTGAGCCCTCAGCTTCTCTTTTCTCTGCTCTACTTCTTGGAGTACGAAAAGGTTTAACTCCTCAACTTAACGAAACATTTAAAAAAGTTGGTCTTAGCCATATATTAGCCATTTCTGGTCAGCATATTACTATTATTTCTAGTATTTTAACTGCTTTAATTACTTCTTTATTTTTAAATTTTTTAGATCGTAAAAAGACCTTTATACTTTCTTTTATAATTTTATCCTTCTTTATTATTTTAATCGGTTCACCTGTTTCTGCTGTTAGAGCTGGAATAATGGGATTTTTAGGAGGTTTAGCTCCTTTTATTAATCGAAGAGAGGCTCCTCTTAATGCCTTGATTTTTGCTGGTACTTTAATGGTTCTTATTAATCCTCAGATTTTGCGATTTGACGTTGGCTTTCAACTTTCTTTTTTAGCTGTTTTAGGAATCATTTATCTTATTCCTATTTTTTTAAATTATTTTTCTTTTCTTAAGAAATTATCGAAATTTTTAGAATTAAAAACAATCATTTTAATGGTTCTTAGCGCTCAGATAATGACTTTGCCTTGGGTTATTTATAAATTTCAAATTTTTTCTTTGATTGGGATTTTAGCTAACCTTTTAATTTTACCCATCATTCCCTTTCTTCTTTCCTTTGGATTATTAGTTAGTTTAGTTGGTTTTTTTTGGTTGACTTTAGCCAAAATTTTATTCTGGATAATTTGGCTCTTGCTAACTTATATTCTTAAAGTTTCAGAGAGTTTGGCTAAGTTTCCTTGGTCTGCTTTAGAAATTGGAAGACCACCCTTGATAATTATCCTTGTGATTTATTTTAGCATGTGGTGGATTATCAAAAGACTTAACAGAAGAGAAAAGACTTTGACTTTAAATTCAATGAAGTTATAATATTTCTTGTACTCGAGAATAGAGAATTTTTGGTTTTAAACATTTAATTTTATGCATCCCTTCTCAAAAATTACTAAAATCATCCTCTTTCTCCTTTTTTTGAATACAATTTTATTAGGGTTGATTTTATTCCCTCATCATCCTCCAAGAAACTTAGAAGTTATTTTTTTTGATGTAGGAGTTGGTGATTCTATTTTGATAAAAACGCCTTATCAACAGAAGATACTTATTGATGGAGGAATTGATAAGACTGTATTGGACAAATTAGGAAGACACTTGCCCTTTTGGGATCGAGAAATCAACTTGGTTATCCTTACTCATCCTCATACTGACCATCTTAATGGCTTGATTGAGGTTTTGAAGCGCTACAAAGTGGGGCAGATTCTAGAAACAAAAATTCTTTGTCCTCACTCAAATTACGAGGAGTGGGAGAGAATAATTAAAGAAAAAAATATTCCTATCCAAATAGCTATTATGAATCAGGTGACAGAAATGGGAAGGGATTTAAAACTTTTAACCCTTTGGCCAGCAGAAGAGGCCTTAGACGAGCTTAATCAAAAAGAAAAAATAACACATATTTCTATAAACAATACTTCTATGGTTAATAAGTTAATTTATAAAGACATTTCTTTTCTTTTTACTGGTGATTTAGAATGGGAGGGCGAGAAGGCTTTATTAAACAAACTTTCTAAAGAGGAATTGAAGGCAAATGTTTTAAAAGTTGCTCATCATGGAGGCGCTACTTCTAGCACTGAGGATTTTTTAAAAGCTGTTCAGCCTGAATGGGCTATTATTTCTACAGGAAAAGAAAATAAAAAATTAGCACTAAGCCTTCGGATTCTAAAAAGATTGGAAAGATTGGGAATAAAAGTTTTAAGAACAGATCAAAATGGAGACATAAAGATAGTTACTGATGGAGAGAGTATAAATGTTTTTCCAGAGAAGCAAGATTAAGGATTCAGAATTTTGCAGTAAAATTCTATTTTGATAAAAATTTATTGAAGATATAATAAAAGGGCCTGAGAGAAAAAATAAACAATTAAACAGAATAAACTACTATCTTAAAAACTAAAAAGATGCCAAGATGTAAAAGGGTGAAAAAAGTTGGGTTATAAATTTATCTTTATTTTTGTACCTTTTATGAAGATTTCTGAATCAAAAATTAAAAAAGAGAGGTGTCGTACTCGTAAGTCGTACACCTCTAATTAATTGTTTCCGTCGCGGCTGACTAGAAGCGGAGCCATCCAGGCAGCGCATAAAGAAACCCGCCCCACACCACGTAGAGAAGCTCATGAATATTCGCAGCCATTCTGCTAACACCCATACTGCTTAGATCAGTGCCCAATAGGTGGTCGATTATTGTGACTGCCATTGCTGAGAGGGCTGTCGCGCCGAGAAAACAAAAAATTTTTTTCATCTCCACGGCTTATCCTCCTTTCTTTTGGATTATTTATAATAATAGCACATTAAGTCGCAAAAGCCAAGAGGAGCCTCCGGGATATTTGAAGTAATATACTTTAAAAGTTGTTTCATATCTGGCACATATGATAAACATATAGTCCTCGACATAAATAACATCTTGGATTATAATAGTATTGTCAGGTTCAAGATGATCAAATTCAGCTAAAATTGAAATCCGATTGAGAACAAGAATTACATTGTTAGGCAATCTAAGCAATCCAAGGGCAGCTAGCTCAGTTGGAAGAGCATCCCGGTCACATCGGGGAGGTCATAGGTTCGACTCCTATGCTGCCCATCCTTTTAATAGAAGATTTTGAATATTAATGAGTTTAGAAAAATATTCCAATGCCATCTAAATATAACAATCAAATCCAAGAAAAAAAAATAAATAAATGGCGAGAGATCATTCTTCGAATTATTAAAGAAGAAGAAAAGTTATCTCCTGTCCTAGAAAGCGAGAAGAGGGAAGAGAGCGCGAGACAAAGAAAGCAAATTTCTGAACCAAAAAGAAATTTCTGGTCGATGTCTTGGTTGATAATAACCTTTGCCTCTTTCTTTATTATTGCTGTTTTTGGAATTTTTGTTTATAGTGGTTTGCGCCCAGTAGCTATTATAGTAGGAAAACCCGAGAATAAATTATGGATTAAAGTTTTAGAATATAATAAATTTAAAGAAAAACTTAATGTTTTATTTTTTTATTATCAAAAAGAACCAAAACTAAAACTTCCTCCTGCGGAAAAAATAAAAGAAGATATTTTAGAAAAGTTAATTAGAGATGAATTAATTAAAAAATTAGCTCAAGAAAAAGGAGTTAAAGTTTCTTTAAAAGAAATAGATGAAAGAATAAAAGCTTTTTCTCGGGAAGGTTGGTTTGAAGAAAGTGTAAAGAGATATAAAGAATTATACGATTGGGATTTAGAGGATATTAAAATTAAACTTTTAGAACCCCTTTTACTGAGGGAGAAATTAGAGAATATTCTTTCTCTTGATGAAGAGTTTAATCGAGAAAATAAAAAAAGAGCAGAGGAAATTTTAAATCGTTTAGAGAGGGGAGAGAATTTTAATGATTTAGCTCGTGAGTTTAGTCAAGATTTAGCTACTGCTTTCAAAGGAGGGGATTTAGGTTATCTTAAGTTGGGTCAAATGCCTAAAGCTTTAGAAGAAATAGTCTTTTCTTCAGAGTTAATTACAGCTCCTGTTTTAGTGAAAACAGAACATGGCTATCATATTATTCGAATTCTAAAGAGAGAAGAGGATCAGGCTTGGCTTCAACATATTTTGATAAGATATAAAACCTTAGATGAATGGTTAGAGGAACAAAGAGAAAAAATAAAGGTTTTTAAACTTATGTAATTCATCTATGATCTTAGGGATAATGCTTCGAGATTATGGTCAAAAATTTTTATTCAAAAACAAGAATCGCATTATAGGAATCTACTACTATAATTCATTAAGATAATTCAATTACGCTATAGGTTTATTGAAATAAAAAAGCCCCTTGTCAGATTCGAACTGACAACCTATCGCTTACGAAGCGATTGCTCTACCTTTGAGCCAAAGGGGCAAATTCTTTTTAATTTAAGCGGGTGACCGGACTCGAACCGGCGACCTCTTCCTTGGGAAGGAAGCATTCTACCACTGAACTACACCCGCAGAAAAAATTCGAAATTCGAAATCTGACTCAACCCAGTTCTTATTCAAAGAAAAAATAAGGCAAAATTTGAAACAAACCTAAATTTCAGAAACAAAGACTTTGTTTCATTTGACGTTTTTTCTGCTTGTCACTAAGAATCGGTTATTAGGAATTGGGTATATTAAGAATTTATTTTCTACTTTTTAGGCCGCCTCCTTTTGAATTAATTTTTATTATATTTTTGTATCGGAATTTAAATAATTTCGATACAAGCCCGCTCCAATTTTGCCATTTTTTTCTAAATTAGGCATTATTTTAGGAATAAACTTGACTAAACTTTTGTGAGGCAGTGGTTGAATAAATCCGAGTGAGCCGAAGGCGAACGAGTGCCTCACCAAATAATAATCTCGCAAAATTGGGGCGGAATAAGGCGCGAGGGAGCGAAGCGACCGAGTGCCTATGTGCTTTTTTGTTTTATGAGAAGATACATTATTTTGCTAATTATCATTTTATTTTTAATCCCCCCCCCAAATTTGCTCAGAGCCCAAAAAAGTGATACTATTTATTTTGACAAACCTACTCTTAAAAAAGGGTATACTTTTAAAACGAAAGATCAAAATCTAATTTTTATTTTACAACCCGAAACCTTTAAGGAAGAAATAAAATTAAGTGTAGAAAATTTAGACAAAGAAGGATGCAAAATACCTGGGGATAAAAATCTAATTAGTAATTTGTACGCCTTTGATTTTAAGATTAAAAGAAATGCGGATAGTTTTGAGTCTCCAAGGAAGCTCGATTTTTATAAACCCCTTGGTTTAATTTTGAAATACAAAACTAGAAATAATAGTCTCAAAAATCTCTATCTTTATAGCCCTACTTTAAATAAGTGGTCAAAAGTTGCGACTTTTAAAATCAATCCCAAGAAAGAAACTATTCAAGTAAAGTTAAAAATTCCTTATGCCCAAATAGCTATTTTAGAAGAAAAACCTCTTTTTGGTATAGCTTCCTGGTTTCCTACTAGGCTTACTCCTCGAGATCCTTTGGGTTGCGCCTCTAATTACTATCCCCTGGGAACAAAGTTGAGAGTGATCAACTTAGCAAATAATAAGTCTTTAATTACTACTATAATTTCTCGTGGTCCTTATGTCAAGGGTCGAATTATTGATCTTACTGGTCGAGCTTTTTCTAAGATCGCTAATATCCGCCAAGGCTTGATAAAAGTTAAGGTGGAAAGATTGGATTAGCTATGATCACCTTTAAGAATATTACTAAATTCTATCCTCCAAATACTTATGCAGTTAAAGACGTTAGTTTCTATATTGAGGCAGGAGAATTTGTTTCTATTGTTGGACAATCCGGAGCAGGGAAAACAACTTTAGTTAGAATTCTATTAGCTGAAGAAAAACCAACAGAGGGAAGCATTATTGTTGGTGATTGGGATATTACCAGAATCAAACCTAGCGAAATTCCAATTCTTAGACGTCAAATTGGAGTAGTTTTTCAAGATTTTAAATTATTGCCCCGAAAAACAGTTCATGAAAACGTAGCCTTTGCTTTAGAAGTTTGTGGCTCAAAAAGGAAAGAAATTAAAGAGATTGTCCCTCAGGTTTTAAAAATTGTTCGTTTAGAAAAAATGACTAATCGTTTTCCCCGTGAGCTTTCAGGAGGCGAACAACAGCGTGTTAGTTTAGCTCGGGCTTTGGTTTACCAACCGAAAATTCTAATTGCCGACGAACCAACCGGAAACTTAGATTCCATTAATACTTATGAAATCATTGAGTTATTTAGGCAAATCAATGAACTTGGCACCACAGTGCTTCTTGTTACTCATAATCGAGAGGTAGTTAATCTTCTTAAAAAACGAGTAATCCTTTTGGATCGCGGAATTGTTGTTTCAGATAGAAAAAGGGGGAAGTATATACTTTGAATTAGGATTAAGATAAATTTTTATTATCTTGTTGTATCGGAATTTAAATAATTTCGATGCAAGCCCGTTCTAATTTTGTCATCCCAAGTAGATAAAAAGATAAAGAAACAGTAAAAGTATCGTTAAACTCTCGCGGCGCAGAGGGTGAATAACCCCGAGCGAGCCAAAGGCGAGCGAGTCCCGCCGCCCCTGGACTCCCTTCGCAAAATTAGGGCGGAATAAGGCGCGAGGGAGCGAAGCGACCGAGTGCTTATGTGCTAATTATAATAAAAATTGGAAATTTTTGCAAAATTTGAAATTTTCAACATTTCCTTTTCAATTCTATTCTGAAATTTCAAAAACTTTCATTCCATTAAGCAAATAGATTTTTCTACCAGCTTTGTTTATTACAAAATCAGAGAGAGCGTCAAATTTTTCGGAAAAATATTGTTTTTGAAGTTGACCATTTTTACTAAAGACTACAATTCGTTTGCTGGGAGGATCTAAAATATAAAGAGAAGTTAAATTTGGATTAGTATAAATCTTTGTCGGCTTTTCTAAGGGAGGAAAGGGGTTTTCGAGATTAAAATCTTTCTCAGCTCCTCTATAAAGTTTAATTACCCATTTTGGTCCTTGTGATTGCAGAAGCCAAATAGCTCCATCAATGGCCATAGAGATAGTATTAGAGATATCTGTTTTAAATTTTTTCAGCCAAATCTGTTCTTGACCGAATCCATTTTCTGTTTCTGTATATTTAAAAATTTGATTTCTCTCTAAATCAAAAAAATAAAGCCAACGATGATAAAAAGCCATGTCTTTTGGAGATTTTCCTAGTTCTTTAAAACTAAATCTTAAAGGGAGAAGCTTGTTTTTTGTTAAGTCAAATTTAGTTAATTTCATTTTTTCATGATAAAGAAGAAGAGAATTTTCATTCAAGATATTTATAAATTTTACCGCTTCTGCTTCTGGCATTGCCTCGGAGGGGACAAAGAGAACTTCTGAAGTTTTTTTAAATTCATAAGGTTCTTTTTTTTGAGACCCCCAGGCAAAAAGTTCAGGTCCCAGATAAATGATACCTCTAATCTCTAAGATTTTTTCTAGATGACTAAAGTCGTAAGTTAATACTGGCTCCTCAATAAGCGTTAGGCGCCAGAGTTCGTTAAGTTTGTTTCTATTTTTTTCTTTTAAATCTTTGACTTTTTTTTGTTCAGTCAAGGTCTTTTGAGGCAATTGATTAATTATTTCTTCTATTCTTTCGAGGAGTTTTTTGGCCTCCTTTTCGTTTTTATAAATAAGAGCTGCCTCAGAAGCCTTCCAAAGATTTTCAATTTGAGTTATTTTTTCTTGATAATTTCTTTTAATCATTTCTTTCTCTTGTTTTTTGACTAAAAAAGCCATTGCTTGAAGAAACAATGACCCTAAAACTAAACTAGAAATCAAGAAAATTTTACTTTGACGAGATAGCTCTTTAAATCTTTTTGGCGCCTGATTTAAAATTCTCTGAAGAGAAAACTTTTTTCCGAAAGAGATTATTTTAGAGATTCCTAGTTTAAAAATTTGTAATTTAACTTCTTTTAGAGTTGCCAAAACTCGTTGATCTATTTTTTTAAAGAGTTGAAAAACTGGATTAAACATCTTTTTGATAATATCTGTTCCTAAAACAGGATAGAGCAGTCTCTTTGTTTTGGTTTCTTTTTCTACCAAGTCTTTCATAGAATCTTTTTTAGTTTCGAAAATTGGTTTTTGAGGAAGAGCGGCCTTGAGAACTATAGCTGCCACAGAAGGAGTGCGTAGGGATAAAATATTGATATTTTCTGCTAGTAATCTTTCTAAATATTGAACACTGTTTTCTAGGGATTGCGAAAGGAAAGTTTTTCTAAGTTTTTCTAAAGAGAAATAATCTAAAAGATTTTCAGTGCAAAATAATAAGACGTCGTTATTTTTTAACTGACCACTTATAAGATGGGAGAAAATTTTTAAGGGATTGATTCTTTCTTGTTTGGGTAGTTTTTCTAAAATATTAATTATTTTTGGTTGTCGAATAAGAAATGCTTGGCTGGTACCAAGTTGACTAAAGAAGATTTGTCTCTCTTTTATTAATCCGATGATGAAATTTAATTTTTCTGCCCAGTTTTTTGGAATCTTCTCCTTGTTTAGGAAATTTTCATATAATTCTAACTGGATCCTTTGATTAGTTTTTTGGAGAGCATCTTCAAAAAGAGTTTCTATATTTTGAATGACTAAAGAAGATTGATAATAATTTTCTTCTATTAAGCTAATGATTAGATTTGTTATTTTTTGGGCAAATTGTTTGGTGCTTCCCTGACGAACATTAGGAGGGGAGGCGAATTCAATAAAACCGAACAATTGCCCCAAAGTCTCTATTTGTTCTTTCGATTTTTGGGAAATAAAATAAAATAAGTTGGTTTTTTTATCTTTTGGTTGAAAGAAGAGTTTAACCAAGGTAGTCATGTTTTTAGAATTTCCTTTACAATATCTTCTAAAAATATTATACTCTATAAAAGAAAATAGTCAAATTATAAAGAGGTGAAAATCTCTAAATTTGTGGATAATTTTTAGTTCCGAAATCCAAAGAGTAAGGGCTTAATAATTTTTATACTTTGGTTTATCCAATCATTGATAATTATTAAAATTGCAGGAACTTAACTTATTGGCATTATTTACTAAATCTCTTATGCTTCTAGTCCCCCTTTTTCATTCTAAAATCCGAATTAAGCTTTTAAGATTTTTTTTAGCTGAAGAAATTCGATTTTATTCTTTGTTCGAGATTTCAGAAAAAATTAGAGAAAAAACCAGTTCTCTACGAAAAGAGCTGAAGAATTTACAGAATTTAGGTTTTATCAAAGAAAAAAAAATGAAAACAATTACTAAAATAAAATTCGACAAAAAAGAAAAGAAGGGAAAAAGATTTCTTTTCCAAATCAAAAAATATTATCAAGCAAGGAATGACTTTATCCTTTATCCAGAATTAAAAGCATTGTTTTTAAAATCTCAACTTCTTTTGGAAACTGTTTTAAGTAAAAGAATCCAAAAAATTGGCCAGATTCAGCTTTTGATTTTAACAGGTTTTTTTACCAATCTTTCCTATATCCAGACTGATCTTTTGATTGTTGGCCGAGTTAATCGGAAACTACTAAAAAATCTAATCAAAAAATTTGAAAAAGAAATAGGGCGGTCTATTAATTATACTGTAATGTCTACCCAAGAATTCAAATATCGTCACAATCTTACCGATCGATTTTTATTTAATATTTTAGAAAGCAAAAAAATAGTAGTTATTAATAGATTTGGAGATTTATAGACTATTTTTTTATTTTCTTTAGAAAATTTTAAATTACCTTTAATCCCTTAGGGGGATAAAATTTGATAAAATAAAAAAGCATCAAACTTTTTGATATTAACTTGATGCTTTCTAATAGTTTTTTTAATTAGCCTATTTTTACACCTCCGGCTTCGGTATTTTTCCACATTTTTACCTTTATCTCTGCTCCAGTTTTTATCTCTTCGACCAGTTTTTTAAAAGCCTCTTCTGCTTCTTCTTTGCTTTGAGAAGCGGAGAAAGGAAAGACTATATCGTCTATTATATCTGTATAAAAAACATATCTTCTTTCTCTTCCCACAATCTTGCTTCAAAAAACTCGTATTGCAAAACAACCTGAGCAAGCCTTGAAGAAATTTCTTTGACAACCATAACTACCTCCTTAGAATTTTTTTGAAAAGGAATTTATCTTTTTGTTATTTTCATATTAAATCATCTGCATAAAATGTCAAACAATAAAAAATCCAATGTTTTTTTGAAAACAAATCTTCAAACAATGCGGCATTCTTGTGCTCATCTTTTGGCTTTGGCAGTAAAACAGTTCTTTCCCAAAGTAAAATTTGGCATTGGTCCTGATATTGAAAGTGGTTTTTACTATGATTTTGATTTGTCGGATTGCCAAAAAAAGACTTTTGAGCCAGATGATCTGATAAAAATTGAAAAACGAATGAAAGAATTAGTTAAAAAAGATTTAAAATTTGAAAAGAAAAAAATCTCTTTCAAGGAAGCTGAAGAAATGTTTATAAAAATGGGACAGAAATATAAAATAGAGCTTATTAACGAAATACAAGAACCTCTTATTTCTTGTTATGAATTAGGAGATTTTGTTGATCTTTGTAGAGGTCCTCATCTGAGCTCAACTAAAGAACTTGGTGTTTTTAAATTAACTAAGATTGCTGGCGCTTATTGGCGAGGAGATGAAAAAAATAAAATGCTTCAAAGAATTTATGGATTAGCTTTCTTTAATCAAAAAGAGTTGGATGATTATTTAAAATTACAGACAGAAGCAGAAAAAAGAGATCATCGTAATCTTGGACAAGAATTAGAATTGTTTTCCTTAAATGAAGAATTCGGGCAAGGCCTACCTCTTTGGCATCCAAAAGGAGCTTTATTGAAAAAAATTATAGAAGTTTTTGTTTTAAATGAATACCTTAAGCAGGGTTATCAACTAGTTTCCACAGCCCATATTGCTAATTTAAATCTCTTTAAAAAATCCGGTCATTGGGATTTTTATCGAGATCTCATTTATTCACCAATGCAAATAGAAAATGAAGAATATATAATAAAACCTATGAATTGCCCAGGCCATCTTTTAATTTATAAATCTCAATTACATAGTTACCGTGATTTGCCTATTCGATTTACTGAATTAGGAACAGTTTATCGTTATGAGAAATCTGGCGTACTTCATGGCCTAACCCGGGTTCGGGGCTTTACTCAAGATGATGCTCATATTTTTTGCACTCTAGAACAATTGGAAAAAGAATTAGTAGAAATTATAAAATTAACAAAATCTATCTTGAAGACTTTTGGCTTCAAAGATTTTAAGGTAGCTCTAAGTATTAGAAATCCAAAGAATAAAAGGAAGTATTTAGGTAGTGATAAAATTTGGCTTTTAGCCGAGGAGGCTTTAGCTAAGGCCATTGAAAAACAAAACTGGGTTTATGAACGCGAAGAAGGAGAAGCGGTTTTTTATGGTCCGAAAATGGATATTAAAGTTTCTGATTCTTTAAATCGTCAATGGCAAATTTCTACTTTACAAGTTGACTTTAATCTTCCGGAAAGATTTGATTTAAATTATATTGATAAAGGTGGTAAAAAAAAGAGACCTATTATGCTTCATCGGGCCTTATTAGGATCTTTGGAAAGATTTATTGGTCTTTTAATCGAACATTATGCTGGTGCTTTTCCCGTTTGGTTGTCGCCGGTTCAGGTTCAAATCATTCCTGTTGGTTCAGGGCATATTAAATTTAGTCAAAGATTAGCCAAAATTCTAAAAGAAAATAATATCCGTTGCGAGGTGGATGATTTGAATGAGACTGTTAGTTACAAGATCAGAAAAGCAGAGAAAATAAAAATACCTTATATGTTGGTGATTGGCGAAAAGGAAGCTAAAAGTGAAATTTTAAATGTTCGAACTAGGGGGAAGAAAAAAATAGTGAAGATGAAAATCAATAAATTTATAGAAAAGGTCTTAAAAGAGATAGAAAAGAAAAGATGATCAGCTATTGCAGAAATCTTCGAATTAAAAAAATCCTTCAAGAAATAAACAAGGCAATCGAAAAATTTATTCCTATATTGGAGTAATTAGTTTTATTTTAGTTTCTTGCTTTTCGAAAACTAGATCAGTTTTGGTTTTTAAATTTTTATTTGTTTCAAAATTTAATCACTTGGAATTCAAAATAAAATTATTCTATGCGTTACTATCTTAAAACCTACGGTTGCCAGATGAATGTTTCGGACTCAGAAAGAATAACCTCGGTTTTAGAATCTTTGAATTTTAAGGAAGTTCCTGAAAAGAAAAAAGCTGATTTAGTAATAATTAATGTTTGCTCTGTTAGACAAAGCGCAATAGATCGAGTTTACGGTTTAATTAGAAATTTAGTAAAATTGAATAAAAAAATTATTTTAACAGGTTGTATTTTACCAATAGATAAAAAAAAATTAAAAGACAAAGTCGATTTAATTTTTGAGATTAAAGACTTACCAAAATTACCCGATAAATTAACCAAAATTTTTCGTCTGAATTGTTTTTCTGGGATAAGTTTCTCGAAATTTTATTTAACCATTACTCCCAAGCATCAATCATTTTCTTATGCTTATGTGCCTATTTCTACAGGTTGTGATAAATTTTGTTCTTACTGTGTAGTTCCTTATACTCGAGGCAAAGAGAATTACCGACCAGCTAAAGAGATAATTTCTGAAGTTAAAAAATTAATTAAAAGGGGATATAAAGAAATTATTTTGCTTGGCCAAAATGTAAATAGTTATTATTCATTTATAAAAACAAAAAAAATTAATTTCCCTAAACTACTTAAAATTCTAAATGATGTTCCTGGTAATTTTTACTTACAATTTCTAACTAGCCATCCCAAGGATGTATTCAACGAATTAGTTGAAACTATGGCTAAGTGTGATAAGATACGTAAATCCCTCCACTTACCAATTCAGTCAGGAGATAATGAAATTCTAAAAAAGATGAACCGAGGTTATACAAAAGAAAGATATAAAGAATTGGTTGGCAAAATCCGAAAAAAAATTCCAAATATCAGCATCTCTACAGATATTATTGTTGGTTTCCCAGGAGAAACAAAAAAACAGTTTGAAAATACTGTTAAATTATGTAAAGAAATAAAATTTGACAAAGCTTACATAGCTCAATATTCTCCCAGATTTGGTACAGTTGCCAGTCGATTAAAAGACAATGTTTCACCTAAAGAAAAAAAACAACGTTGGAAAATTTTGGATGATTTGATTAATAAAAAATAAACAGAGACAATTATTGTCTCTTCATTTATTTTTTGTGTTAAGTATGATAAAACGTCGCTTCTGAACTTAGTCTATGTATCTTTCTCTCCTGGTTTTCTAGAAAATTTTATAATAGTCAAATATATTTTTCATCCATGTCAAATAAACTTATTGTTATTCTCGGGCCAACTGCTAGTGGAAAGTCTGTTTTAGCTGTAGAATTAGCTAAAAAATTCAAAGGAGAAATTGTTTCAGCTGATTCCAGACAAATTTATCGAGAAATGGATATAGGAACAGCTAAAGTAATATCAAAAAAAGAGGGAGTCTCTTATCATTTGATTGATATAATTAATCCTGATCAAGAATTTACAGTAGCTGAATATAAAAAAAGAGCTATTAAGACCATTAAAAATATCCAAAAATGCAACAAAGTACCTTTTTTAGTAGGAGGAACAGGACTCTATATTAAAGCTATAGTTGATAATCTTAAGATTCCTCCTGTTCCTCCTGATAAGGTGTTAAGGAATAGATTAAACAAAAAAAGTATTCGAGAATTAATTAAAAAATTAAAAAGACTAGATCCTGAAGCAATTGTTCAATTTGATATAAAAGATAAACGTCGTTTGATCCGAGCTTTAGAAGTATGTCTTTTAACTAAAAAACCTTTTTCTCAGCAACGACTCCAAGGAAAGCCCCTTTTTGAGACTTTACAAATTGGCCTTAAAGTTCCTAGAAAGAAATTATATAAAAGAATTAATGAAAGAGTTGATGAAATGATAGAGAAAGGGCTAATAGAAGAAGTTAAGAAATTAAATAAGAGATACTCTTGGGATTTACCAAGTATGAGTGGAATTGGCTACAAACAAATTGGGATGTATTTACACAAAGAGATAGATTTAGAACGCGCTATCGAACTTATAAAACGAGATACTCGTCGTTATGCTAGACGTCAAATGACTTGGTTTAGACAAGACAAAAGAATCCATTGGGTTAAAACAAAAAAAGAAGCCGAAAAATTGATCAAGGCTTTTCTTGATAATCATTCAAGATCTGAGAATTTAAGCGGGGACGGCCGGACTCGAACCGGTGACCTTCTGCGTGACAGGCAGACGCTCTAACCAACTGAGCTACGCCCCCATGTTTAGGAAAAAGACAAATTAAAACTAAAAATAGTCTAATTTTATAATTTTTTTACCTTCATCCATCATCTACTCCTTCTTCGTCTTCCTTTTCCCCTTCCTCAAACTCTACCCCAAAGTATCTCTGATAAGCTTCTTTTTCAAAAGGTTCATCATAACTTTCTCTATCTTTAGGAGGTAGGATCTTTATGGCTGTGCCTCCTCCTTGAAGATGAATAGTCTTTATTTGAGGTAATTCTGTTTCAGTAAGATACCTTATTTCAAAGGAAAAGATTGAAGAATTTAATTCTTTGCTCTTTTGTTCATTTTCTTCTTTAATTATCATTTTACCTTTTACTTGCCAAAAGTAAAGATCTGGAGGGAAGAGATCGGGCTTTTCTTCTTCAGAAACAGAGTATTGAGCTTTAGCTAGGTCTGTTATCCTTAGGATAGGGTTTTCTTCTGGAAAGTCTTTGTTTTTGAAGACAATAAGTTCATAATTGGTTATTTCTTCTTTTTCTTCCCATTTAAAGATAAGAGGATCGATGTATTCTCTTAGAACTACCTGATCTAAAGGAGAAAAGAGAGTGAGAGAAGGAGA
>DDKT01000092.1 GCA_002339755.1 Patescibacteria group bacterium UBA2591
ATAACACTTTAATTCAAGATCTATCGAAACTGATCGGAAAAATTACTCTTATTTTTAATTTATGTGATGAGGGTTATTTAAACGATCCGAGAAAAGAACCTCTCATTCCTTCACTTTTAGAAATTCTTAATCTTCCTTATACTGGTTCAGGTCCTCAAAGTCTTGCTTTTTGCTATGATAAGTCTCTTGTCAGAGGCGTAGCTAAAGAAATGAAAATTCCTGTTCCAGAAGCTTTCTTTATTAAACCAGGAGATTCTGTTTTTGAAACTTCTTTTGATTTTCCAATTATTGTTAAGCCGAATTTCGGGGACTCAAGTTTTGGAATCACTCAAAAAAGTGTAGTAAATAATTTTGACAATCTTACAAATTCAATTTCAGAAATAAGAAAAAAATTTGGTTATGATAAGCCGATACTTGTAGAAAAATTTCTTTCTGGCAAAGATTTAAGTGTTGGTATTTTGGGAAATCCTCAACAAGATTACACTATTCTTCCAATTATTGAAGAGGATTATTCATCCTTGCCCCCCGAACTTCCAAAAATCTGTGGCTATGAAGCAAAGTGGCTTCCTGATTCTCCCTATTGGAATATTGTATCTCGCAAAGCTGAACTACCAAAAGAAATAAAAAATTTTATTATTGAAAGTTGTCTTAAGCTTTTTGAAAGACTTGAATGCAGAGATTACGTTAGGTTTGACTGGAGGCTTGACGAAAATGGCAACCCAAACCTTCTTGAAGTAAATCCAAATCCTGGTTGGTGCTGGGATGGGCATTTAAACAAAATGGCAAATATTGCAGGAATCTCGTACCCTAAGCTTCTTCAAAAAATACTTAACATAGCTTGTGTTCGATTAGGAATTTAATTGCTTAAATTCGATAAAACTTTAGGCTTGATAAGTATCGGCTATCAGAGTTTGCTTAGGTAATTTTTTAAATATAATCGGTAAACTGAAACTAAAGATACTGCCCCTTCCTTCGCCCCCACTTTCTGCCCAAATTTTGCCTCCATGGGCTTCGATGATCTTCTTAACTATAAATAAGCCTAGCCCTGAACCTCCAGTATGAAGCTCTCTTGCCCGAGTGCCGCGGCTAAACTTCTTAAAAAGTCCTCCGTATTCTCTTTCTGTAATACCTATGCCTGTATCTTGAATGGAAAAGATAATCTTAGATTTCCTTCTTTCTGTTTTAACAATGATTTCTCCTTGAGGAGTATATTTAATTGCATTATCAAGTAAATTAGAAATAACATCTTTTATTTTGTCCGAATCAAGCATAATAAGGGGCAGAGAGGCAGAGGGCTTTTCAAATTTTAATTTTAATTTTTTTCTTCTAGCTATAGGAATAAATATTCTCAATATTTCTTCTATGAGTGACTCTATTTGAGTAGGCTTTTTCTCTAATTCTAGCCGACCAGCTTCAATTCGAGAAATATTTAACATAAGATTAACTAATCTTATCAGGCGATTAGTATTTTCAAAAAGATCTTCGAGTATCTTTTTTTGTTTAGGCTTAATTTTCCCGAAATCTCCTTCCAAAAGCATAGAAAGATAGCCTTTTAAACTAGAAAGAGGAGTTCGAAGTTGATGAGAAGCAACGGAAATGAATTCGGTCTTTACTTGATCCAGTTGTTGAAGATAAATATTTGCTTCTTTTAATCTTTGAGTTGCTTTTTTTATCTCTATTTTTAATTTTTCCGAAAAACTCTGAACTTCTTCATAAAGCTTTGACTTCTCCAAGGCTGCTCCTAATTGAGGAGCTAAAACTTCAAAAAGTTTTAAATCTTCATGGGTATACATATCTCCAGAAAATTTTCCACTCAGGAAAAGGATACTGGTTAATTTCTGACCGATAGCAACAGGCACGCAAAGAGCTGTCTCGAATTTCTCTAATTGAAGCCTAGCTCTTTCTAAATCTTTTTTTATCTTACTCTCCTCTAAATCATTAATTTTTCTCTCTATCTCCTCGGTGATAATTATTTCTTGTTTCGCTTTTAGCAAATTTATCAAGGGACTTTTAGAATTAATTTTTATCTTCTCTTCGTGATTTTTGGAATAAAAAAAGTCCTCTTTTCCGTCAGCCATTAAAATAAAAACTTTTTTTATTTTCAATTCCCTAGCTATGCTTTCAGTTAATAGCTTTAAAAGACGATTGAGATTTAGCTCCTCAGCCACAATTTTACTTAATTTTCTTAAAACTCCCGAGTAATCAATTTTCCCTTTGAAAAAAATTTTATCTGTTAATTGAGCAAAAAATTTTTTCAAAGGATCTATGGATAAAACAATAATTAAAGAAACTAAAAGTGTGGTAAGGGCTAAGTTAAATCCGATCGCCTCTTTTAAAAATTGCCCCATCAAAAAGCTAAAAAAAATAAATACCAAAGCTACATAAAAAATTAAAAAAGTATAAAGAACCCCTCTCGAAATCACTATTTTAATATTCATGAGGCGATATTTTGTAATAGCATAGGCCAAGATTATGGTAAAGAATACGCCTCCCAAATAGGTAATGGGATAAACAGAAATCCTATAAGCTGGTAAAAAGCTGAAAGCTCCTAATGTTAAAATAAAAAAAGCTAAAAAAATATATCTTATTTGAGATTTTTCAATAGCCTTTGGAGTCTTTTTATAATAACGACAAATATTTAGAAAAAACAAAATAGCAAAAAGAAAAAAATTTATCAAGAAAAAATGATGAAAAAGACGTGCTTCTGTATGAACCCCCCATCTGTATCTAAACAAACCACTAACAAAGTAATCTGTTCGACTTACAGCAAAAAAGAAAAAACTAACCACATAACCAAGAAAAAGCAATATTCTTTGATTTTTAATTTTACCAAAAACGAGACTAAAATGATAAGCAAAAATAGGAATAAAAATTACTCCTATATAAATAAATCTGTCCCAAAAAATGATTTTAATATCTTCTTGAACTTTTAACATCATAAAGGTTCCAAAAAGCCAAATAGTAATAGAAAAGCAAAAAAGCATGAAAAGGATATTTAATTTTGATTTTCTATTTTTTGAAAAAACAAAAAGTCCTAAAGAAAAAACAAAAATAGCGCTGATAAGTGGTAGTATGGAATATATTTGCATAGTTGAAATAACTTTAAATTACTAAAAGTTCGGTTGACTTAAAGCCGTATTTCTCTCCCAATTGTTTTAATCTTTTAACTTGATTAATTTTTACTCTACCAGCAAAACTCCTATCGAACTTTCCTTCTAAAGCTAAAAGCATGGTCTCGGCCAAGCAAGCAAAGGTAATTTCTCTAGGAAGCCCAAAGTTGAAATGAAAATTAATCCCTGGGGTTTCTACTAAACCACCATCTATCACTAAGACATCTTTTCGTATCTCAGCTATATCTGGAGAAACATTTTGGGGCTGGGTAACATCATAAACAACGGCTCCAATTTTCAGATGCTCTTCTTTTATCAAAGCCTCTGTAGAGCTCGTAGCTACAATTACAATATCGGCCTTAATTATTGAACGGATATCCGTAGAAACTTCTACTTCAATCTCTTGATTAATTTTACGAATACTATCTTCAAGACTATAAAGATGTTTTAGTGTTCGACCAATTAAAATTAATTTAGGGGCTCTATTGGCTAAGATTTTTGAAACAGCTTCTCCTATTGAGCCAGTAGCTCCTACAATTGCAATCCAATTCGATCTTAAATCCATATTTTTTTCTTTGATTATTCTGTCTACTCCTTCAAGGGTAATGGCTGCTGTATAAGAATTACCCGTAGCAAGAGGGGTTTGAATCCTATTTATTAACTCTAATCCTCCATTTGTTAAAGAAGAAGTTAAGGCTCCTAGCCCAATAATTTTTACTCCCAATTTTTCTGCTAATCTAGCAGTTTTTAAAATTCTTTTTTTGGCTAGCTTACGATTTCTTAACATTTGATCAGCGGTTAGAGGGCAACCAATTATCCAGCCCTTTATTTCTTCACCATTTTCTCTTTTAAGTCCAGTAACTTGGGAGCAAATAACGGGCCAAAGAAGATAAATAAAAAGCTTTAAAAACCAATTAGGAAAATTCTTCATGAATGGATACTTCCGCTGAACATCTGAAAGATCTCTAGGGTGAACTAAAAAAGCAAATTCGCCTTTTTCTTTCATTAAAATTCTACTTATTTTCTGTGGCAGCATGCCAATAAATAAATCTCGAAAAGCCTCTAAAATTAACTTTGAAATCTTTAAAAGTTTTTTCATACTAAAATTAACTCTTTAAAAGTTTTTGAATTTCAAACATAATTAAATCTGCTCCTTGTTCAAGGGTTAGTTTTTTAGAAATAAAAATAGGTTTACCGAAAACTACTTCCAGGTATCGACGTCTCAAGAAAAAAATATCTAACTTTAAAGCCTTAAAATTCCCTTTTAAACCAATAGGCACTATTGGTACACCAGTTTCTTGAGCTAAAAAAACTACCCCTCTTCGGCCTTTTTGGAGTTGACCAAAGCCAGTTTTTAAATCTCCAATCCGAGTCATTTTCCCTTCAGGAAAAATAACAATAGTGCCTCCTTTTTTAAGAATTTCTATTCCTTTTTTTAAAGTTAATCTAAGGTCGCCTAAGCCTCTTTTCACTGGAAAAGCACCAAGAACATAAAAGAGAATTCCGCTAAAGAAAAAATTAGGAAATTTAAAAAAACTCTCTTTAGCTAAAAATCTTAATGGCAAAAATGGAGAAAAGGGTCCTAAGGCTGCACCAATAGCAGGAGGATCAATAAAGCTACCATGATTTGCTGCCAGAATCGCTCCTCTGTTCCCTAATTCTTTTAGATTCTCTTTGCCTTTTACTTTAAAATGGAAGAAAAAATCTAAAAGCAATCTCACAGGAATTGAAAATACTCTTTGTAAAATATTTGCCAATAACATATCAAAAGATTTTTGATACCTATTTGATATTCTCAAATTAAATTAAAATATTTAAATTTGTCCATTTATTTAAGAAGAACAATTTATTAACTTATTTTTCGAAATCCAATAAATCATTACCTCTACATCTTCTCTGTCATCTCAATCTTTAGCAGTTCCATTCCTTTTTTCAAAATTGTAGCCACAACTTGAACAAGAATTAATCGTGCTTCTGATAATTCTAGAGTTTTAGCTGAAAGGACTGAATGTTTTTCATAAAATTTATTAAAAGCAGTAGCTAACTTAAGAAGATGCTCTGCTAAATAACTGGGATTATAGCTTAGGGCTGACTTTTCTACAATTTTAGAAAAACGAAAAAGTATTTTAGCTAATTCCCATTCTTCAAAATTACCTAACATAGAAAATGGACTCTTTTTTTTATTAATCAAAGGGGCCCGACTTTTTCTTAAAATACTCTGGATACGAACATAGGCATAATTTATATAAGGTCCTGTAGCTGCCTCAAGAGACAAACTTTCTTTAGGGTTAAAATTTATTGCCTGCTTGGGATTAAATTTTAAAAGATAAAATTTTAAAGCACTGAGAGCTATTTTTTTTGTTCTGTCTTCTGGTTTTTTATCAAAAGAGATTTTTTCTTGGCGCTTTATTATCTCTTCTTGAGCCATCCTCTCCATTTTATCCAATAATTCATCTGCTTCGACCACTTTTCCTTCTCGTGATTTCATCCTGCCCTCAGGTAAAAAAACCATGCCATGAGATAGATGTTCGCATTTTTTAGCCCAAGAAAAACCAATGCGCTTTAAAATCTTAAATAAAATTTGGAAATGGTATTCTTGTTCCTGACCAGTTAAATAAATAGATTTATCTAATTTATACTGATCAAATTTAAACTTTGCTAATCCTATATCTTGAGTAATATAAACACTGGTCCCATCCGGTCGAATAAGAACTTTCTTTTTTCCTTGACCAAGATCAATCTCTATCGCTCCATCTAGTCGTCTATAACACTTTTTTTTCTTTAAAGCATTTAAAATTATCTTTCGACCAAGTTTATAAATCTTACTTTCAAAATACCATTTATCAAAAGAAATACTTAATCTTTTATAAGTCTCTTCAAATCCCTTTAAAGCTAAGCTATTCATTTTCTTCCATAAAGCTAAAACTTTTTTGTCTCCCTTTTCCCATTTTCTTAACATCTCTTGAGCCTCTTCTATTAAATAAGGATTAACTTTAGCTCTTTCTTCAAACATTGTATAATATTTTCCTACCAAATGATCTCCTTTTAATCTTTTGTCTTCGAATCTCTCCCTTCTTTTCCAGCATTGATAAGCAAGCATTGATTTACAAATATGAATACCGCGGTCATTAATTAAGTTAGCTTTTATTACTTTAAAACCAATAACTTCTAAAAGATTAGCTATACTCATTCCTAAAACTATATTTCTCAAATGGCCTAAATGCAGAGGTTTATTTGTATTTGGAGAAGAAAACTCTAACATTATCTTTTTCTTTCGGATTTTAGTCTTTAATCTGTAGTCATCCTGGCAAATTATTTCAAAGAATTTCTCTCTTTGAAGAAAAAAATTAAGATAAGGACCAATAGCCCTTGTCTTTTTGAAATATTTATTAGGAATAATTATAGTATTAGCTAAAGTATTAGCTATTTCAACTGGTGAAATGTCTTTTTTAGACCTTGAGTTCAAAAATTTCGCTACCAAAAAACAAGGAAAAGCTAAATCTCCCATCTTTGGATTCGGTACCTCAGTTAGAGAAAAATCAATCCCTTTAAAATTTTTCAATCCAAAATTCTTTTTAAGAGACCTCTTAATAATTCTAACAAAATAATTATTAAAGAAACTTATAGACATAAAGAAAATATAAAATTCAAAATATAAAAAGATAAAGTTCGATTATTCGGACCTAATAAGGGCCTTGGTGAGGTTAGAATACTTAGAATCTTTTTTCATTCCACATAATCTCCAAAATGCCATACTTACACAGTTTGGGCATCTTATAAGGCTATGATCTAATGTTTATATTATAGTTTATCAAATCCAATTTTTCAAGCTTCGTTTTAAAATATCTTAAAATAAATGTTTCTTATTAGTTATTAACTAAATTTTCTATAAAATAGGGAGGGAGTGAAATCTCTGTCCCCTCATCGAACCGTGCCTAGAGATTTCCCGTACACGGCTCTCCGATAGGGTTAGCCAAAGGCAGAGAAAAAAAGAATTTTTTTCAGTAATACTTCTTTCTTCTGGAAGTACTCAGTCATCCTTTTAAATAATCCTCAAAGCATTACTTCTCTAAAGTGAAGTTCCTTTGCTTTAGATAGGAATTAGCTATCCTCAAACGCTACTATGGACTTCTCTGATTTTCTCTATTACCTTGCTCTTTTGGCTTATGAATTCACTAAGTGGTTTACCGAATTAAACTCAATAAATTGAGTTCCGGATAATAGAAGATCTCCTCGGGTCATTTAAGAAATCATTTGTCTCTATTTCTTGTCGAGTTAGCTCGAGTAAGACAGGATTTTCATCTGTTTACTCCTTAAACTGCTGGGCATAGTATAAAAATGACAAAGCCTGGATTTTTATTAGTCCAGGCTTTTTTGAGGAATATTATTACCCTAGAATATTTCTAAATCTTTCTAACTCGCACATTAGAGTTTCACCTAATGTGCCTTCTTTCTTAGCTTTTTGGCGAAGCCACCGAAAACGCTCCCACATCAATTTTCTCCACTTATCTAGGGCGACTTCTTTTTTTTCATGATAGGCTGTCGCTTCAAACCCATCATGCCGTACGCTGAACCTATGATCATTAACTCCTACTGTCACTATCACCGTCGGCTCTACTTTCGCCTTTAGCGAATCAATAAAATATTTTTTTTCTTTTATCTTCGTTATTATCTTCGTTATTACTTTCATTATTATTTTGTTCATCGTCTCATCGCCTCCCTTTATAATTTTTTTTAAAATATTACTTTTTTTAATTATATAACACCATTAAAAAAAATCAAGCAAGTGCTTTCTTGGCTATGATGATAATGCCCACTTTTATATAAATGAGAGTGTTGAATAATTATTTTCCACCTTTAGTTCTCCGAATAAAATGATGGCGAAGAACCAATTTTTTGGCGAAAATTCTGAATTCTTCAACGCTCTCATAATACAGGATCTCCTCGGGTCATTTAAGAAATCATTTGTCTCTATTTCTTGTCGAGTTAGCTCGAGCAAGACAGGATTTTCATCTGTTTACTCCTTAAACTGCTGGGCATGCATATAAAAATAATCACCTTCTTTTAAAATTGAATAACTTAAATAGAGAAAAAAAGAGAAAGAAATATCTTCCCCTAAGGCACCGCCTCCAAAAAGTGTATCAGTAGGGCACGTCTGGTTTTCCGACCCATCCCATTTTGTATATCTGGATATCTCTTTTTTCTAACTCTTTAGCCTTTTCTTTTCCAAAAGACTGTTTCCGATATTCCTGTAATTTTTCTTCTGGGTAATATGGATCGGATTTAATTCCAAGAACCGGGTTTTCGTATATAGTGCTTTCTTCCCCTGTTGAACTTATCTCTTTTATTGTTATTATAGCTCCCTTGTGTCCAACGAAAGGGAACCCTATTACTATCTCCTCTTTTTCCAATTTGATTTCTCCTACCCTGATTTCCTTTGTGGTAAATTTCAATGTAATCCCTTCGAAAGGAATTGCATCCGATAATATACCTACCATCTGCTCAGGTGCTGCTCCAACTACAGACCATACTGGATTAATTTTTTTATTTCTAACGATTCTTCTTTAAATGATGCACTCCGTAGTTTTCGTAGTATATCCTCTTTCGTTCTATTAGATGGATTTTCTATTATTCTCATTAGCTTTACTCTATTGGATCCCCAAGGCTGCCACCCCTCAAAGATAGTTCCTTGTTCCTTCTTCACTATCTTTTACTGTTATGGTCCTCCCCACTTCCATCCATATGTCTTTTGAAGCACGAGGAAAGTATATTACTCTTACTTTTTTCCCTATACTTCCTATTAGATTACTAAAATCGTTTTCTTGTATCCTCTCCATTTTCATTCCTCCTTTTTTGCTTCTTTGACTGCTTCTCTTAAACTTGAACATTTCAATCCTTCGTCTTCCTCCAGCGGAATTAATGTGTGTATCCCCTCACACCACATGTTGATATATACACGGTATCTCCTTCAAATTGGGATCGGATGCCATTTTTTCACCTCCTTTAAAAGAATTTATTTTACTATTATTATAATCTATTTTATATCTACTTGCCAGCTCTTTATTTTAAATTTTTCTATAAAATTTATCAAAAAGAAGATAATTATCAAAAAATCTAAAAATTGCTTTTTCAAACTTTGCCTTATAAAAAGAAACTACTTTATTTATCTTGAAAATACAAAAGGTAAAAGATTGCGAATTCCTACGAATTCTATGGTAATGGATCTAGATAAATAATAATGACTCTTCAGTTTCTCAAACAAGCGTCGAAAAAATCCAAAGTCCACAATTTTTCAATCTGGTGGGCGGTAATGGATTCGAACCATTGACCTCATGCGTGTCGAGCATGCGCTCTAACCAACTGAGCTAACCGCCCCTCATTAGTGCCGGAGGAGGGACTCCAACCCTCATGATCCTGCGATCATACGATTTTGAGTCGTACGTGTCTGGCAATTCCACCACTCCGGCAGGAAAGCCATTTCTGTTTTTTTAAATTTTAAGTATATCTATCTGCAGCTGTTGAGGCTCCGTAAGCATCTGGCTTTACCTTTGCCTTAAAACCATTTCCATTCACCATAGTCACCACTTCTTTAATCATTTCACGAGTAGGACCTTTCTCGCCAATATCAATATGAATTTCTAAATTTTCATAAAAAGGAGAATTTTCTCTAATAATAAAATCTTTAAAATTTCCGATCAAATCTTGAGCCAAATTCAAAGAAGCAGTTACTTCTTCCCAGATTCTGTGACGAAGACTATTTATTTTTTTCTTTTTTGACTTCTCCCAAAAATACCTTCCGCCCTTACCTATTCGATGAATAATAACAGCGGTAACAAAATTTACTTCGTCTTTCCCCTGAGAGTCAGTGCCAATGATTAGATTATACCTTCTTTGCTGATCTTCTTTAATATAATTTAAAATCTCCCTATTCATCTCTTTTAAAGATAGTTTTCTTTAGTTGGGCTGTAAAAAATAATTCTGTTGCATAGGATAGAAAATAAATCAAATCTTAAATTAGTATAACAATTTTAATGATATTTTGCAAATCGCAAAGTAAAGTTTGAGTTAACTAATCCAAAACAGTTGACAAATCTTCCTTCAAAATTGTATACTAAAACCGAGAAAACGAAATAGTCAAAAATGCCAATTAATTATCTTAATATTGTACTAAAAAAATCTCTTTGAAAAATTTTGATATAAAAATACTCTTTTATTTCTCTTCCTGATTTAAAGTTTTTGTCGGTTAAAAAAATTCGCTTTTTGATTTTGATATTTAAGTTTATCTTATAAATACAATTTCGGGGGCATTAGCTCAGTTGGTTAGAGCGTCTGCATGGCATGCAGAAGGTCGCTGGTTCGAGTCCAGTATGCTCCACCATATTGAATTAGCCGCCTCGCTCGAGGCTTCTTCCTTCGCTTCGGCGGGTAGTTTTGCGAGAAAATCAAAGGGCTTTTTGCCCCGCCCTCTAAGTCTTTCTAAAAAATTATTAAACCATTAAATTATTAAACCATTAAATAAGAAATTGCTATTTATTTTAATGAATCTACTTACACCAAGTGTAGGGGGCGGGGTTGTTGGCTGATTTGGTGGTTCGCAAACTTTTCAAGTTTCCTGCCTTGTTTTTTCTAAATATTCTTGCATAATTTTGTGAAAGTTGATAAGGTGAAATCAATGATTGTTATTAATTCCACTTGTAATTATACATTAAGTTCGCATAATAACACAACAAAAAGGTCGATATTATGCGTTCAATTCGCCTAAAAACGAGTTATATGAAATAGCCAGAAATTCTTTATTCCCTCGACAATCTCGGGACAAGTATTTTTAGAATTTTTGGCAATTTATTTCAGTGGTCGATATAACTTGTGATATAATTTAACCGCAATAATTAATCAACAATATTATGACTGAACAACCAAAAAGTTTTGAAGAAAAATCTAAAAATCCTTCATCAGAAACCAAGTCACATTTAATTGAAGATGCACGAGAAGAATTGGCGAGAATGAATTTAGAAAACGCCGATTTTGGCGAGATAGATCGACTTGCTAAAGAAATCGGCATTGAAATAAAGCTAGATGAGATGAGCGGATTTGATATTGATAATCTTGCTTGTAATCTAGAAAAACTTGGTAAGTTACTAAAATTAAAAGTTGACAAAGATATAAGAGATAGAGGCGATTTTTAAATAAATTGCCAAAAAAATCCCATTAAGGAATAGAAATTTCTGGCTACATCACATAACAGCGTGTATCTGACTACGGAAAATCGACGTTAATTTAATCCTTAAGGAGTGTCAATTTTCCTCCGTCCAAATTTTCATCCCTTAATAAGATGAGGGTTTGGGTGGAGCTTAAAATATCAAGCGTTGTCTGATAATCAAAGTTTATCCTATTTAATCGGGATGAAAACTTCAGATATACGCGAACGTTATATGAAATAAATTTTAAATATTTTCCCAAGAATCTTTCAAAAAGGAGGAACCCATGGAAGACGAAAGACCAGATCAACTTGCACATTTAGAAATGTTGTCTTGGCAATGTCATCATCGAAAGGACAAGGTTGGCTTTGTCCAAGCCCTAACTCAATTCTACGCCCTTAAATTTCGCGTAGATGAAAAAGTAGCGGCTAGAGCAGCACTACTTTGGGTCAAAGCCGCCACTTTTCATGATAAGGCGGAGAAATACGAAGATGAGGGTGATCAGGAACGAGCGGATATATTTTGGGCAAAGGCCAAGAATTGTCTGAGACAACATCACAAAATTATACAAAATTATCGGGGGATAAAAAACTGAGGGCAGTCTTAAATGATTGCTCCCAGAAAAATATTTAAAATTTGCATCCGATAACAGCGTATATCTGACTACACTTTGTTTTGCCCATATTGCTCCTTTTGGTCGCAACATCAGATATGCGCATACGTTATCGGAATTATTGCTCTTTTACAAAATGCTTTCAGAAAAAATGTTCTTTAATTAACCAAAAGGAGGAGAAAGAAATGCCTACTAGAGAATACACTGAAGAAGAACGTAAAGAAGCAGAAGAAGCAAGAGAAATGCTAAAAAAAGAATGTGAGCATTCTGCATTAGCTGGGGAGTGTTTGCTATATAAGGAAATGTGTTGTTTTGAAAATCAAGAAGAATGTCCAGAATATTTTCCAAAATATGAGGTTTAAAATAAGGTTAAAAATAAAAAAAGTTAGGGGATACACTTGTTGTATCCTTTTTTTGAAAACATTTTGTAATTACTTAACACAATCAGGCTGTCGCCTAAAAAAGCAATACATCCGATAACACGGCGTATGCGGCTCGCACGCTTGGCTGACGCCAAATGTTCATCTAAATTGCCGATTTTTTCTTTTTCTGATAAGATTAAGGTAGAAAATCGGCAATTTCGCATACGTCGATACGTTAAGTGAAATTTGAAAACCTGCTTTTTCCTTTTGTTATTCAGAATCGGATGGGACAAAATAGCGGAAGATATTTAATGCTTTTGATTTATCAATATTTATTATGGGAAAAACAACGAAACCAAAAATAATAATTGTAGATGAGAATGATAAGATCATCGGATATAAAGATAGAGGAACATTAAAAAAAGAAGATATTTATCGTGTTTCTGCATTGTGGATTACCAATTCCTACGGTGAAATTCTTCTAGCAAGACGTCACCATACAAAAACTCATCATCCAAGAAAATGGGGGCCTGCTGTCGCTGGAACTGTTGATGAGGGCGAAACTTACGAAGAAAATGTTATCAAAGAAGCAAAAGAAGAATTGGGTCTTAAAAATATAAAACCAAAACTTGGTCCAAAAACAAAAACCGACAACGAATTTCACCACTTTACTCAATGGTTCACATTAAATATTGATAAAAATATAAATGAATTCAAAATACAAGAAGATGAAGTTGAAGAAATAAAATGGTTTTCGGTGGATGAACTGAAAAAAGAACTTCAAGAACATCCAGATGCGTTCTTGCCAACAATGAAAAAGTATTTTGAATTGTTTTTACCCCGTCCTTAAACATTTTATTAATGACGGCAGGTTTTCAAACTTGCTCCGCTTCGCTATGCACCACGCTGCACTCTCGCCCCTTTCAGTCGTTCAGGTCACTTAACACGGCTTATAAGGAAATTAACTCGGCTCGCAAATTTTCCAATTTTTTCTCCCTGTGGCTGAAGAACTTCGTATAGCCCGATATGTTAAGTGAAATTTCTATTGCTCTCAAGATTTATAAATATCGGCTCTCTTCAATAAGAATATGAATAAATCTATACTCGTCACAGGCATTGCAGGTTCTGGAAAATCAGCCACTTGTGACGAAATAAATAAATTGGGGTATAAGGCATACAGTATTGAAGATATCAACGGCCTGTTTAAAATGGTGGATAAGAAAACTGGCAAACCGTTCAAGAATTATGATAATGATAATCTTGAATTGGTTAAGCGAGCTAATTGGATTTGCAACAAAAATAAATTACAACGACTTATTCGCAAAAATCCTAAAGGAATTGTATTCTATTGCGGAGTCGCATCAAACCTTGATGATTTACTCCCTCTATTTGACAAGATATTTCTATTGAAAGTTAGTCAAAAAGTACTTCGCGAAAGACTCGGTACACGTACATCGAATGATTTTGGACGCACATCCGAAGTCCAAAAATGGATATTTGGCTGGAAGAAATGGTGGGAAGACCATATGAAAGAAAAAGGAGCAATAGTTATAGATGCAAGTCGTTCTACTTCGCAAATAGCAAATGACATTATTACAAGGAGCAAATCATCTAGGTAAGTTATTATGTCGAGAGCTAATTTTTTTATAAAGAGCAATGGAAGCTCCCCTCACTTTGTTCGGTCGATACGTTGCGCTCTTGTTATCGCTCGATTCGCTTAACGCGGCTTATGTAGAAACCTCAATGTACTTCGGTTTCCTAAATTTTCCTTCGAAAAACTTCGCATAAGCCGATACGTTAAGTGAAATACTCACTAGGGATGAAAATATAAATAACAGTGAACAATAGTATTATGAAAGAAAGTGAATAAAATATGAGTTGGTTCGCTAAAAAATTTGAAAAATTTAGAGGACAAAGCTTCCGAGTAATATTTATCACGATCTTCGCTAAATTTTTGTTTGGCATAGGCCTAGGAGCACTGTTAGCAAGCTACTTTCAGGCGTACGATTGGATATCATGGGGGTGGATTTTGGTTATAGTATCGTTACTACTACATATCCCCATAATATACAAGATTTGGATTAAAAAATAGCTTTCGTTCGTCCTATCGCCTAACACAGCATATGCGCTTTGGATTTACGCCTTCGCCCTTCAGAGCATTGCCTTCGACAACGTCATATAGGCTGGAAACGTTATAAGCTGTATTTTTAAAACTAAAAAGTAGACAATGCAAGAACATAAATCCATCCAAGGGATAAAAAAGAAAATTATTCCAATTTTCAAATGTTTATAAAGAAATGAAAAAATTACCAAAGCTAAACTGGGAAAAATTAAATAGTTTAATTCCAGTGATTACTCAAGATTATAAGAGCGGAAAAGTTTTAATGCTTGGCTTTATGAATCAGGAAGCATTAGAAAAAACCCTAAAAGAAGGAAAAGTTACTTACTTTTCAAGAACAAGAAAAAAACTGTGGACCAAAGGCGAAACCTCTGGTAATTTCCAATTAGTTAAAGAAATCTTTCTTGATTGCGACAATGATACTCTTTTAATCAAAGTCAAACAAATCAATAAGGTTTGCCATACAGGTCATAACACCTGTTTCTTTAGGAAATTAAAATGAAACAAAAAAATAAATTAAAATTTGGACTCCCCTGGGAATATCTTCGAGAAGGAGCGATAGAATTGTTGAAAAAAGCTGGTTACGAAGTCAAAGTTGATGAATACTCCTATCATATAGAAATAGATGATCCAGAAATCGATTGTATTACTAGCAGAGCCAAAGAGTTAGTCTCTTTAGTGGTAAGGGGAGTAGTAGATATCGGGATAACCGAAAAAGTTTTTATTTTGGATAACAAAGCAAAAGTTGTTGAATTAATTGATCTTGACTACGGATATAAAACTTGGAAGGCAGCTAAGATAGTTTTAGCAGTTCCTGAAAATTCAAAAGTAAAATCAGTGAACGATCTTGAAAACAAGAAAATAGCAACTTGGGTACCAGAAATTGCTAAAGATTATTTTAAAAAACATAAAATTAAGGTAGGAATTGAACTTACTAATTTACCAACTGAACCAAAATGTGCTGCCAATATTGTTGACGGGGTAATTGAGTTTGTAAATACTGGAAATTCTTTAAGAAAATTCCATCTAAAAGTATTAGATACCTTAACGGAAACATCTCCTTGGTTAATTGTCAACAAAGAAACTTGGAAAAACAAATGGAAAAGAAAAAAAATTGAGAATTTGGCAATGTTGTTAAAGGGAGCAAGATTAGCCTTAGAATACTCAGGATTAATGTTCCATGCTTCCAATAAAATGGTGAAGGAAGTTTTAAAAATTTTACCATCTTTAAAGAAGCCAACTATAACTCGATTAGAAAAAGAAAATTGGTTTGATATTTTAACTGTGGCAAAGAAAAAGGAGCTAAGAAAAATTATCCCTAAGCTTAAAAAAATTGGTTGCACCGACATTGTAGAATTCCCTTTAAATAAAGTTGTAATCTAAAATGAAGAAAAAAATAAAACTAGGGATCCCTAAAGGTTCTCTTGAGAATTATACTTTAAAAATATTCGAAAGAGCTGGATTCAGTATTGAAATCCCTGAAAGAGGATATTTTTTAAAAATCGATGACCCAGAAATCGAAGGTTTTTTATTAAGACCTCAAGAAATTCCAAAATATGTTGAAAAAGGGAAATTGGATGCTGGAATTTCTGGTAAAGATTGGATTTTAGAGACAAAGGCTAAAGTAATTGAAGTTTGCGACTTAAAATATGCTAAAACAAACATAAAGGAAGTGAAATGGATCTTAGCGGTTCCGAAGAATTCGAAAATAAAATCAATAAAAGATTTAAAAGGAAAGACAATTTCAACTGAAATTGTAAATTTAGTAAAAATTTACTTAAAGAAAAACAAAGTAAAAGCAAAAGTTGAATTTTCTTTTGGAGCCACCGAGGTTAAACCTCCAAGGTTTGTTGATGCTATTGTTGATGTAGTTGAAACTGGTGCCTCTTTGAAAGCTCATAATTTGAAAATTTTAGATACAATTTTGTTAAGCTCAACAAAATTAATTGCCAATAAATTCAGTTGGCAAAATAAATGGCAAAAGGAGAAGATAAAAGATCTAACTCTTTTATTGCAAGGAACGATTGAAAGCGAAAAGATGGTAAGTTTAATGTTTCACGCTCCTGAAAAAAAGTTAAATAAGATTACAAATTTTTTTCGAAAATCGGTAGCCATAAAAAAAATTGCTGGCAAGAATTGGTGTGATGTTCTAGCCAAGTGCAAAGGTAAAGATAGCCGAGAGTTAATTCCAAAACTGAAAAAGATGGGTTGTCAGGATATAATCGAATATTCATTGCTTAAATCAATATAACTAGAAAAATCGCAGAAAAAGTGAAGAAAAAGGAATAACTAGTAAAAGGAGATTCAGAAAATATTTGAATCCCTTTTTTTATAATAAATTTAATCAATGATTATATAAAAGATGGAGATGTTTTTGGTATAATAAAAGGATATTTAGAAAATCTTTATCTAAGTTAGCTAAGTTTTAATTACGCATTGTCTTTATACAGGACTTACGCATTTTGAA
>DDKT01000091.1 GCA_002339755.1 Patescibacteria group bacterium UBA2591
AAAATTTGGGGTTCAGGTCTTATTTTAGATTTTTGACTCAGTCTTTAATTTTTCATTAATTAAAAACTCAAAATATGTTAAAAAAATGGAAAATTGCCGAAGAGATTCCAAAAGAATTTCAAAATCAATTTCCGGAAATAAGCCCTCTTGTTTTACAAATGCTTTATAATCGAGGATTAAGAACTCAGGAAGAGTTTGACGAATTTTTATATCCAGATTATAGCCAGGATCTTCATGATCCTTTTTTGTTTAGAGATATGAAAAAAGCAATCAAGCGGATTTTTAAAGCTTTAAAAAAGGAAGAAAAAATTGTTATTTACGGAGACTATGATACTGATGGAGTTTGCAGTGTCTGTCTTTTAGTTTCTGTTTTAAAATATCTAGAGACTGAATTTTTTAATAAAGGGCTTATTGATATTTACCTTCCTCATCGCGAAACCGAAGGCTATGGCTTGAATGAAACAAGTATAAAAGAAATAGCAAAACAAAAAACTAATTTAATTATTACTTGTGATTGTGGGATTAGTAATTATCAAGAAATCGAACTAGCTAAAAAATTAGACATAGATGTCATTGTTACTGATCATCATTGCGAACCCTCAAAGTTACCAAAAGCTTTTGCTGTTATTAATCCTAAGCTTAAAAGCGAAACTTATCCTTTTAAAAATTTAGCAGGGGTAGGCGTAGCTTTTAAGTTGGCCCAGGCTTTGCTAGAAGCAACTGGAATAACAAAAGAAAAAGAAGCTTTTAAAAAGTGGCTTTTGGATTTAGTTGCTCTTGGTACTGTAGTTGATGTAATGCCGCTTTTAGGAGAAAACAGGACTTTAGTAAAATACGGATTGATAGTTTTAAACAAGACAAAAAGAAAAGGATTGCAAGAATTGATAAAAGCTGCAGGATTGTCTTTAGGAGACAATAATAAGCAAACAGAAATATCCAAACAATTAGACTCTCGAAATGTTGCTTTTCAGCTTGGACCACGATTAAATGTAGCAGGAAGATTAGACCACTCCAATAAGGCTTATCAACTTTTGATCACTGAAGACCGCGAAGAAGCAAGAAGAATTGCTCAAGAATTAAATGAAACTAATCGAAAAAGACAAAAAATGACAGAAGAGATTATTGAGAAAGCAAAATTTCAAATTGAAAAAGATAAAAAGATATTATTTGTGATAGATCCTTTGTTTTTAAATAAAGATATTCCAAAAGAAAAATCTAAACAAGCTAAGTGGTTAGCAGGAACCCTTGGCTTGATAGCTGGAAAACTAAAAGACGAGTTTTACCGACCAACTATTGCTGTGACTAAAAATGAAGAAGGATTCATTGGCGCGGGCAGAAGCATTGAAGAATTTGATTTATATGAAGCTTTAAAGGAAAGCAAAGAACATTTTTTTCGTTTTGGTGGTCATACTAAAGCAGCTGGTTTCTCTATAAGAGACAAAAAGACTTTGTTTAAATTTAAAGAAAAAATAGAAGAAATTGCTGAAAAAAAATTAGCTGATCTAGATTTTGTTCCTTCAATTTTCATCGAAAAAGAAGTAACCTTAGGAAAGATAAATTGGGATTTTTATAGAGATTTAGAAAAATTTACTCCTTTTGGCCAAGAAAATCCTCTACCTAAATTCCTGATCAGAAATTTAATAGTGATGGGATTAGAAAGAGTGGGGCAGGAAGAAAAACATTTAAGAATTATAGTAAAAGAAGATTCAAAGATAATCGATCAAGTTCGCAAAATGATAGGCTTTAACTTAGGTGAAGAATGGGGAGGGAAATTAAAAATGGGAGATCGAATAGATGTTGTCTTTGAGCTCGGCCTAACCCAGTGGAATGGTCAAGAAGAGTTACAAATGAAGATAAAAGATCTAAATTGGAGTAGATGAGTAGATATAAAGAAATTTTCGATGTAGATTGCAGATTATGCACTATCATCATAGCCAAATGAAAAAATTTTAATATTTTTTATGCAAAATTCATTTTTTATTCAGGAAAAGAGAATTAAAAATGAAAAAATTGAAGGATATTCGAAAAAAAGATGGGAAGGAGAAGGTTGGTTTGAGGAAGAACCTAAAGCATCCTTAAAGCGCTTGGTTGACAAGAAAAGACTCAATAGTTTCTTTATCTTTTTATCTTTTTGTTTTCTAATTCTTTTGTTTCGCAGTTTCTGGCTACAAATCATCAGAGGAGATCATTATCGAAGTTTAGCTGAGGGGAATAGAATTAGAATCCAAATTATCAAAGCTTCTCGGGGGCTCATTTATGATCGAAGTGGAAATTTATTAGTAAAAAATATTCCTAGATTTGATCTATATTTTATCCCTGCTGATTTACCTCGAGATGAACAAAAGTTAAATGAGGTAATAGAAAAAGTTGCTCAAATTTTAGTCTATGATTCTAATTCTAAAGAAAGGAACAACTCATTAATCAAAAACTGGAAAGATAAATTGCATTCCCTGGTTAAAAAATCTTCTTCTTATTCTTATCAACCACAGATCATTCAAGAAGATTTGTCTTATGAAAAAATCCTTCTTCTAGAGACAGAGATCAAACAATTGCCAGGTATAATTTTAGAAATAAATTTTAGACGAGAATATCTAGGAGGAGAAGAAATCTCACATCTTCTTGGTTATTTAGGGAAAATTACCCAATCCGAATTAGAAGAAAAGAAAGGATACTTATTTAATGATTTTATTGGCAGAACTGGCCTCGAAGCTGAATACGAAGAAATCCTAAGAGGTGAAGACGGAAAGAAGCAAATCGAGGTAGATTCTTTAGGTAAAGAAAAAAAGATTATCAAATCTTGGCCAAGTAAACCAGGTCTAGACCTAGTTCTTTCCCTAGATTTAGATTTACAAAAAGAATTATCTCAAGCTTTAAAAAATGGTTTAAAAAGAGCAAAAAGCAGAAAGGGAGCAGCTGTTATTTTGGATCCTTATAATGGTCAAATTTTAGCGATGGTTAGTTTGCCAGATTTTGATAATAATAAATTCTCTAAAGGTATAAGTGAAAATGAGTATAAAAAATTAATAGAAGATAGAGATAAGCCTCTTTTTCATAGAGCCATTTCCGGAGAGTATCCTTCTGGCTCAACCATTAAACCTTTGATTGCTAGCGCAGCTTTAGAAGAAGGAATTATTACTCCTCAAACAATTATCAATAGCACTGGTGGAATAAAAATAAAAGAGTGGTTTTTCCCTGATTGGAAGACAGGAGGACATGGATTGGTCAATGTAATCGAAGCCCTTGCTCAATCTGTAAATACTTTTTTTTATTATCTTGGAGGAGGCTATGAAGATTTTCAGGGTTTAGGAATAGAAAGGATAGAAAAGTATCTTAGATCTTTTGGACTTGGTCAATTATTAGGAATTGATCTGCCTAATGAGAAATCCGGTTTTTTGGCTAATCCTGATTGGAAAGAAAAAGAGAAAAGAGAAAAATGGTATATTGGCGATACTTATCATTTGGCTATAGGACAAGGAGGGATTTTGGTTACTCCCTTGCAAGTTGCTTCTTGGGCAGCTACTATCGCTAATGGAGGGATTTTATATAGACCACAGATAGTAAAAGAGATACAAGAGAGAGGATCAGAAGAAATAAAAGAGAGCCGGTTTAAGATGATAAAAAATGAAATTGGAACCAAGAAAGTTATTCGCTCTGATTTTATTAAAAAACAAAATTTAGAAGTTGTAAAAAGAGGGATGAGGAAGGCAGTGATAAGTGGCACAGCTCGGGCTTTGGCTGAACTACCTATCAAAGTAGCTGGCAAAACTGGAACTGCTCAAGTTGGCGGAGATAAAAAGCCTCATGCTTGGTTTACTTGTTTTGCTCCCTATGACCATCCTAGAGTTATTGTTACCATTTTGATAGAAAATGCAGAAAATGGAACTGCTTCTGTTCTCTCAGTAGCTAAAGAAGTGTTTTTTTATCTAGAACCTTACTTAAAATAAATTAAAATCGAAATTAAAAAATTGAATTGAAGATTAAAAGTTTTTTCCAGCTTTCTCTCCTCCTTTCTTAAGGCGAGAAGATCATTAAAAATTTGAAATTGAAAACGGCTCCTATTCATCTGATCGGAAATATTTTCCCATACAATGACCTTTGGACTGACCAAAATCAGTTAAAATTAAAACCCTAATCTTAATCAAGAATATTATTTTGTAAAAATTGACGAAGGGTTCTAAATATGGTATCCTATAAATAGGAGGAGTTACGTGCCTTTAAAATTGTGTTAAAATAAAGGTAAAAGTTGATTTTAAAGTAAAAATCTATAAAACCAAACAAACCCTATCTCTAGCCAAATTCTAGTTTATCTTATTAAATTTTAAAGGAAAAACTATTAGCCAGACAGATATTTTATCAGCTTTATCAAATTAAACAAAATTATAGTTTTCATCCTGAAAGAACAGAATTGCTTTTATTTAAACTAAAAATTCAAAGTGCGTAAGTCCTGTTATTAATAACTCCTTTGTAGTAATAACCAAACTTCATAAATTTTA
>DDKT01000094.1 GCA_002339755.1 Patescibacteria group bacterium UBA2591
TTTTAAATGATTTGACAGGTTTGTCAATAAGCATTTTTTGGTCTTCTAAAACTCCTGGATCGACAATCATTATAATATTTTTATCCTTAATTAAACTAATTGTCGAACAAGTTTTTTCTTCGCCAGATTCTACAGTATCTGTTGTTGTATAACCTTCAATTAGAATTTTAACTTCTACCATGTATTTAATTAAAAATATGAAAAATTTTCTTTTATTTTTAATTTTATTAAAACAAAACCATCAATTGATTTTTTCATTCAAAATTCCGTTCAATTTGGTCACCGAACGAAGCAAGGCGGCCCATAAATCGTTGACTTTTCCTTACTGGCTCCTGGGTTTGGATTCGAACCAAAATTCTGGGATCCAGAGTCCCATGTCCTACCATTAGACGACCCAGGAAAGAAAATTTAAACCAATTTTAAATGTTTTACTTCTCCTCGCTCTTTCCAAAAACTCCGATGATTTTATCTAGAAAACTCTCTTGGGATTTATCCTCTTCTTTCTCTATTTTCGATTCTATTCGAATTTTTTTTATTTCTAAAATCCGACTCAGAATTTCTTCAAGTAATCTTTTATTTTTAATATCCTTAATTTTTTCTTGATGAAATTTAAAAGGGAAGCTCAAAGATAAAACATTATCTTGCCAAGAAACCACTTTTCCTATTTTTAAAAAAGCATTTAAAGAATGATTATATTTTTTAACCTCTTCTAAAATTTCTTTCCATTTATTTTGAATCTCCTTTAAGGAAATAACTTTTTCTGTTAAATCTTTGTTCTTTTTAGAAGAAAGAAAAAACTGAGAAAAAGAATCTTGATGAATAGGATTATTTTGAGTATTTTGATCATTTCTCTCTTTTTCCGAGGGCAGATTAACCGATTCTGCCTCATTAGTTTTACAAGAGATAAGCGTAATTACTGCTAGTTCTAAGGGTAACTGAGGAATTTCTGCCCATTTTAACTGATCTTTCTTCTCCCTAAAAAGTTCGATCATATCTATCAATTCTTCCACCCTCATCTCCTGGGATAACGACTGGATCTTCTCTTCGGTTTTTTTATCTAAATTTAAATCTTTAATTTCTCTATCAATTTTAAAAAGTAAAATTCTTCTTAAAAATTCTATCAGATCTTTAGTAAATTGTTCTAAATCAACTCCTTCTTCTATTAATCGATTAATAAGATTAAGACAATTTTTAATTTCTTTTTTATTCAAATATTCAATCAATTCTATAACCAAAGCTAGGTCTCTCCGGGGCAAAACTATTTCTAACTGTTCAGGACCAATCTTTTTTTCTCCCAAAGAAAGAATCTGTCCCAGAAGATTTTCGGCATCACGAGAAGAACCCTGACCATAAAAACTAATATCTCTTAAAACCTCTTTTTCTATTTTTACTCCTTCAGCTTTAGCTATTTTTTCCAATCTTTTAGTTATTTCTTCTGGGTCAATCTTTTTAAAATCAAATCTTTGACAACGAGAAATAATGGTTTCTGGTAATTTATAAGGCTCGGTGGTGGCTAGAATAAAAATAACATGCTTAGGGGGCTCTTCTAAAGTCTTTAAAAGAGCATTAAAGGCCTCAGGAGTTAGCATATGTACTTCATCAATAATAAAAATTTTATATTTGGTTAAAGAAGGAACAAATTTAACTCGCTCTTTCAATTCCCTGATTTCATTGATACCACGATTAGAAGCAGCATCTATTTCAATAAGATCTAAAAAATGGCCTCTGTTTATTTCTTGACAGACAAAACATTTGTTACAGGGCTCAGTTTCATCTCTTTTTCTTTCTTGGCAATTCAAAGCTTTAGCCAGAAGACGAGCCATAGTTGTTTTGCCAATGCCTCGAGGCCCTGTAAAAAGATAGGCATGGACAATTTTATTTTGCTTTATCTCATTTTCTAGAGTAATTTTAATATGTTTTTGTCCGACAAGTTCTTTAAAAAATTGAGGTCGGTATTTTCGATAAAGAGTCATAATAAAAATTCAAAATTTATAGAAGCAAAAATAAAGATTTATTTTCATCCTTGAAATTATAGAGTAAAAGTACTATCTCTAATCTAATTCCTTTTAAAAATAATCGATAAAAAATTTAATTACGTTTAAGTATTGTTACTTAAAACAAACCTTGCTCGGAATCTATAATTTAGGATTTTAAACCCTCACCCTGCTATTCTTCCTTCAAAACTTTAAGGCGCAACTCTTTTAGTTGACTCTCTTCTACCTCAGATGGAGCTTCCATAACTGAAACAGTTCCTTGACCAGTAGTGGGGAAAGGAACCACCTCTCGAATACTCTCCTCCCCTAAAGCAGCCATCAGAAATCGAGCAAAGCCTCCAGCAATCCCGCCATGAGGCGGAACTCCGTATCTAAAAGCTTCCAATAAATGATCAAATTTTTCTTTTATTTCTTTTTCAGAATGACCTAAAATTTTAAAAACTTTAAACAAAATCAAAGGATCATGAGTTCGAATGCTACCTCCAAAAATCTCCGCGCCGTTTAAAACTAAATCGTATTGTTTAGCTTTAATTTGACCAATTTTTTTAGGCTGATCTAAAAATGGAACATGTTCATCAATTAAAGCTGTAAAGGGGTGGTGACATGGACTCCAGGCGCCATCTTCTTTTTTCTCGAACATAGGGAAATTGAGAACCCAAAGAAAGGCAAGAGGAGAGCCTGAAGATTTTTTCTTACGCAAATCAGGTTTGTCCGTTTTATATCTTCTTATTACTTCCTCATAATTCATCCTTGGAAAAGGCTTTTCTTGGATTTCCTTTTTTAGAATTTTTTCACAAGTTTCTATCAATAATTCTTCGATCAGCTTCAAAATATCTTCCTTTTCTACAAAACTCATTTCAATATCGTATTGATCGAATTCTAATAATCGATCTGCTCGCAAGTCCTCATCTCGAAAACAAAAAGGAAACTGAAAATATTTCTCAAGCCCTGCTACCATCAAAAGTTGTTTGTATTGCTGAGGAGACTGGGGAAGGGCATAAAACTTTCCAAGATGATGCCTGGAAGGAACTAAAAAATCTCTTGCTCCTTCTGGTGTGCTTTTAGTCAGGATTGGCGTATCAACCTCGATAAATCCTTTCTCAGTTAAAAAATTACGAGTAAAATTTTTTACTTTTTGTCTTATTTTAAGAATTTCTAACATTCTTGGCCGTCTTAGGTCAAGGTAGCGATATTTCAACCTTAAATCTTCCTTTATTTCGTAGCCGCTTCCTTCGATTTCAAATGGCAAAGTCTCGGCTTTATTTAAAATATCAAGCTCTTCAACTTCAAATTCAATTTCTCCAGTTGAAATCTTTGGATTTTCCATGCCTTTAGGCCTAGCTTTTGTTACTCCTTTTACGCTAATTACCCACTCAGGCCGTAAAGTATTAGCTAGTTCATAAAGTCTTTTATTCTGAGGAGTAAAAACTAGTTGTATCAAACCAGAACGTTCCCTTAAATCAATAAAAATAATTTTACCATGATCTCTTCTAGAAGCTACCCAGCCGGCTAGCCTAACTTTATCTCCAATATTTTTTTTATTAAGTTGTTCGCAAAAATGGCTTCGATACATAAAAATCCAAAATACAAAATATAAATCTCAAAATAATAAAATTAAAAACCAAATACCAAATACTAAAAACACATACCTAAAAATGTAAAAACTATTTTTTTCCTTAATTTTAAAGTTTCTAAGTTTATGTTTTTGGTTTTATTAAATTAATTCTTTTTGGATTTTTTTCTTTTTAGTGTTTTTAAGTTTATGTTTTTTATTTTTGATTTTTAACATTTGGTTTATTATCACAACACCTCTCCTTCAAAGTAGAATCTTATCTTTTTTAGACCCTCAGTTACTCCTTCTAGGGGCACTCTTGTTCTTAGATGGAAGTTTTTACAACTGCCAATTGAAAGAGTTTGATGTTCGTCGCCATAGCCAAGGGTTTGAGGAGTGATGGTAGCTCTTTGGTCTGGTACTTCAGCTGCATCTATCCATTCATCTTCATTAGCTGAGCCTGTCCAAGATAAGGAGGCACATTTATAACCATCTGTTCCTTCAGGATGGGGAAGGGCTTTGAGGGTAATTCTTCTTAGGGGTCCTCTTGAACCAGTACAAAGCTGATAGGTTTGGGTTTCTGAGGTCTTACCTATACGAGCAGTAGGAAGGGTGGTTCCATAATAAGCTCTGGTTGTTCCTCCTTCGCTTCTGGGAAGTTCTTCAAAAGTACCATTGGTTTTCTTTTTAATAACATAAACATTAGCTTCTTTAGCTAAGAAGGCAATGGCTGTTGGAGAAGTAGGAGGAGAACCAGTGCTACTAACCCTGTTAAATCTTAGCCATCTTAGGGCTTGGCCTGTTGAAGCAGGAAAGGTATGGGATAAGGTATTGGAAGCTGTTTTATCTCCTGAATCTTGCCAAGCAGTTACAGAGAGATAATTATCTGTATTTTCTAAAGAATAATGGATTCTATAAAGTAAATCATCATTATCAGTTAAAGAAGCTTTGGCTATCTGATATCTTTTGCCTATATTAAAGGAAGAGAATTTTGTTGTTAATTCTACCTTATCTACATTCCAAGAAGCAGAGCCATTAGAGGCTCCAAGGACAAGATACTGGAAATAACGACCATCTTCTGCTTGTTGGATATTATTAGGATAGGTATTGGCTTTATCAGCTACAAGTTTTAATTTTCCATAACCTTCTGGTTGGGGAACTAAGAAGACATCTCTTACTATCCAGGTAGCATTACCATTAGTTTTTCCAATAATTCTATATTGCCAACAACGATAAGGTTGAGTAATAGAGGGTTGATGGGTTAAGATCTTGGGGTTAGCTCGTGAAGGATTAGAATTGAGATTAAAAACAGGAGAGCTGTCCCAATCTGTTTGCCAA